>NZ_CAMLOV010000111.1 GCF_946481715.1 uncultured Mucilaginibacter sp. | reverse complement strand
TGAGGCCGAAAGATAAAAATTCGAAAGGTATGTAAGGTTGTATAGCTTTTGCCATTTGCAGCATTTTCAATTCCCACTTTAGGGTTGAGGACAGTATTGCCGCAGCTTTTTTTTGCATAAGCGCGGTTTGTCTTGAACCGTTTTCGAGGTGATTATCGTGCCTGTAGACAGCGATATCAAGCGCTGTTAAAACATCTTTTTCACGGAATGGCTTAATAACAAAACCGTATGGATTAGTCATTTTTGCGGCATCAAGGACTTTCTGATTCGAGTTTGCCGAGATATAAATAAAAGGTATATCCATTTCGGTTAACCGGTGTGCCAGATCGATCCCGGTAAGTTTCCCTTTTAAATAAATATCAAGCAAAACGAATTCGGGTTTAAATTCTGAAACCATTTCCAGCGCTTCCTTCACGCTGTCTGCTATGCCGCAAACAATATAGCCGCTAGTTTTTAAAATATTGGCTAAAACATCCGCGATAATAAATTCGTCCTCAACAATGAGTATCTTTTTTTTGTTCACAACTACATTCTTGTTAAATCCTATTTAAATATAATATTATAAATCTTGCCATAAAATCTAAAATCAACCCACATTTCAGCGCCATTAACAAGACACCTGTTTTTTTATTGAGAATTTGATTTCAAGTTACTATCACAAGGTGGAGCGCTATGTCAAAAACCACGATATTGCGTTGTGCAACCACGATATTCCGTGGTTACTACCGTATAAATCAAATGTTCAACCTTGTCGGAACGCGATTTTTATTACAAGCCCATTATCATTTAGGATCGATAATTTTCCTCCAAGTTGTTTGCTTAACCCCCTCATTAAATTCAATCCCATCGAGTTTGTCCGCTCAATATTAAATTCAGGTGCAACACCGCATCCGTTGTCTGCTATTTGTAGCAAATAATGATTTTCTCCCGATTTTTCGAGGACAATTCGCACATAACAATTTTGGGAACCGGAAAATGCATATTTAATTGAATTAGTAATAGCTTCATTCAAAATGAGGCCTATGGGTACAGCTACGCCAACTTCAAAGGAAATATTACTGACTACTTTCTCAAATCTGATGTGAGCACCTAAATCGAAACATTCCTGCAAGTACCCAACCATTTCATTAATATAATCGATCATATTGACCAACATAAAACTGTCTGATTGATACAGTTTGTGATGTATTAACGATATGGCATGCATACGGTGTTCGCTGTTGCGGATAGCGGTCAAGGCTTCTTTATTTTTTACAAACGCTGCTTGCCGCTGCAACAGGCCCATTACTATTTGCAGGTTATTTTTTACCCGGTGATGTACCTCTTTTATCAACCATTCTTTTTCTTCTAACAAACCGTCTTTTTCATTTACCAGTTGGTTTAGCTCTTTATTCTTACGGTCTATCACAATGGTCTTTTTTTTGTTTATGCGATAGCTATTATAAAGTAAGCCAACAACAATTAAAAGCAGACCTATAGCCATCAACGTGATATCGCGTGCGCTTGCGGCACGATTCGCCTTTTCATATTGTAATTGCCGGTCTTTTTTAACCGATGCCAGGTCCCTTTCTTTCTGGTCGGTGGCATATTTTATTTGCAGGTCTTCTATTTGCGCGCTTTTGGTAACGGTGAAGATCGAATCATTCAACCGTTTGTACTGCTGGAAATACTTAATAGCAGACCAGGGTTTCCCCGCGGCAGAATCAATCTTAAAACGCATAAGCTCGATATTCCGTTTGCCTGATAAATTAAAACTTTCAGTTTGCATATTTTTCAGATAATAGGCTGCCTCGCTGTATTTTTTTTGCTGTACATAAAAATTAGTAATGTCATAACCCGCAAAATCTCGCAGGTAACTAGATTCAGATTTCTTATAATAAGCAATCATCAGGAGATAGTATTTTTCGGCTATCTTATATTGCTTTAGCCCATCATAACAATAAGCTTTTACCTGGGCGGCCATACCTCTCGTATTATCATCTATAGGAGGCTGCCTTTTTTCAAGACCCATGATGTAGCTAAGTCCCTCCGCACTGCGGCCCCGTTTATTTAAGTTAAGCGCCATAAAACCGGCTGTGCGGTATAAGCCTGCCGGCGACGGGTTTTGCATTTTTTCACGTAAGTCTAAGGTCTTTTTATACCATTGTATGCTTTTGTCTGCCTGACCCAGTTCATCATAAACCAGTGCCAGTTCGCCAAATATCACTTGGTTATTGACAGTATCGCGCAACCGGTTCATCCGGTCCATCGCTTTCAGCAAATAAAAAAGTGAAACGTTATTATTCCCCACATTCCTATAATCCCGGGATAAATCTGCATACAATAAATTAATCTGCGTAAAGCGGGAATTTTCAAATCTCTTAATGATATCTCCCGCTTTTTTTCGATAAAGCCGATTATAGCCTCTTGCATTAATATACTCCGCAATGAGTATTTCCTTATCAATTAGAGCGCCTGTGTCCCTTATGGATTGCAGTACCCTTAAGCCGCGGTTATAGTATACTTCTGCTGCTTGCGCTGCCGACTCTGGCATTTTTTTGCCTGTGTCTGTCATTTTATTTAACACATCCTGGCCAAATTTTAACCATGTGTAGGCCTGCTTAGCTGTCTCGTGCTTTACTGCATGGGCCTGCGCGACAAGCGTGCAATACCTTTCTGCAACAGGCAGGTTATTGCGTGCCAGGTACACGTTGCTCAATTTCGAATTACACCGGTTTATGTCATTGTTTAGGTGGGCTGCTGTAGCTATTACAAGCGCCTTGTTCAAATAAACCTCCGCACTATCCAGATGACCTTTTTGATCATAATGTGATAAATAGAAAAGCCCCAATTTGTATAAAATGGCTAGGCGCACAGTATCGACTTGTTTATGCACCAATTGTGCATATAGTTGCCCCTTGGTTTCCTGTGCGGCGCACAGACGCGTTATAATCAGCAAGAAACTTACTGACAGTATCTTAAACATGTTGAAAATTGGTAGTGATCATTACTCCGCCGTTGTTTATGATGTTAAGTATTATACCCAATGTTAAGCTTTAACAGATTCATTGGTGATATGTAATTATATCCAAATAACATACCAATATAAACAATTATCTCATAGCCGTAACGCAACTATATTAAGTGGTTTCGCAAACCATTTAGCGGCTTTCATTCCCGATAAGGGGGAGACTGTCATCTCTTTATTGCAGGGAGGACCGCAGTTGCACGTCAACGGTATTTTACCACCGGATGATAAAGGCATCGTCTATTTCGACAAAGCCAAATTCAGAGAATGCTTTGCAGCCGAACAAAGCCCTGATAAGGCAGCTTTCATGGCTGATTCTCAGCAACCGATTGCGGTAAAAAGTTTTTTAACACCACTTACGGAAGCTGCCTGGAAAAACAAGCCATCGTACGCTAATGTCGCAACAGAAGATAAAAGCATCCATCCTGATCTGGAACGCACAATGTACAAACGCGCGGGATCGATACTGACTGAACTCAAGGGTAGCCATACCTTATATATGTCACAGGCCAAAGCCGTGGCTGCTGTAATTGAGAGCGCCGCTCTCAATTACTAAAAGCTACCCTAATGAGCACCAGCTACTTACCGATACAAAACTTGCTAAATATATTCTCCAGCAGATCGTCAGTTGTAACGGCACCTGTTATTTCGCCTAAGTAGTGCAGTGCCTGTTTAATATCCATCGACAGGAAATCGGAGGTTACAGTATCTATCCCCTCCAACACGCGGATGAGTGCTTCTTCGGTTTTTTGGAGGGCTTCCAGGTGGCGGATATTGGTTACCAGGGTTTCGTGCCCGGTTAGGTTTTCTTTGATGGCGGCGCCGTAAATCTGTTGCTTCAGCTCTTCTATCTGCTGCTTTTCTTTGGCCGATATCAGTACCAAAGGAGTGGTTTGCGACCCTTGAAAACCGGACGGATTTCGGTGTTTTTCTTCAAAATTCTTTAACTTTTCTTCCTCTTTCAGCAAATCTATTTTGTTGGCTATTACCAGCATTGCAACGCCGGGTTTTTGTAAGCTTTTTATGTCGGCGTCCAGTTCTTCGTCGGTTATTTGCTCGGCATCGAACACGTACAACAACAGTGCGCTCTGGCTTATTTTTTCCATGGTGCGCTGCACGCCAATTTGTTCAATGGCATCGGTGGCTTCGCGGATGCCCGCCGTATCTATCAGGCGGAAGTTAATACCTTTAATGTTGAGCACCTCCTCTATCGTATCGCGCGTGGTGCCGGGGATATGGCTTACAATGGCCCGCTCCTCGTTCAGCAAAGCATTTAATAATGTGGACTTCCCGGCATTTGGCCGACCGGCAATTACGGTATTTACACCGTTTTTGATAGCGTTGCCCAGCTCAAAGGATTGTATCAGGCTGCCGATTACTTTGGTGATCTCGTGGATGAGTTTTTTCAGTTGGTCGCGGTTGGCAAACTCTACGTCTTCTTCGGCAAAATCCAGCTCCAGTTCTATCAGGGAAGCGAATGTCACCAGCTGGTCGCGCAAAGATTGCAGCTGGCTGCTGAAACCGCCGCGAAGTTGCTGCAGGGCTATTTGTTGGGAAGCTTTGGAGTTGGAGGCTATCAAATCGGCAACAGCTTCGGCTTGCGATAGGTCAAGTTGCCCGTTGAGGAATGCCCTCAGCGTAAACTCGCCCGCTTTGGCTGCCCGGGCGCCGTTTTTAATGAACAGCTTAATGATGGACTCAATTATATAATTACTGCCGTGACAGGAGATCTCTACCACATTCTCGCGGGTGTAGGAACGCGGGGCAACAAACAGCGAGGCCACCACTTCGTCCAGTTCCAGCGTGCCATCCATAATGCGGCCGAAGTGCAGCGTATGCGATGCTTGTTTGGTCAGATCCTTTCCTTTCCAAACTTTTTGGGCAATGGTGATGGCATCCGGCCCCGAGAGGCGGATAACTCCTATCGCCCCAATTCCGTTGGGGGTGGCAAGCGCTACGATTGTGTCTTCGTTGTTGGTCATTGAGTCATTGGGTCATTGGGTCATTGCCAATGCGCCGTTGCAAAAGTCGATATTTAAGGCTAATGTTCCTAAGTCATAATTGTGCAAGGTGCTGTAAAAATAATGACTTAATGACATAATGGCTCAATGACAAATATTTACCTTCGCCCTAATTATGGTAACTTTTTTCGAAGCTTCGCTTGATACAATTTCGGTGCACCACGTGGGCAACCAGTCGCAAAACGAAATGTATTCTTTATCTGATGCGCCCCTTGAACTGCAGGACGAGATCATCCCGAACTTGCTCATGCAGTATTTTTTAAAGCCTTTTGAAAAGGTGAACGAGGTTTACCACCTGATGCACAGCAGCGGCGACCTGGCGCTAAACGAACTGCACCACTTTACCACCATGGCGTTTGAGGATAAAGAAAAATTTCACGAAGCATCTGAGCAGATCGCTAAACACCTGTACAAGGTGAGCACCCACCCCAACATTAAAGGCGGCGAACTTTACGTGGTTTATTTTAACAAGGTGCAGATAGAGGGCAACCCACTGGATGCCATCGGCATCTTTAAATCGGAGAATAAGGAAACCTACCTAAAGGTTTACCCGGATAAGGGCGGGTTTGCGGTGGATTATGAGCAGGAAGCCATCAACATTAACAAGCTGGATAAGGGCGTGCTCATCTTCAATATCGAAAAAGAAAACGGCTATAAAGTAGTGGTTATCGACAAAACAACCGGCGGACAGGATGCAGCCGTGTACTGGAAGGATGAATTTTTGCAGCTAAAAGTGCGTAACGACAGCTATAACCAAACCAGCAACACCCTTGGTATCTATAAAAACTTTGTTACCCAAAAGCTGGATGATGAGTTTGAAATGAGCAAGGCCGATAAAATTGACCTGCTGAACCGCTCCATGAAGTACTTTAAGGAAAAAGAAACCTTCGACCTGGACGAATTCAGCGAGGAGGTGATCAGCAACCCGGGAGCCATTGCATCCTTTAAAACCTTTAAAAGCCAATACGAAGAGGAATTCGACAGCCCTATTGGCGATAGTTTCGAGATCTCCGGCAACGCCGTAAAAAAACAGGCCCGTGTGTACAAAAGCGTTTTAAAGTTGGATAAGAACTTCCATATTTATATCCATGGTGATAATAAGCTGATAGAGAAGGGCTTTGACGACGATAAAGCGATGAACTACTATAAGGTTTATTTTAAAGAGGAAGCCTAGAACCGGGATTAAGCGGATTTAGCAGATTATTACGATTTTTTTTCGCCGTTGTTGGTGTTGTCACCAACAACGTACCGGATGTCTTTATTAAACGAAATGCTCGTGCATTTTTCCGCAGTTGCAGCAAAACGGTTAATAGGTTACATCTAAACATCGCGGTTTGTTGGTGACAACACCAACAAAGGCAGGAACAAAGGCAGGCTTAGTATGCTATTGTATCGCCTTTTAGTTTTGTTCGATCTCTTTTAAGCTATCCATTTTTTTGTAGGCCAAAAAGCCTTTGATATCCTCAAAGTGTTCGCGTACCCGTTTATTCCCAAACTCGAATACCTTTTTTGCCAACCCGTCCAGGAAATCCCGGTCGTGCGATACCAGTATCAGGGTGCCGTCAAAGTCTTTCAGTGCATCCTTGATGATGTCTTTCGTTTTCATGTCCAAATGGTTGGTTGGCTCATCCAGTATTAATAAATTCACAGGTTCCAACAGCAATTTTATCATGGCTAGGCGGGTTTTCTCCCCACCGCTAAGCACCTTCACTTTTTTGGTGATATCATCGCCGCTGAACATAAACGCGCCTAAAAGGTCTTTGATCTTTAACGAGCCATCACTTAACTGGATCTGGTCGATGGTTTCAAATACGGTTAAGTTGCCATCCAGCAATGCTGCCTGGTTTTGGGCAAAGTACCCAATCTTTGCATTATGGCCAACCTTTAAGCTCCCTTCAAACTCAATCTCGTTCATGATGGCTTTTATCATGGTTGATTTACCTTCGCCGTTCTTACCCACAAAAGCAACCTTTTCTCCCCGCTCAATCACCATTGATGCGTTTTTGAATACCATGTGGTCGCCGTAAGTTTTGGTAAGATCTTCTACGATTACCGGGTATTGGCCGGAACGTGGCGAAGGCGGGAATTTCAACCGTAATGCCGAAGTGTCTACTTCGTCTATCTCAATAACCTCCAGTTTTTCGAGCATTTTTACCCGCGACTGCACCTGCAGGGTTTTAGAGTAGGTGCCTCTAAAGCGATCTATAAATTCCTGGTTATCGGCAATAAAACGCTGCTGCTCCTCGTAGGCTTTTAATTGGTGCACACGACGGTCGGCACGCAATTGCAGGTAATGGCTGTATTTGGCTTTATAATCATATATGCGGCCCATGGTAACCTCAATGGTGCGGTTGGTAATGTTATCTACAAAGGCCCTGTCGTGCGAGATCACCATCACCGCTTTGGCCGAATTGATGAGGAAATCTTCCAGCCACTGGATACTTTCGATGTCCATGTGGTTAGTCGGCTCATCCAGTAAGATCAGGTCCGGCTTTTTCAGCAAGATCTTGGCCAGTTCGATACGCATCCGCCAGCCGCCCGAAAATTCCGAGGTTTGCCGGGTAAAATCCTTGCGTTCAAAACCCAGGCCTTTTAGCACTTTTTCTGCCTCGGCATCGTAATTGGTGTCTTCTACCGAATAAACCTTCTCGCTCAGTTCCGATACGCGTTCGATCAGCTTCATGTACTCGTCGCTGTCGTAATCGGTACGGATAGTGAGCTGTTCGTTCACCTCATCCAGTTCCTTTTGCAATTTATTCGCCTCGGCAAAAGCTTTCATGGTCTCTTCAAAAACCGTCACCTTGTCTTCGGTTAGCAGGTGCTGCGGCAAATAAGCAATTACTGCCTCTTTGGGGCCCGTCACATTTCCGGTGGTTGGCTTGGCTTCACCGGCAATGATTTTGAGGATGGTAGATTTTCCGGCGCCGTTTTTACCCATCAGGGCTATCTTATCGTTCTCGTTGATGGGGAAAGTTACGTCGCTGAACAGGGTGGTTCCGCCAAACGAAACGGAAATGTTATTTACATTGATCACAGTATGGGAATATTGAATTGCGGGCAAAGATAAGGAAAGTGATAAGTTTACTGAAACCGGGATTACACCGATTTGGAATTGATTACACCGATTTTGTATCTTTGGTAAAAGCTTATGATTTACAACTTGTTAGCATTGTTGCCCATTGTAGCCCACCTGGTGTTAGCAGCTTACATATGCGGCAAAATAAGCAAGTCTATCCTACTCACTAAAAAGCAAAAACGCCTGAATATTTTCCTTTCAATTTTAGTTCCCTTCGTGTGGCCGGTATTAATGTATTATATACTAAAAAAGGAGCCCAACTATTTTGATAAGCGGAAGCGCATAACAAACGATAAATGGATGATAGTAGAATTCTCGGGGTAACCCCTAATTCGTTATCCATGGTTATCAGCCAGCCGCTTAGCCCAAACACCACTTCATTTACATCTACGGCGATAATAAACTGATATAGAACGCCTTTTGATAACGACAAAGCAATGAACTATTTTAAGGGGCAGGCATAGGCAAAATTCTTTATTGTGTAGGCTAAACCTTCCGGTTACGGTAAAGTCCTAAAGCTACTAAACACACAATTGTTACCTTAACTTTATGAAAAAAGCTTTCCTGTTTTTATTGTTATTAATCATCATCACATCAGGTTGCAGCGTCCACAATTACACGCTCGGAATTTCGGAGGAGGAATTTAAAAAACACGATAAATGGCTTACCCAACTGGTAGAGAAATCGGCGGAACTGACGATCTATAGAAAAACGGATGGCATAGGCAGAGAGCTATACTATTATTTTGTGGATGGGAAACTCATCCGCATAGACGAAGGGGCACCTAAGCAAACCGTTGTAATAGAGCATGTTCAACGGCCCAGATAAGCCAACCGCATAAACCCAAGCACTTCCTCATTCAAATCGTCGGCATTCAGCATCCTGAAATGATGGTTGTATTGCTCCTGGCCAGGTACTTGCGCTATCTTTTGGAAGCATAAATTATCAGGGTACTCCTGCTTAAACGGAAATACTACATGGACGAAGTTTTTGCCTAATTGCGTAACCCAGGCAATGCGTTTATGGCTGTTAGAGATGCCAATCATGGTTTTGGTAGCCTCTACCTTAATATCGCCAACCTTACCAAACGCAGCAATAAAATGATGGAACAGCGCTAAAGTATGCTCGGATTTGCCTGTGAGGAAGGCAGAAAGGTGGAGTTCGTCGCCGGGTGTCATCGAGATGAATTTATTTAAAGATAGCCTAAATTATCATTCAACGATATATCACCTTAAAATCATTTTTAATATCATCAAACGCAACAATGTTGCATTTATGAACCATGTGTTTACATTTGCAGTATGAAAGCAGACTTTGATGTAATAATTATCGGCGGCAGCTATGCCGGCCTTTCGGCGGCGATGGCTTTAGGCAGGGCCTTGCGCGATGTTTTGGTGATAGATGCCGGTAAACCCTGCAACAGGCAAACACCCCATGCGCATAATTTGATTACACACGATGGCGAAACACCGGCGAATATCAGCGCGAAAGCAAGAGAGCAGGTAACGCAATACCCAAACGTAAAATTTTATAACGGAGAGGCTATTGATGCACATAAAGAAGGTGAACTATTTGTAATAGAAACGAGTAACGGGGACATACACGCTGCCCGTAAATTATTATTTGCTACAGGCATAGTTGACATAATGCCTGATATACCCGGCGTTGAAGCTTGCTGGGGAATCTCCGTTTTACATTGCCCGTATTGCCATGGTTACGAGGTGCGCAACCAAGCCACTGCAATTTTCGCGTCGGGCGAGGTGGGGTTTGAGTTTGCCAGGATCATTAATAACTGGACAAAGGAACTCACCCTGCTCAGCAATGGGCCATCCCAGCTTAGCGGGGAACAGATTGCAACGCTTGCCAGGCGCAACATCAGCGTTAACGAAACGCCAATTGCTGAGATTATTCATAAGGATGGGTATATCAGCAATGTTGCATTTAAAAATGGCGGGAGCGTTGCTGTAAGCGCTATGTATGCCAAGTTTCCATTCGGCCAAACCTGCCCGCTGCCCCAAAAACTGGGTTGCGCATTAACCGAGCATGGTTTTATTAAAATAGATGAGATGCAGGCAACAACGATAGGCGGTGTGTTTGCAGCGGGAGACAATACCACCATGTTCCGTTCCTTAGCTATCTCCATTGCTGCGGGTAATCGTGCCGGTGCCATGATCAATCACCAGATGATAAACGAGGATTTTTAAAACTGCGGCAATACCCCCTCTATTCCCCAACGTTCTTCTATCCCCAATCCAAACAGGGCAAAATCATATTTCACAGGATCTAATGGGTCGAGTTCGCGCAGGTTTTGGGTAAGTTGGAGGGCGGTTTGCCAGTCGGTTTGTTTGCGGGTGATTAGTTTTAGCTTGCGGGCCACGCGGTCTACATGCAAATCGCAGGGGCAAATTAGCTCTGCCGGACTAATGCGGTTCCAAATACCAAAATCTACGCCCTGCTCATCCTTCCTTACCATCCAGCGCAGGAACATGCACAACCGCTTACAGGTTGATTTCTGCGACGGCGAGGACACGTGTTTTTTAGTTCGGTTTGGGAAATCGGGCAGGGACATAAAGTAGGAACGGAAATGATTTAAAACCCCCTCCGCCCCCTGAAGGGGGAACTTTTGATTTGCGGCTTCATAATCCTGCTCCCCCTTCAGGGGGTTGGGGGGTACAAACGCTTCCTCTAATGATTCATGGCGCTCATAATGATGCCTGAAAAACGAAATAAAGTACAGCGTATCTATATCGTTAAAGGTACGGTGCTTAAAATGCAGCAGCTTCTTAAGATCGGGTTCCTCGTGATTGATGATGAAATCGTAAGGCGCACCATCCATCAGGGCGATGAGTTCTTTACACTTATTGATGATGGTAACCCGCTGCCCCCAGGCCAGCGTTGCGGCCCAAAAACCCATAATCTCGATGTCCTGCTTTTTTGTGAACAAGTGCGGGATGCTCACCGGGTCATTCGCGATGAACTCCGGGCGGTTGTATTGGGAGACTTTTTGGTCGAGGAAATGCTTAAGGGCAAGCCCCCCAGCCCCCTGAAGGGGGAGTTTTTGATTTGCTTTTTTAGCCATGCTAAAAATAAATCAAGGAATCGTCTCTGCCAATCGCCACAATTAGCTCAGTAAAGCGAATATCGACACTGCGGGCATCTTCAAGCTTACCTTCCAACTTAAAGAAACCTGCTTTATGACGGTGAAAACCGATAGCGAAACAGCTTATTAACCAATCACAAATACCGATAAAATCATTTTCGCCCCACTTGTTACTCTCGTCTATCATTCGATCTAAAGGCCATAAAGATATACAGCTATCACGCAACATATCCCACTCTTGAAATCCGTTAACTTGCAAATAAAATTCTTTAAAATCAGCCGGAAATTTAAAGTTTAGAGCCGCTTCAGCATTTTCTATCTCATCAATGGAAGCTGGAGGGTTTAGTTTAACACCCTCCAGCTTCCATTTTAAAATAACATCCTGAATCCAGTTCTCCATATGTACTACCTCAAAACTTTGCAGCTAACTTAGGATATTGCTTATCCACGGTTGCCTCGTCAAATAACTTCCCTTTTAATTTGTATTCCGCCTGGTAAGTATAAGGTATTTCCGAGCCGGTTTTTTGCTTATAAGCATTGGCCGCTGCGTACCTTATACCTTCCCAATCGTCTTCAGGTTTTATCCAATCCGCACAACTTTCCGGGTCGCGATAGGTGTCGTAAAATTTATTTTTCCCATGCCCAATCAGGTATCCGCGGAAATATTCAAAGCAGTCGTCAGAACAACCACCGTTAATTACGTAGGATGCACCCCACAATTTGGAAGTATAAGATGCAGCGAGTAGTGCGGTGAAAGTATTATTGAATTTGATGATCTGTTCTTTGTCCATGCGCGATAAAATTTTTTGCAAATGAGGTATTTGCTGCTGGTAATTGTTATTGGATTCAATTATCGATTGCTGGATAATTAACCAAAACGCATCCTCGTTTAACAACTTGCCACTCTTGTCTGATGCCGTTAAATAGGGGAATGTAGCGTACACTTTCGCAGCATCAGCGTTCTTTTTAGGTTGAGCGTTGCAAGCCGTAAAACCGATAAGACAAATTAGAAAAGCAACGTATTTCATAATTGGCAATAATGCGTCATTGCTTCGTGCCTGCAATGACGCGGTGGTTTATGTTTTCTGTCCTTCTTGATTCTTGCCTCTTATCTCTTGACTCTTCTTAAGCCAGCGCCTGTTTCAAATCCTCCAGCAAATCTTCAATATCCTCCACGCCTACACTTAAGCGCAGCAGGTTATCTACCACACCGGCTTTGTCGCGCTCGGCTTTGGGGATGCTGCCGTGCGTCATGCTTACGGGGTGGTTGATGAGTGATTCTACGCCGCCTAAGGATTCGGCCAGGGAAAATACCTTAAATGAGCCTGCAATGCGGAAAGTTTCCTGCAGGTCGGCATCTTTTAGTACGATGGAGATCATGCCGCCAAAATCGCGCATTTGCTTTTTGGCAACCTCGTGGTTTGGCGAATCGGGGAAGCCCGGCCAGTAGATCTTCTCTACCCTTGGGTGATCTTTTAAAAACTCGGCTACCGCCCTGCCATTCTCGCAATGCGCTTTCATACGCAGGTGCAGGGTTTTGATGCCGCGCAGTACCAGGAAGCTGTCCATAGGGCCTGGTGTGGCACCGCAGGCGTTGTAGATGAACCAGAGCTTTTTGTACAGCTCCTCGTCGTTCAGCATCAGGGCACCCATTACCACATCGCTGTGGCCGCCAATGTATTTGGTTACCGAATGCATTACCACATCTGCACCCAGATCTATCGGGTTTTGCAGGTAGGGCGAAGCAAAAGTATTATCAACCACAAACAACAAATTATTAGCCTTGCTGATCTTGCCGATAGCCGCTATATCCACCACCTGCATGGTAGGGTTTGTAGGTGTTTCTATCCAGATGAGTTTGGTTTTATCGTTGATGTACTGGTTGACGATCTCCGGGTTGCTCAGATCCAAAAAATGGAACTTGATGCCATAGTTGGCGAAGATCTTGGTAAAGATACGGTAGGAGCCGCCGTAGAGGTCGTTGCCGGTAATTACCTCGTCGCCGGGTGCCAGCAGTTTCATTACGGCGTCGGTTGCACCCATACCGCTGGAGAATGCCAGTCCGTATTTTGCGTTTTCCAGGGCCGCTAAGCAGTCTTCCAGCGCTTTGCGGGTTGGGTTTGTGCCGCGCGAATACTCGTACCCCTTGTTATCTCCCGGCGTTTTTTGCCAGTAGGTAGAGGTTTGGTATATCGGCGTCATGATAGCGCCTGTAGTTGGATCGGGCTCTTGCCCTGCGTGTATTGCTTTTGTTGCGAATTTCATGGTTGGTGAGTGGTTGATTGGGTTAATTGGTGAGTGGTTGCGTAACGGAGAGTGGTTGATTGGGTTGAGTGGTGAATAGTTCCATCAACTCAACCATTCTCTTTATCAACCAATCACTACTCACCCTTCTTCTTTTTTAAATATTGGATATATCCGTTTATTAATTTCAGGCAGCTTTCATAATCCGGTTTAAAGGATTCAAAACACTCTTCGGTGATAATTTCTTCATCTAATGCTACGATTAAATGATCAAGCGTCTCAGTCAAAGACCCTCTCGCGAAAACACAAAAGCGAATATTGTCCTGATAATGAAATCTTCCATGTCCTTCAGCCAAATTATTACCGATAGAACGGGACGAACGTACTATTTGATCAGTTAAACGAAATTTTTCTTCGACAGGGAAACTTTTAGTCAATTTTGAAACCCATTGTCTTATTTTCCTCGCCTGCTTCCAGGTTTCCAGTTCGGTGAATGAGGCCATGTTTGTTTGATCGTGAGTGGTTGATAAGGTTAATGGGGTAAGATATAATTTATCTAAGAATCAACAAAGCAAATTATTCAATGCAATTCTAAAGCCAAAACCAACCACTCACCACTTAACCCAATCAACCACTCACTAAACATTAGTATGCCCTTGCAAACAGCACCCTCTGCACCGACGGGTTCCCCGTCAGCATGCATTTGCCTTCTTCCTGTTTATTGTTCAAAGGTATACAACGGATTGTAGCCTTAGTTTCATCTTTTATTTTTTGTTCGGTTTCTGATGTGCCATCCCAATGCGCTGATATAAAGCCCGGTTGCTCATCCAGCATGCGTTTAAACTCTTCGTAGGTATCTACCTCTGTCGTATTCTCTGCGCGGAATATTGATGCCTTGGTGTAGATATTCGTCTGGATTTCTTCCAGCAAACCTGTGATATGCGCTGCCAGGCCATCCTGCTGTACGGTTTCCTTGGTTTTGGTATCGCGGCGGGCAAGCTCCACAGTACCGTTCTGCATATCGCGGCTGCCTATGGCTACACGCAATGGCACGCCTTTCAATTCATATTCAGCAAATTTTGCGCCCGGGCGATGGGTATCGCGGTTATCAAATTTTACGGTAACATCTTTGCTGCGCAATTCTTTGGTTAAGCCTTTTACGTATTCGGTAATGGCATCCAGCTCTTCCTGGTGTTTGTATATCGGCACAATAACAACCTGTATAGGCGCCAGTTTTGGTGGCAATACCAGGCCCGCATCATCCGAATGGCCCATAATGAGCGCACCTATCAAACGGGTAGAAACCCCCCATGAGGTTGCCCAAACAAAATCCTGCTTGTTATCCCTTGTAGTAAATTTCACATCAAATGCTTTGGCAAAATTTTGCCCCAAAAAGTGCGAAGTACCCGCCTGCAACGCCTTGCCATCCTGCATCAAAGCTTCTATGCAATAGGTATCCAGCGCGCCGGCAAAGCGTTCGTTGGCGGTTTTGCGGCCTTTTACTACAGGCAGCGCCATCCAGTTTTCGGCAAATTCGGCGTAAACATCCAGCATCTGCTCTGTTTCTGCTACAGCTTCTTCGGCGGTGGCGTGGGCGGTATGGCCCTCCTGCCATAAAAATTCGCTGGTACGCAAAAACAAACGGGTGCGCATTTCCCAGCGCATTACGTTGGCCCATTGGTTCACCAAAATAGGCAGGTCGCGGTAGCTTTGTATCCATCCGCGGTAGGTGTTCCAGATGATGGTTTCGGATGTTGGGCGGATAATTAATTCTTCTTCCAGTTTTGCGTCCTCATCCACAACAATATTGCCGCTCCCATCGTTCTTTAGCCTATAGTGGGTTACTACAGCGCATTCTTTAGCGAAACCTTCCACGTGGCTGGCCTCTTTAGAGAAGAAAGACTTTGGGATAAGCAGCGGAAAATAAGCATTTTGATGCCCGGTTTCTTTAAACATTTTATCGAGCTGGGCCTGTATCTTTTCCCATATAGAATAGCCGTACGGCTTGATGATCATACACCCTCTGACAGGCGAATATTCGGCCATGTCAGATTTAATTATTAAGTCGTTAAACCATTGCGAATAATCTTCGTCTTTGCTAATAATGCCTTTGCTCATATCTTGATTTGTGGAATAGAATTTGACTTTATAATTAATAATACTAACCGCCAAATTTATAAATTTATACGTTTATTTGAACTTGAACTTTACACTCCGTTAAAATGAAAAGGAATCTACTCATAGGAATCACATTAATCGGTGCCATGGCGCTGAGTTCCTGCTCTGTTAACAAAACAGCATCCACATCAAAAATAGACGACGACGTGTACTTTTCGCAGGCCAAGGCCGGTGAAGAGCCCGAGTACGTTGCCCCAAAGCCGGTTTACCGCCAGGAAGACGAGGTGGCCTATAACGACCAGGACCCCGACGACGATTACTACTATTACGACGATTACTCATCGCGCATAAACCGTTTCGGCTATTACTCTCCTTTTAGTTATTACGATAGCTATTACGGCAACTATAACCCGTACAACTATGGCAATTATGGCTTTAGCATAGGGCTTGGCTACGGTGGCTACAATGGTTTTTACGGTGGCATTGGTTACGGCTATGGCGCATTTTCGCCGTATGCAGGTTATGGCTATGGCGGTTACTATGGTTACGGCGGCTATGGTTATGGCTACGGCTATGGGGGCTACGGCTATTCGCCTTACTCTTACTGGGGTACAGGTTATGGCTACGGCGGCCAGTACTGGGGTGTAGTATCTGCAAACAGCACTTATGGCACGCCACGCCCCAACAGGGGTAACGGCAGCCCGCGTGGTATTGGTGCGGGTGGCCGCAATGGCATAGGCTATAATGGCACTGCAAACAACGGCATAGGTTACTACCCGGGCAGGCCAACCAGGGCCGGCGGCAACAATGGCGGCTATGTACGCCCTAGTGCAACAGGCGGTTACAGCAACAGTGGTGGCTACAGCAGCGGGCGCTCCGCAACAAGGCCAACGCGTGGCGACAATAGCGGCCGTACCTATCAGCCACAACAACGCCCCGCAACATCAGAACGTACACCAGACAGGCAGCCTTCGTATTCGCCTCCTCCATCAAGCAGCGGTAGCAGCAGCAGTAGCGGTGGCGGATCCAGCAGCGGCGGCGGCGGTGGCGGCAGACCAACAAGGCCATAATATTTTTTACACACCTAAAGTTTATGAAAATAAAATACCTGCTCAGTGTGGTTGCTATAGTAGCAGCCGCTCAAAATAGTTTTGCCCAATACGCCCAGGATGCCATCCGTTTTTCGGGCGGGCAAACCGGCTCTACTGCCCGCATAAAAGGCGTAGGCAATGCCGGTACTGCCATCGGCGGCGATCTTAGCTCTATCAGCGGAAACCCCGCCGGGCTGGGCTTCTTTACCCACTCGGAATTGAGCGTAACGCCCGAATATAATGACATTAAGGTTAACTCGGTTTACCAAGGCTCGCCTATGTTTGATACCAAAAGTACCGGCAACTTAAATCACGCCGCTTTTGTTATTTACCAGCAACTAAACAGGCCAAAGGGGGCCGACAGAACAAAGGGTTGGCTCAGCTTTAACTATGGCGGCGGCTACAGCCGTACCAATAATTTTTACGAGAACATTACCTACGGAGGCAAAAATAGCAGCAGCAGCATAGGCAACTATTTTGCAAACCTTGCCAATGGATCTAAACAAAGCGATGCACTGGGTTACTATTTGCCCGAAGGAACATTGGAGTCGTGGGCATATAACCACTATTTAATTGAAGAAGCGGGAGGCAATTACACATCTAATGCACAGCCAAACGGCAGCCAACTGGTAAACGTTAGCCGTACCGGTGGCCTTAGCCAGTTAGATCTTTCGTTCGGGGCAAATTACAGCAACAAGTTTTACATCGGTTTGGGTGTTGGCTTCACCAGCCTTAGGTTCAATTCCTCCTCGTTATTCAGCGAAAACGGCATAGTGGCATTACCTGCAACCCCCACAGACCCGGCCGAACAATTGGATTACAACACCCATTTTTCTCAGGAACAAGCTACCACAGGTTCGGGCTTCAATGCGCGTTTAGGGGTCATTTACAAACCGGTAGAAGCGGTGAGGTTAGCGGCAAGCTTTACCAGCCCAACCTGGTATAATATTGATGATGTGTATAGCGAAGGGTTGAGAACCAAATACCCTACCAGCACAACCAACGGCACCTTTGAAGATGAAACCGGCCAACCTTATACCTTAAATTATGATTTGCGTACGCCTTATAAAGTTGCCGGTGGTGTAGCTATATTTATTAAACAATTTGGCTTTATAACCGGCGATATTGAATACGTAGATTATGCAAGCACGCACCTGAGCAACAATGATGACTACAATGCCGATTTTAGCGATAACCCGGATATTAAAACGCTTTACCAATCGGCAGTTAATTACCATGTTGGTGCCGAAGCAAGGGTAAGCAGTTTCTTTTTACTGCGTGGCGGTTACGGCATACAGGGCGATGCACGCAAAAACAATGGCAGCGATATAAAAACCGTAAGTGGTGGTGTAGGCCTGCGTTTTGGCACATATTATATTGATGCCGCGTACACGCATTCAACCGGCAGCCAAACTGTTTTCCCTTACGAAATTGGCACAGCAAGCCCAAGCTCATTGCTTAATAAAACCAATAACAGCGCGTTTTTAACGTTGGGATATAGGTTTTAATTAGATTTGAGATGTGAGATTTGAGACAGGAGCTCACAGGAACAAAAAAAGCGATGAGGGTTACTCATCGCTTTTTTTATAACTGTATAGTTGGATAGGCTTTCCCACTCACTATTCACCACTCCCTACCCACCAACCCTTAATCTTCATTAACAAACGACCTCAACATCCAGGTGTTCTTTTCTTTAAATTGCATAAAACGGTTTACCATATCGTTGGTGCCATCGTCGCCGGCTTTGTCGGTTATCTCTAAAATTTCGCGCTCCATTTCTATCAGAGCAGCCATATCTTCTATTATGGCTTTTACCATGTCGGTATCTTTAAGCCCGATGGTTTGTATCTCTTTTAATGTTGATGTACCAATGTAATCCTTAAACGTACTGTAAGGTGGTTTGCCCAGGGTTAGGATGCGTTCGGCCAGTTCATCAATTGTGGTTAGCGCCGCAGTATATAGCTCCTCAAACTTTACATGCAGGGTAAAAAAGCTTTTGCCTTTAACGTTCCAATGGCAGCCACGCAGCTTTTGATAGTGGATGTGGTAATTGGCCAGCAGGTCGTTCAGGTGATCTACAACGGGTTTTACTTTTTTTTCTTCTAAGCTGATCTCTTTTGCGTCCATAGTGTAATTGTGTATATGTTTTTTGGTGGATAACATGCCTTTGGCGGCATTGTTTATAAAGGTAAGCACATTTGATATTATTAAGCATATTTGCCTTTATAAATGACAATGCCACAACCATTATTCAGCCATCAGTTCGATGGCACCATCTGGCGGATGGAGATAGACGAGCTTACCGAGATCGGAAGAGCACACGTCTGAACTCCAGTCACTTGACAGGATCTCG
>NZ_CAMLOV010000110.1 GCF_946481715.1 uncultured Mucilaginibacter sp. | reverse complement strand
TAAGTGAATTGTTGTTGGTTAAATTAGTTTTAAAGAGGGCAGGAGAGCCCCCTTTAATTAAGTGTAAAGAAAAAGGTTTTATTATGTAGCAATTAATCAAATCATATCAATAATTAGTCGAAAAGTATCAAACTAATTTTAGCCCAAAACCTCTGGCCAGATTGAGTATATTTGTTTTAACACTACCGATTTGAAACCTGTTTACCTGATTTATTTACTTGTTACGCTGCCGTTTTTTTGCGGTGCGCAAACCTATTATTTTAAGCACTACCAGGTAGAGCAAGGCTTGTCTAACAATACCGTTTACAGTAGTATACAGGACAGGAACGGCTTTTTATGGCTTGGTACAAAAGATGGCCTTAACCGTTTTGACGGCTATACGTTTAAAATTTTCCGGCACGATGCTGCCGACCCAAAAACCATATCAAACAATATGGTGCACTGCCTTAGCCTTGATAAAGATGGCACTTTATGGATAGGTACTGACCAGGGCGTAGACCGGTACGACCCGCAAACGGAAACTTTTTCGCATTTAAACATTGGTGGTTACGATGGCGTGCGGTGTATAGTGCAGGATGCTTACAACAACTGCTGGTTTATAGCCGGGCCTACGCTCATGAAGTATGATAAAAAAACAAAAAAAATAACCAACTACCGGGCATATCAATCGTTCGAGGCAACATCAATTGTGTTTAACCACGGCGACCTTTGGCTATCTACCACAGCGGGCGACTTAAAAAAACTCAACCATGCCAGCCGCACATTTACCAGCTACAATATGTTTAAACACTCGCAGCGGGTGGCATCAAATTATATCGAGAAAATATTTGGGGCAGGCAGCAACAAAATATTTGTAGGCACAACTAACCAGGGTTTTAAAGAATTTGATTGCATAAGCGGCGATTACCGCGATATGCTTATTTACAACCCCGATAAAACAGAAGTTTACGTACGCGACTTTGCAAAGTATAACGACAACGAGTACTGGATTGCAACCGAATCGGGCTTGTTTATGTACAATGTAAGCGCCGGCACCTTCACCAATGTAAAAAAACATTATAACGACCCGTATTCGCTATCAGACAATGCCGTTTATACTTTATATAAAGATGTAGAAGGCGGCATGTGGGTGGGCACCTATTTTGGCGGGGTAAATTATTACCCAAAGCAACATTCGCTGTTTAGCAAATACTACCCCGGCGAAAAGAACACGCTGCAAGGTAACGTTGTGCGCGAGATATGCAAGGATATGTACGGCAACCTATGGATGGGTACCGAGGACAACGGGCTGAATAAACTCTCGGCCGATAAATCTACCTGGACGCACTATTACCCCGGTGTAGCAAACGGCATATCAAACACCAACATACATGGCTTGCTTGCCGATGGTAAATACCTTTACATTGGCACCTTTGAACGCGGGCTTAATGTTTTTAACATTAAAACAGGTAAAGTTGAACAGCTATTTATAGCCGGGCCAGCCAAAAACGCCCTTAAAAGCAATTTTATAGTTGGTTTCCTTAAAACACGTGCGGGTGCTATTTTAGTGGGTACTACGCATGGTTTATACCGCTTTAACCCGGCGCTAAGGGATTTTACTTTGATAGATGAAATTCCGCCTTACGATTTTATTTATTCGATGATAGAAGATCATAACGGTAAAATATGGGTGGGCACCGTTCGCGATGGCATTTATTGCTATGATATAAAAAACAACAGCAGCTACAAGCTTGCAGATACTTATAAGGTAAAAAATGCCTTGAAAATTTCTATCATCAACGGCATTTTTGAAGATAGCGACAACAACCTTTGGTTTGCAACCGAGGGGCTGGGCCTATGGCGTTACGATACCGACAGGCGAACGTTTAAGTATTTTGATTCGAACAACGGGCTGCCCAGCAGCTACATTTTTAAAATACTGGAAGACGATGACAAAAATATATGGGTGAGTACTACCCGGGGGCTTATCTCGCTAAATTTAAACACCGAAGGCATAAAAGTATACACCAGGGCCAATGGGCTTTTAAGCGATCAGTTTAATTATAATTCTGCTTTTAAAGATACCGATGGCACCATGTATTTTGGCTGCGTGCGCGGCATGATAAGTTTTAACCCCGCACACTTTACGCGTAACGATTTTGTAGCCCCGGTTTATATTACCGGCTTCCAGGTACACAACCGCGAAATCTCCGTAAAGGGGAAAGATTCGCTGCTTAAGCAATCTGTAATACTCACCAAAAACATCAAGCTTAATTATAACCAGTCCTCGTTTAGTATCGATTTTGCATCGTTAAGCTATACAGCGCCCGAAATGACGCAATACCGGTATATGATGAAAGGCCTGGATAAAGGCTGGATAAATTTAAAAACCAACCGGAAGGTTTATTTTACGCAACTGGCACCGGGGCATTATACTTTTATTGTAGAAGCAGCCAATAATAACGGCGTTTGGACGAATAAGGAAACAACCGTAGAGATAGATATAGCACCGCCCTGGTGGAAAAGCATGTGGGCCTATTTTATTTATACCCTGTTGTTTGTATTCACCATATATTATTTGTTTAAACGCTACCACCTCAACATCAGGCAAACCAACGAGCGGTTGATACAGTTGCTGGAGAACGACAAAGAAAAAGAGCTTTACAATGCAAAAATCGAGTTTTTTACCAATGTTGCCCATGAGATAAGGACGCCCCTTACCCTGATAAAAGCGCCTATGGAAAAGGTGATGAAAAAGGCCGAACAGGTGCCCGAAATACAGGCGAACCTGAAAATAATGGAGCGCAATACCGACCGGCTGCTGGACCTGACCAATCAACTACTCGATTTTAGGAAGACCGAAACAAACGGCTTTAGCTTAAACTTTGTTAAAACGGAGATCAACCAAATACTGGCTGATACTTACCTGCAGTTTAAAACGATGGCCGAGCAAAAAAACCTCAGCTACGAGCTTAAACTGCCTGCCACTCCCCTGTATGCTTATGTGGATTTAGACGCCTTTACCAAGATCATCAGCAACCTTATCAATAATGCTATTAAATACGCCCATACCTTTGTGGAAATAGAACTGGAAGAGCACGATGAGAAAAACGAATCTTTTGCGCTTACCATCAAGAATGATGGATACCTGATCCCTCACGAACTGGGTGAAAGGATCTTTGAACCGTTCTTTCGGATGAAGGAATCGGAGAAACAAACTGGTACAGGTATTGGGCTATCGTTATCTCGTTCGCTCACCGAATTGCATAAGGGCAAACTTTTTTTGAATAATGTGGCAGACAATTACAATACATTCACATTAACTTTGCCAATTCACCAGGAGAAGGAATTCGACCTTCAGAATACGCCGGACGATTATGAACATTACGGCGCTGTAAACCGCGCCGACAACTTTGACTTTATGAAACCGATTATACTTTTGGTAGACGACAACCCCGAGATATTGGATTTTATTGCCACAGAACTGGCTGAAAAATACTCGGTTATAAAAGCCTTAAACGGGCAGGAAGCACTTGATATGATTGATATTGAGCATATACAGCTTATCATTTCGGATGTGATGATGCCGGTGGTAGATGGCTTTGAGCTTTGCAAGCGCGTAAAAACCAATTTCGAACACAGCCATATCCCCATCATCTTACTAACGGCTAAAAACACCCTGCAAAGTAAAATTGAAGGGCTTGAAGTGGGCGCAGATGCTTACATAGAGAAACCGTTTTCGCCCGAGCATTTGCAGGTACAAATAGCCAACCTGCTTATCAACCGCAATAAAATAAAAGAATACTTTGCGAGTTCGCCACTGGCACACATTAAAACCATGGCTTACTCTAAGCCCGATGAAAGCTTTTTAGATAAGCTGAACACCGTAATTTATAAAAACATACAGGATGCCGACCTGGACGTAGAGCAAATAGCCAGCTTTATGAACATGAGCAAGCCAACCCTGTACCGCAAAGTAAAGGCAATTTCTAACCTTACCATAAACGAACTGATAAACGTTACCCGGCTAAAAGCGGCCGCCAAACTACTGGAGGAAGGCGATTATAAAATATACGAGGTTGCCAATTTAGTGGGTTACAGTTCGCAATCGCACCTGGGCCGTAACTTTTTAAAACAGTTTGGCACTACCCCAACCGAGTACCAGCAAAGCAAGCGGGCAGCCAAGGCTAAATTTTATTAATTTATTTGCGGGTTTTAAGTTTACTTAACGCAAACGCGCCTATCCGCTCACCTTCGTCTACGCCGTTAATTATTGATGGCATATAGTGGATACCGCCGTAAAAACGGCTGATGGATGCTTCGTTTGCCGCTGCCTTAAATGAAGGGAAGGTGCGCGGAGGGATATCAAACTGCGTTTCGGTAGAATCGGTAAACGCTGTGTTTTGGCCAAACAACTTACTCATTACCACCGCCGAAGCGTTTGATACAACGCTATGCCCGCTGGTATATTCGGGGAATGGCGGCGTTTGCAGTAATGGTGCCCAGCTTTGGTCTATGTATTGGTTTATATAAGTTTCGGGGCGTATTACTTTGCTTTTGTATTTCTCGTCCCAGCAATTAATAAAACCATCGGCAATTACAACGGCCAGGCAGGCATAAGTTTCTGCACTGCGCACATAATCGGCCTTTGCATTACGGCAAACCTGGGCTGCTATATTTATCCAGTGCCCCCCGGGCGAGATTTTTTTTATAGCAAACATAGTATGGCCGTTGTTGTTCACTTTAAAGGGGTTATCATCCCAAAAAGTGGCGATGGCAACCTGCTGCGGGGTTAATTGCAAACCGGTATCCCTCACTGCCAGCGCCAACTTGTAAAAATAGCTGTCGGTTTTAACTGAAAAATCAACCGCCTTTGCGGGTTTAAATTGCTGTGCTGAGTCCAATAAGAAAGGGCGGATCTCGTTCCAGTGTGGCTCTACCCCTTTCATATATGCCGGCGGTGTTGGCTTCCAGGTGGCATCGTCAGTTTGTACATCGTACCTGGCTAAGGACCGGGTATGCTTATAATTATCCTTGCCGGCCCATTTCAGTATCCGGTCGGCAATAAGTTTTCCGTATTCAATGGAATTATCGAAAACCTCATCAGGCATGCCGGTTTCCTTAAACTCAGCCATCATTTTGTCGTGATAGCTTTCTATCCTCCCTTCGCTCATTACCAATATTTTACCAACCGTTAGCGCTGCATGGGCCGCCGCAAGCGTATAACAATAGGTTTTGCCTGGCAAAGGTTTCGGCACCGAATCGAGCCCGTTTAGTTGGCCTGATAAGGAAACGTATTTTTTATCGCCGTTAACGGCAGCCTCGTAGGCAGCCACGCTAACATAAGCGTAAATGCGGCTGGCAACCGGCGGCGAATAAATATCATGCACCATTACATCGGTAACCTGCCTCACCGATCTGTGGATAAACTCGGGGTTAGCCGCAAGCTTTTGCCAGTTGCTTTGGGTATGGCACGACGCAAATAAAAATATCGCCAGGGTGGCAACATATATCTTCTTCATAAATCAAAAACAAATTATCAGGTTTGCCCGGCAGGCGTGGCTTTTAAAACTATTAAGCAAATATATATTCTTAAAATAGCATTATCCCCGGCGATACATTTTCACTAACTTTTGAGATGATTTGACGAAAGCTGTGTTTTAAAATACGTTTTCTTTACATTTAAATACCAATTATCTACCTGCGGCTTAGGGTGCTACTTAGGTTAAACATCTACGTATATAACAGCACACCCGGCACGCAACTTTAGGCCATTATTTATTTATAAATGTTTACCTGCAAGCAAAAGCCCTGTATAATTTTATTAAGCGCAGCACTTTTTTTATTAGCTGCATGCTCAAAAAAACAAGACGCCAATACCTTATTTAAGCTACTGCCGGCTGGGGAAACAGGTATAGAATTTAAAAACAACATTACGGAAAGCGACAGCCTAAATATCCTCAACCACCCATACCTGTATAATGGTGCCGGCGTAGGCATTGGCGATTTTAACCAGGATGGCAAGCCCGATATTTACTTTGCAGGAAATATGGTACCCGGCAAATTATTTCTAAATAAAGGCGGGCTCGCTTTTAAAGATGTTACCGCTACGGCGGGAGTTGGCGGCGAAGGGCGTTGGTGTACCGGGGTATCTGTAGTAGATATCAATAACGACGGGCGGATGGATATTTACGTTTGTGCCTCGTTTAAAAACAACCCGGCCCAACGCAAAAACATGTTGTATATAAACCAGGGGCTTAGCAAAGACAGCATCCCCACGTTTAAGGAATCGGCGCAGGCCTATGGTTTGCAGGATACCGGGTACAGTACACAAGCTATTTTCTTTGATTACGATCGTGATGGATTCCTGGATATGTATTTGCTCACCAACTTCCTGGGAAAGGAAACGCCGGTTGCCTACCGCCCAAAACTAACCGATGGCAGCGCCGAAAATACCGACCGCCTGTACCGCAACAACGGCAATGGTACATTTACCAATGTTAGCAAAGAGGCGGGTATTTTACTGGAGGGCTTTGGCAACTCCGTTTCGGTAGCGGATATTAATAACGACGGCTGGCCCGATATTTACGTTGGTAACGACTTCATTTCTAACGACATCTTATACATCAACAACAAAAACGGCACGTTTACCAACCGCTCATCCGAATATTTTAAGCATACGGGCTGGTCGGTAATGGGGTCGGATCTGGTAGATATCAATAACGATGGGCTGGCCGACCTGGTATCGCTGGAGATGCTGCCGGAGGAAAACCTCCGCAAAAAAACCATGCTCGTGGGCGATAATTATATTACCTACATCAATAACAATAAGTTTAAGTACGACCATCAATACATCCGCAACGTATTGCAGCTAAACCAGGGGCAGGTAGCAGGCGGCAATCCGCAGTTTAGCGAGATAGCCTATATGGCAGGCATTTACCAAACCGACTGGAGTTGGACACCGCTGGTGACCGATTTTGACAATGATGGCTACCGCGACATGGTGATTACCAACGGGTACCCGCGCGATGTGACAGACTTAGACCACGCACTTTACACCAACGACCAGGGCCGCACAGTAAAAGAGAACACAACCCTCGCCGCTGCTGACTCGTTCCCGGTGGTAAAAACGGCCAGCTATGCCTTCCGCAACAAGGGAGGTTATATGTTTAACGATGAATCGAAAAACTGGGGGATAACCAAACCAACCTTCTCCACCGGCGGCGTTTATGCCGATTTGGACAACGATGGCGATATGGACCTGGTGATCAATAACATAAATGATGACGCCTTTATTTACGAAAACAGCCTCAACAGTAAAAGCGGGGTGAACAAAAACCACAACTATCTTAAAGTGACGTTGGAAGGCGACGATAAAAACAAGGGAGGCATTGGCGCAATTATCCGCATTTACTACCAGGGCAAACAACAGGCTTACGACCAGCAGCCTTGCCGGGGGTATATGAGTACCGTTGACGCACTGGCGCATTTCGGGCTGGGCGCGGCAACTAATATCGATTCGTTGCGTATTAGGTGGCCCGATGGTAAAACGCAGCTATTAAGCAATATAAAGGCAAACCAAACAGTAAAAATCCAATATAAAAATAGCTCGGGCAATTACCCTCCGGGGATACCTGAGGTAGTTAAACCGGTGTTTAAGGCAGCTAATGCCGAATCGGGCATCAACTTTGTACACCAGGAAAAGGATGCCATCGATTATAATATCCAGCCTACCCTCCCCCACAAATTAAGCCAATATGGGCCCTGCATTGCTGTTGGCGATGTTGATAAAAACGGCTTTGACGATTTTTATGTAGGGGGCTCGGCAGGTAATAAAGGCGTGTTTTTTATGCAAAACCAGAGCGGGCGTTTCACTATGGATAACAAGCGCTTTTTGCATGAGGATTTTAAAGAGGAAGAGGATATGGGCGCCTTATTATTTGATGCCAATGGCGATGGCAACCTGGACTTGTACGCAGTTAGCGGCAGTTATGAATTCCCCAAGGGGCATACCTCCGCGCAGGACCGATTGTATATAAACAATGGCAAAGGGCTATTCGAGCGCAGCTTTACCGCCCTGCCGGTTGAATATGACAACGGTTCCTGCGTACGGGCGGCAGACTTTGATGCCGATGGCGATCTCGACCTTTTTGTAGGCGGGCGTTCGGTTTCGGGTGCTTACCCCTCCTCTCCTGCCAGCCATATCCTGCAAAACAACGGAGGCTTGTTTACGGATGTAACGGCAGAAATTTGCCCGGGGCTTGCCCATGGCGGTATGATAACGGATGCCCTTTGGAGCGATTTTAACAACGACGGAAAACCCGACCTGATCGTAGTAGGCGAATGGATGCCCATTACCTTTTATCAAAATACGGGCAGTAGTTTTAACAACGTAACCGCAACATCGGGCATTAGCAGCCATGTGGGTTGGTGGAACAGCATTGTTGCCGGCGATTTTAACAACGATGGCAAAACCGATTACATAGCCGGTAATCTTGGCCAAAATTCAAACTATAAGGCATCAGCTACGCAACCCATGACCATTATGGGTAAAGATGTAGATGGCAATGGCTCTTTCGACGCGATGATATTTTGTTATATGAAGGCAGAAGACGGCACACAAAAGGCCTTCCCCATGCATACCCGCGACGACCTGATAAGCCAGGTGATCGGTATCCGAAAAAAATACCCAACCTATAAAGGTTTTGGCCGCGCCACCATGCAGAACCTCTGGAGCGATAAGGATAAAGAAAATGCGATTGAGTTAAAAGCTACTGATATGAACACCAGCTTTATCCAAAACAATGGCGGCGGTAAATTCAGCATATCGGCTATGCCTTTAGCGGCTCAAATGGCTCCTGTTTACGGCATGGTAGCCGAAGACATCGACCTCGACGGCAACCTCGACCTCATTATGGCGGGTAACGATTTTGGCATGGAGCCGTTTACAGGCAGGCACGATGCCTTTATGGGGCTGTACTTAAAAGGCAATGGTAAAGGTGGCTTTACAGCCATTAAAATGGCACAAAGCGGGCTATGCATCAATGGCGATGCCAAAGGCCTGGCATCCATACAAGCCGGTGGTAAAGAGCTTTTTATCGCCACGCAAAACCAGGGTGCGATAAAAGTTTACGAAAAAACAGGCAGTACACCTGCAAAATGGATCCGGCTGAACCCGGGTGATTTTTATGCGGATATCACCTATAAAAATGCCGGTAAGAAACATGTGGAGTTTTATTACGGGTGTACTTACCTCTCCCAGTCCTCGCGTGCATTAAAGGTTGACCCGGGCGTTGCTAAAATTGTAATAACGGGCTATAACGGCAGTAAAAGAGAAATTAACAATTAAACCAAAGGCCTCTTAATATTCATAAGCGGCCTCTGGTTAATTTACTTGAAAACACATATGGCCAGCCTTATCCACCTATAGTGCCTGTTTTAACTTCTCCGGACCGTATGTAATTTACAAAGACGACCCCGCTTGGCGTAACCTGGCTCTCCGTTAAGGTAAATGCCGCCGGGATAGGGCCATTGGCGAACAGTTTTTTCCCCTGGCCAAGGGTAACAGGGTAAATTTTGAGCCAAAGTTCGTCCACTAGATCGTGCTTTAACAGCAGTTGAACCAATTCGGCGCTGCCCCAAACTTTCAGGTCGGCACCTTCTGAATTTTTGAGCTTTTCGATATCCGCCACGCTTTTGAGGACTACCGAGTTGTTCCACCCCGTTACGATCGGGTCCGACTCTTGTAGGGTACCAGACAATACGTACTTTGTTACCTCATTTATCCCTGGCCAGATGCTGGCATGTTCGGGCCAGTAGGTAGCAAAAATGTCAAATGTTTTCCTGCCCAATAGCAAATCGGCAGGTTCCATTTGTTTTTTCATTGCCACACCCGAAACTTCGTCGTTATACGGTGCCGACCAGCCGCCGTATAGAAAGGCTCCTGAGGTATCCTCCTCGGGGCCACCTGGTGCCTGCATTACGCCATCCAACGTAATAAATGTTGTCACGATAATTTTTCTCATAGGTAATCCGTCAGTGATTATAGTGCTGACTCCGCACTTTTATACTATTCATACCCAAGCAGTTCTACGTATTTGTTAACGCTACTGCTCAAGAGTTGTTCTTTTTAATAGTAGATAATAGCTCGTCGAGTTGGCTAAAACGGGTTTCCCAAATTTTGCGGAACTGCTCCATCCATTTGTCAATTTCTTTCATTTTGTCTATTTCTAATAGGTAATAAATTTCCCTGCCTTTGGGCTCCTGCTTTATCAGTTCGCACTCCGTTAAGATGCGCAGGTGCTTAGAAACCGCCTGCCGGGTTGTATCAAAATGCTCGGCAAGCGCATTCGGTGTCATCGCTTGTAGGGCGATCAGGGCTATAATTGCCCTCCTGGTAGGGTCGGCTATTGCCTGGAAAACATCTCTTCTCATTTATTTATGTTATTTGCGAAACCAATCAGTTGCAAATATATGCGCAACTTTTTGGTTTCGCAATTTATTTTTTAACTATTTTAAATACCAATTTACCAGGACGAACTGTACGAATCGTACAGTTCGTACAATCTCGTACACTTCGTACAATTTTTCTTGCGATTCGTACAGTTTCGCACACTTTCGTACAGTTTCGCACAAATTCGTACAGTTTCGTACAGTTTCGTACAGCAAAAAGGCGGGTTGCGAAAATTTGCGTTTTTCTGTGGTTTTTCGGTGCTTTTCTGTGGTTTGAAATTACATCACCCGCTCGGCGGTATTTTCAGCAAAAGAAGGACTTTTTCAATTTGGGAAATTTGCATCCCCCCCTATTCTCCCAATTTTAAAAACTTAGGTGGCACCGCATCCGTCAGCCAGACGTTATTTTCCGACAAGTAAAACGCGTAGCCGCTTTTATGCATTTCGCCGGCAAGCACAGTAAACACGGCAGGCTTGCCATGCCTGCTGCCCACCTGTATCGCCGTTTCTATATCGCCGCTTAAGTGCACGTGCTGGCGGCTTTGCTTATCCAGTCCGCTCTGCCGAATTGCCGCTACCGACTTTTCGGCCGTACCGTGATACAGTATCTCCGGGGGTACCTGCGGCTGGTAGCCCAGGTCAACATCAACCGAATGCCCCTGGCTGGCGCGGATCTTCTCCCCGCTCTCGTCAAAAGCAAAACGCTTTTTACTGTTGGTTTGCACTACATGGTTTAACAGCTCCGGGGTAAGGGGCTGCCCATGCGCATTGGCCTGTTTTATCAGTTCCTCCACATTCACCCAGCCTTGTTCGTCCAGCTCGATGCCGATCACTTCCGGCCGGTGCCGCAGTACCAGGCTCAAAAACTTGCTGGCTCCTGTTATGTCTTTTTCTTTCATCGTATTTTCGGTTGTTGCGCCATTGCCCGGGGGCATCGCGCTGCCGCTGTCGTATTGTTCCAGCGTTTTCTTTAATTGCGCTTTTATTTGTTTTACCAATATCCGCGGGCCAAGCACCCGCATTTTGGCACCAAAGCCAAGCAGTTCACGTTCCAGTTCAAAATTCAATATCACCCGGATACTGAAGATCTTACCCGTTGCGTCCTCGCTCAGCAGCTTTTGGGTATGGTGTAGCGGCTTTGTAATTACGTAAGGCGCGTTGGTATTATCTATCCAGAACACCACCTCCACATCGCGCTGGTTTGGCGATTTGGTTACCCCTATCACATCGTTGTAGTAAGTAGCAAAATCGATACCCGTATTTTCAATATAATCATCATCGTGCGCGGTGATGGTTTGGATCCTGTCCAGCGCCAGGTTTAACAATGGCCGGTGGCGTACGTGTGCAAGGCCCAGCACAAACCAGCGGTTGCGGTACTCCTTTAGCAAATACCCGCTAAAGCAAAAGGTGCTGGCCTCGCGCGCCTTAAAGCTTTGGTAGGTAACACAGATGGTTTTTTTGGCCACAATGTACCTGCGGATCACTTCAATCCATTCCAGCCCCTTCAGGTTATCGTTCTTCTCGAAATCGATCACCGGGGCGCTTTGCGTTTTCTGGCTGTATATCTTGTCTTCCAGTTTGCTCACCATCTCGTTCAGGTCGGTAAAGTGGTTAAAGCCTTTAAACTGTTTCAGCAAGTCAGATACCTCGCTCAGCACCTGCATATCCTGCTGGTTTAGCGGACTATTGGTGATGCTGTAATTTTTGTCGCTATAGGTATAGTACTTCTTATCAACCACCACAATCGGCGCTTCGTAACCCAGCTTATTGCTGCGCATCATCTCTATATCGCCTTGTATGGTACGGCGGCTCACGCCGGTATCAATGCCCTGGTACTCGTAAATAGCCTCGCTGCAGGCATCCATCAAGTCGGCCAGCGTCCATTTACGACGGCGGTTTTGCAGGCACTGGTCGATGGTGCGGTAACGGATGAGGGCATTGCGGTTGACGGGCATGCGGATTTACGATTTTAGATGTACGATTTTAGATTTGTTGAGCCTGCTAAGGTTGTCTGAACTCGAATTTGGGGGAATTCATTGAATGGGCAGAATAAAACTCGCATATTTAAATTCTGCTCATTCTTAAAATTCCTTAAAATTCGAGTTCAGACAATATTAATAAAAATAATTTTCAACTGCGCAAATACGTTGCGCAGTTGATGTTTCTCTTTGTACTGTCGAAAGGCTGAGCGCGTTCATGAACGCCCCCCTCTCTCAATTTTGGGAGAGGGGGTTTGGTCCCGGAGGGCATGTTCGAAATACATAACGATAATGTCCGCGGCGCGAGTTGACTCACCCCCCGCCCCCTCTCTGCTGCGCAAAGAAGGGGAGAAATTGGGGTTATTATTTCTTCACCCTCTTTTTCGCAGAAAGAGAGGGTCGACAAGCGACAGCGATGTCGGGGTGAGTTAAATATGCGGGCGACAAGAAAAGGAAACTAAAAAATAATACTACAACTCAACGATATGAGAAAACAAGCAAATACCCAAACACTCCCCCTTCAGGGGGCCGGGGGGCAAAAAGTCGGCAACAACGAATTAAAAGCACTCGGCATCAACGATGTTGAGATACTGGTAAACTTTAGCCGTGTGGCCAATGGCTTGCTAAAACACGGCGTAATGCCAAAAGCCGAGATACTGGCCAACCTGGAAGCGCTGATTGACGACCCGATGCCTTACGCCTTAAAAAAAGGCGGCAAGTTTAAAAACCTGGCCGAAGACGTTATCGCCCTGCGTAAGGAAGGCAAATTTGTAAAGCAGGCACGCAGCAATTTTAAGCTGAAGGAAGAGATAGCCGATTTCCCGGTTTGGGGGCTGGAGAACATTGAGATAGGCGCGCTGGCGCAGATGAGGACCGCTATACAATTGCCCATAGCGGTTGCCGGCGCGCTGATGCCCGATGCACACCAGGGTTACGGGCTGCCTATTGGCGGCGTGCTGGCCACCACGGCAAACACCATTATCCCCTTTGCGGTTGGGGTGGATATTGCCTGCCGTATGTGCCTCAGCATTTTCGACCTGCCTGCCGAAGCAATTGACACTGAAACGGATAAGCTGAAAACTATTTTGGTTGATAACACCTACTTTGGTATAGGCTGTACCACCAAATCGTACTTCGATAGCTCGCTGTTCGACAGTAAAACATGGAACGAGACCAAGGTGATCCGCACCTTAAAGGATAAGGCTTACGCGCAGCTGGGTACCAGCGGCACCGGCAACCACTTTGTGGAATGGGGCGAACTTAGCCTTGCCGAGGGCGCTTTTAACGGCATCCCCGCGGGTAACTACCTGGCCCTGCTGTCGCACTCGGGTTCGCGTGGCTTTGGCGGTACCGTGGCCGATATTTACAGCAAAATAGCCATCACCAAAACCAAGCTGCCTGCCGAAGCAAAACACCTGGCCTGGCTTGACCTGGATAAGGACGAAGGGCAGGAATACTGGATTGCCATGAACCTGGCCGGCGAATACGCCAGCGCCAACCACCACGAGATCCATAACAAAATTGCCCGTGCCCTTGGCGCGCAGCCTTTGGCCATGGTAGAGAACCACCACAACTTTGCCTGGCAGGAGCAACTGGCCGATGGTACCGAAGTAATGGTGCACCGTAAAGGCGCCACCCCTGCCGGCGAAGGCGTGCTGGGCATTATCCCCGGCAGCATGAGCACACCCGGCTTTTTGGTGCGCGGTAAAGGCGATGCGGCCAGCATCAACTCGGCCAGCCACGGTGCAGGCCGTGCCATGAGCCGCAGCGCAGCCTTTAAAACGCTTGACAGGGAAGCCATTGCCGCCAACCTCATCCACAAGCGCATCACCCTGATGGGCAGCGACGTAGACGAAGCCCCAATGGCCTACAAAGACATCCACACCGTAATGGCCGCCCAGCAGGATTTGGTAGAAGTACTGGCGAAGTTTGAGCCAAGGATAGTACGGATGGCAGATGCAAAGGAGAAACCGGAGGATTAGTGGTCAGTTTGCAGTGGGCGGTTAGCAGTTTGCAGGAGGAGTTGCAGTGGCGGTAGCAGTTTGGATGATGGTTATAAAACGCCGGTGCAGCTAAAATTCCCTCCCCGGGGAGGGCGCGTGTTGGGGCGCGCAAAGGCAGGGAGGGGTTAACGGATGTACTATTGTGTGTGTGTGTGTTTAGAAAAGCAGGGGCAGCGGTACTTTGGTAAGGTTCTGCCCCGCTATTCGCTGCAAGTCCTCGTGCCTGCGGGCTTTTCGCTGCTATCGGGTTTAGGGTGTTAAGCTGGAGGCTAAATATTTTTAGGTCGAAGTTATAAACTTCGACGAGTGAGGGGTCAGAGGGAGGGATAACGCCGACCACAGGCTAAATTATAAGTTATATATTAGACAATGTTGGAACTTAAACCCGGAGATATCTTATTACTGCTTGAGGTATTTCGATCGGGGCTAATCAGCGGAATTATAGGAAAGGAAGATGTAGTTAAATGGGCAGACGGTATAATCATTGATGCCACCAAGCCTGACTATTTTTTTATCGAACTTGCTTTAGCGGCGGATAAAAATGCTCTTATCGAAATACTTGACCGGTATGACCTTAATGCTGATAATGCTATATGTACAAGAGTACTTTTAGGATGCGTTTACAGGAAACTGGTAAACGATAACGACCCATTAACTATTGAGGCCGCAGCCGGCCTTATAAATAGGTTACAAAACTATGATCAGTTAACAAATTTCGAAATTACCCAGATATACATATTTGATGACCATGATATATATTATCAGCCCGATCTATTACAACAACGAAAGGATACCATAAGCTTTTTAGCTATTTATGAACCATTCAACCTCAGCAACTATAGTGAATGGGCAGATATAAATATCAGGGTAGAAAAGGTTTTAGATGAGAAACAAAAACAAGCTGACATAGACAATGAGGCCTTTATTAAAAGCTATAAGCAAAGAGAAAGAAAAAAAAAGTTGGTGCTGTATTTTATAATAACCATTGTTGGTGCCGTATTAGTGGGGCTTCTTTTTTACGTAGTTAAAAGTTTGCATGCGCCAGAAGGTTTCAGTTCTTTTTATGTCATACTCTTAGTCATTTTAGTAAGAGGGGCTGTTTACCGGCTGGGAAAATAAACGCGGTAGTTTATTGTCGCCCAAGGTCTCAGCTAGTCCACCCTAGGTCGGGCGTCGACGCTGGCGACTTCGGCAAATTAGTATAAGCCAAACAATTCAGCGTGGACGCTGATAGGATTATACAGTCAGGCGAAGACGCCTGACTGGGCGGGGGGGACTTACTTTCATCCGCTTGATTAATCATCATAAAATGCTTATGTTTAAGTAATTATTTAGTAAGCAATGAGTGTTTCCCATTTTAGCGCCAAGTTCAAATCACATCTGGAAATTTTCAACACAAGCCCATATTTATTCATTGGATCTGGACTATCACGTAGATATCTGAGTTTGCCAACTTGGTATGATTTATTAGCAGCGTTTTCTAAGCGGTTGGAGCTTCCGTATGAATTCGGTTATTATGCATCCCAAGTCGAGGGAGATTTGCCGAAATTAGCAAGTATTTTGGCAGAGCAATTTCACAAAGTCTGGTGGACTTCAACGACATTTGAGGTTAATCGGGAAAGATTCTACCGCGAGGCTCAAGTTAACATGCAACAACCATTTAAGATAGAACTGGCCCAATTTGTAACAGAAATAGCAGCGCTCGACCATAATTACGATGATGAAATAGCATTATTACGATCTGTAGTCATTGATGGGATAATCACTACCAATTGGGACGAATTTACAAACCATTTACTTGAGGACTTTGAGGTTTTTATTGGTCAAAATCAATTGCTGTTTTCTGATAACACTTCAATAGGCGAAATTTATAAAATACACGGATCAGTAAATCTACCAGAAAGTATAATCGTAACAAAAGAAGACTACTCTTCTTTCCACAAAAGGAATCAATTTTTGGCGGCTAAGTTATTTACAATTTTCGCAGAGCATCCGATTATATTTTTAGGCTATTCATTATCCGATGCAAATATTATCGACATACTAAATTCTATAGTTGATTGCGTCGATAACAACAATATCGAAAAATTGAGAGATCGATTAATATTTGTAGAATGGTCACCGAATATCGATGAATCGCAGATTGTCGATGGCAACATTGTGATTGACCGCCTGCCGCTCCCAATAAAACATATAAAACTTAATTCATTCATTCCTCTTTATAACGTGTTAGTCAATCTCAAACAACGACTACCTATTAAAGTGCTTCGTAAATGTCGAAACGCGGTTTATGAATTGATTAAAACCAATAATCCAGTAAAAACTATTCTTGTTGGCGATCTTGAAAACATTAAAGAAGAAGATGACGTTCAATTTGTCATTGGCGTGGGCGTTGCAAACTTATATTCTGAGCAAGGGTATATAGGCATTTCCAACGATGATATTTTTGAAGACATTATCCATGATAACAAGGGATGGGACGCAGAAATTGTGATTAAGGATGTGCTGCCAAAATTATATAAAGGCAATATTTACTTACCATTATATAAATATCTTCGACAAAGTGGCGAACTTGATGATAACGGGCAACTCTTTGAAACAGGAAATTATGGAGCAAAAGTGATAAAGGCAGTTAAGGAGAATTCTGTCAAAGTTTATTACCCAAAAGGCATATCCTATCTCCGAAAGCATTTAGAAATAAAAGATACCTGTGTTAGTATTGCTGATTTAATACACAAGTACGGTAGTAGGCATGCTCCATATTATATTCCATTTTTAAAGAAAGAAAATATTGACTTGGTCGAATTTCTCCAATTCTTGAAAGATAATTATAATGCGGAAAATAGAAAAAACAGTGACCTTAGAAAAATGGTGTGTTTCTACGACTATCTGAAATATGGTATTCAAGTTGATATTGTAGATCATTCGGTAGCGGTAGAACCGACAGAGTCTCGCATAACTAACACTATTAAAGGTTAGATCCCGCTCTGGCGCGAGTATCCTGGTCGGAATGAGCGATGGGCTACTCGTGCCGAAGCTTGCAAGGTAGCGAATTGCTATCTTCACCCTACTAAGCGCCCACATTTACTTCGGCGGATGGGCACAAGCCATACACGTCAGCGGGACGCGGACAAATTTTCTACAGTCAGCCGGGACGACTGACCGGGCGGATTAATTTTAAGACTCATAAACCATTTATAAGCTGGCGTTATTGTTTGTAAATTTGAGCGTCCGTCCAATAAATCAATTACCTATGAATAAAAGCCAGGTCAACATCTCTTTGTTTCTACTATTGCTTATCCTAAATTGTCCTTGTTTGTTTGCCCAGGGGCCCGTATTACCTACACGGTGGACAAAAGAAGCCTCGGATGCCGGGGTGCCTTTGGCTGAATACCCACGGCCGCAACTGCAACGCAGCGACTGGATGTGTTTGAATGGTAAATGGGATTATATGGGAGGGAAAAATGTTGCTGCCGCGCTCAACCCCATAAAGCCGGTATCTTTTGAAAATAAATCTGAACAAATACGTGTTCCGTATTGCCCGGAGTCAACCCTATCAGGCATTCAGCGTAAGCAGGAGATCAATATGTGGTACCGCCGTAGTTTTACAACGCCGGCCGGTTGGAAAAACAAACAGGTAATTATTCATTTTGAAGCTGTGGCCTATCATGCAACCCTGTTTGTGAACGGGCATAAAGCGGGCAGCCACGCCGGTAGCTATGATGCCTTCAGTTTTGATATAACCCCCTATTTAACCAATGGGAAGAATACGCTTGTAGTTGCGGTTGAGGATTTAAATGACGGCCGCGTGCCATCAGGTAAAAGCGGCCCTCGTGGCGATTATACGTTCTGCTCAGGAATATGGCAAACCGTATGGTTAGAACCCGTAAACAAAACATACATTGAGAACATCCGTGTACTGCCCGACCTGGCCAACAGCCGCTTAAAGGTACTGGTGAACACTAAAGGTGAAGGAAAAGTGATAGCGGCAGCCCTTGATGGAAACAAGGTGGTTTCGGAGGCAAAAGCAGCGAATGGCGCTTACTTTTACCTGCCTATTAAATCGCCAAGGCTTTGGTCGCCGGATGATCCTTTTTTATATGACCTTACCATCAGCCTGGAAGATGCCCATGGCAATGTTACTGATAAGGTAAAAAGCTATTTTGGCATGCGCGATATTAAATTAGGCAAGGTTAATGGTGTTAACAGGCCCTTAATTAATGGTAAGTTTATAATGCAGCTTGGGCTGCTTGACCAGGGTTACTGGCCGGATGGTATACTTACCGCGCCAACAGAAGAGGCACTTAAATTTGATATTCAGTTTACTAAGAACGCGGGGTACAACCTGATTAGAAAGCACATGAAAACCGAGCCGCAACGGTTTTATTATTGGGCTGATAAACTTGGATTATTAGTTTGGCAGGATATGCCGGCGATATGGTATCAAAATGAAGATACCACCAAAACAAGAACTGAATTTAGGAAAGAGCTAAAAATACTTATCGACCAGCATTATAACTCACCATCCATTATTACCTGGGTGCCTTTTAATGAAAATTGGGGCGCAGGTCTCTGCCGTCTTCGGAATGAAGCGGTAGATCATGCCGTGATCGGGATA
>NZ_CAMLOV010000109.1 GCF_946481715.1 uncultured Mucilaginibacter sp. | reverse complement strand
TTGTACCTCAGCCTTACTGTAGGTACCTGGCCATCGGTTTACTGGCTCAAATACGGTGATGCCATCTGGCGGGCCGGAGACGATACCGGCCTTGCAGGGGACGGCCCTAAGCGCCAGCAATGGATCACTTATAAAGATGGCCAGGCTTATCAAAACATCGTAAAGCGTGCGCCGCTGTTTCCGCTTAACTCGCTTATGTATCATGGAGTTTGTATAGCGGCAAACGGCTTACCTGGTAAGCTGGAGATGGACGATAAAAACATTGCCGATGAGATATGGGCCTTCTTTGGCACGGGCACCGGGCTGCAGGAGTTGTATGCAGACCCTCATATGCTGAGCACCGGAAATTGGGATTGCATCCAGGCCGCAGCCAACTGGGCAAGAGCTAATAAAAAAGCGCTGGCAGATACTCACTGGTTTGGCGGCGACCCGTTAAAGGGCCAGGTGTATGGTTATGCGGGCTGGGCGGGAGGTGAAGGCGTACTTACCATTCGCAACCCAACAGCACAAACACAAAGCTTTACAGTTGGGGTGAGGGACGTGTTAGACTTACCATCTACCTTGACAGATAATTACCGGTTTTTTGATGCCCGGGACACTAAACACCCGCAGGTTTATGCCGGCCGCACCATTAAAATAACACTTGCACCTTATGAGGTGAAGGTAATGGATGGCAAACCATTTTAATTATTTTAACTCAATTATCTGTAAAACAGGTGTTTATATAAATTCGATACAAATGCATACGAATGAGATGAAATATAATTTTTCGGAGATCATTGCACAGTTCAGCATCGGGGAAGGTTCTTTTGAGATAAAACCCTTTGGTTCGGGCCATATCAACGATACCTACCGGGTAAAAACCCCGGCTAATGGCCGTGATTACCTGTTGCAAAAGATAAACGACTATGTATTTAAAGATGTGGACGGGCTGATGAATAATATGTTGTACGTTACCAATCATCTGAAGCAGAGAATTTATAAGGCAGGCGGCGACCCGGATAAGGAAGTTTTAACCCTTATCCCTTGCAATAGCGGGCTGTATTACTGCAAGGACGAGCAGGGCGGCTACTGGCGCATGACCACCTTTTTACACAACACCAAAAGCTATGACCTGGTTACCACCGGCAACCAAGCCTATCAGGGCGGCATGGCCTTTGGCCGATTTCAGTATTTGCTATGCGATATGGGTGCCGAAATGCTGGCAGATACCATCCCCAATTTTTTAAATATCGAATTCAGGCTATGGGAATTGAACCAGGCTATAGAGAACGATGCCGCAGGCAGGTTAAGCACTGTAGCTGCTGAACTTGATTTTTTACTGAGCCGTGCAGATAGTATGAAGGATATATTGCAATGGGGCCGCACGGGTATTTTACCCTTACGCATCACCCATAACGATACCAAGTTCAATAACATCCTGCTGGATGAGCAGGATAATATCCAATGCGTTATCGATCTGGATACCGTAATGCCAGGCTATGTAGCCTATGATTTTGGCGACGCTATCCGCAGCATTATCAGCACTGCTGCCGAGGATGAGGCAAATTTGGATGCCATACAACTCAACATCCCTTTGTTTGAGGAGTTCACCAAAGGTTACCTTAGCCAAACCATTTCTTTTTTAAGCGAGCAGGAACTTAAATCACTCATTAAAGGCGTGTTGCTATTGCCTTACATGCAGGCCGTTAGGTTCCTAACCGATTATCTTAACGGCGATACCTATTACAAAACCCAGTTTGCCGGGCATAACTTGCAGCGCACGCTTGCCCAAATACAATTGCTCAAAATGCTGGAGCATAACAAGGAAACCTTAACCGGCATTATTGAGCGAGAATGGTTTGGCTCGTTTAAAAGGAGTGCAGCCTCAATGCCGCCCGTTGCCTTTCACGGCGTACAAACCCCAAACCTTTAATTATCACACCTAAAAATTATATAATGCCACGTTTAAATCTTTTAGAAGAAACAAGGTTTGAAAAACTACCTGTAACCGTTTACCCCGACATGCTTACCGCATCACATGTGGTGGCCGGGCGTATTGCGGAAATTATCAGGCAAAAAGCAAAAAAAGGGGAACAAGCTGTGCTTGGCCTTGCCACTGGCGCAACGCCTGTTGCGGTTTATAAAGAGTTGGTGCGCCTGCACCAGCAGGAGGGCCTCAGTTTTAAAAACGTAACTACCTTTAACCTGGACGAATATTTCCCCATGAATGCCACCGCCGCGCAAAGCTATAAGGTGTTCATGAATACCCATTTATTTAACCATGTAGACATCGCCCCCGAAAATATCAACATCCCCGATGGCGAACTGGCACAGGAAGATATTGCTGATTTTTGCCTCGAATACGAAAAAAAGATAAGCGCCTATGGCGGGCTCGACCTGCAGATCCTGGGCATCGGCCGTACCGGGCATATTGGTTTTAACGAGCCGGGTTCGGCACCAAATTCGGGTACGCGCCTGGTATCTTTAGACGAACTTACCCGCAGCGATGCCGCGCACGATTTTGGCGGAAAAGCCAACGTGCCGGCCAAAGCCATCACGATGGGTATCGGTACTATTTTTAAGGCCCGCGAAATTATCCTGATGGCCTGGAACGAAAAAAAGGCCGGCATCATTAAAAAAGCGGTTGAAGGCGACGTCTCCGCAGATATCCCTGCCACCTATTTGCAACACTCCGACCATGTGGAATTTATTTTGGATACCGATGCTGCCTCCTTATTAACTCGCTTTAATACCCCATGGCTGGTGAAGGACTGTGCGTGGGATGAGCAGCTGATAAAAAAAGCGGTTATCTGGTTGGCAAAAACACTTAACAAGCCCATCTTAAAGCTTACCGAAGACGATTACAATGCCAATGGCATGGCACAATTAGCCACGCAAAACGGGCCAGTTTATAACATCAACATCCATATTTTTAATAAACTGCAGCATACCATTACCGGCTGGCCGGGCGGTAAACCCAATGCCGATGACAGCCAGCGCCCGGAACGCGCTACACCAGCCGTAAAACGCGCTATCGTGTTTTCGCCGCATCCGGATGATGATGTAATATCTATGGGAGGCACCTTCATCCGCCTGGCCGACCAGGGGCATGATGTACATGTGGCCTACCAAACATCGGGCAATACCGCCGTTTGGGATGATGATGCCTTGCGCTTTGTTGAGTTCAGTCTCGACCTTTCCAAATCGCAGGGCGTGGACGATGGGAAATTGCGCGCCACCTATAACAGCATGCGCGAATTCATCAAAACCAAAAAGCCAAACGAACGCGACCCGCAGGAGATGGAAACCATAAAAGGGCTTATCCGCAAAGGCGAAGCCATTGCCGGTGCGCGTTTTGTGGGATTGGACGATGACCACATCCATTTTCAGGGCCTGCCATTTTACGATAAACGCAAAGTGAGCAAAGACATATCGTACGAAGACGATATCCTGCAAACCATGGGCTTACTGCAACACGTAAAGCCACACCAAATATATGCCGCCGGCGATTTTGCCGATCCACATGGCACGCATAAAACCTGTTTCGACATTATCCACGAAGCCATTGTGCGTTTAAGCAAAACAGAAGAGTGGGTAAAAGATTGCTGGCTTTGGCTATACCGCGGCGCCTGGCACGAATTTGAAACCCATGAAATTGAAATGTGCGTGCCGCTATCGCCCGAGGAAGTGGAACGCAAACGCCTGGCCATATTCAAACACCAGTCGCAAAAAGACCGGCCCGTTTTCCCCGGGGACGATGCGCGCGAGTTTTGGGTCCGCGCCGAAGACCGCACCAGCGAAACCGCCCGCACATACAACCAGCTCGGCCTGGCCGAATACGAAGCAATGGAGGCATTTGTGAGGTTTAAGTTTTAGGGTGGGGCCCAGCGCCACCCACATGCGTCATGGCGAGTATTCACTGGGGTGCCCTGTAACAAAATGTCATGACGTGTAAAATAAGAGCGCTAATTACCAAGGACTTAGAGCCATGTCATCCCGAGGGAAGCGCAGCGACGAGGGATCTTGTTAGTAATGCAAAGCAGGCAAGCAAAGTGGTGAACCTTGCATCATCAACAAGATTTTTCGCTGCCGCTCAAGAGATAGTTCCTCCCTCGTTCCTCGGTTCGGAATGAAGTATTATTATCAATAACTTATGGCTTCGTTCCTCGCAATGACGTGGTTAATAAAATGAATCGGTGAAATCAAAAAGCAAAAATCGGTGAAATCATTCGCCAATCGGTGTAATCAAAAAAATAATCATGACACTCATAAAATCAATATCAGGTATAAGAGGTACTATAGGCGGCACGTCCGGCAACGGGCTTACGCCGGCTGATGTGGTAAAATTTACCGCTGCTTACGGCCGCTGGGTTATAGAAACAACCGGCAAACGCAAAGTGGTTATCGGGCGTGATGCCCGTATCTCGGGCGCTATGGTCAATCGTTTGGTTACCGGCACGCTGATGGGCTTGGGCATAAACGTGGTAGACCTTGGTTTATCCACCACCCCAACGGTAGAAATTGCCGTGCCCGGTGAGCAGGCAGGCGGTGGCATTATCATCACAGCCAGCCACAACCCAAAACAATGGAACGCTTTGAAGCTGCTAAACTTTAAAGGCGAGTTTATAAATGATGAGGAAGGCAAAAAAGTGCTGGAGTTTGCGGAAGATGCTTCATGGGCCTTTGCCGGGGTTGACGAGTTAGGTGAAGTTACCTATGATAACAGCTACCTGCAAAAGCACATTGCTAAAATACTGGCATTGCCGCTGGTTGATGTTGCCGCTATAAAAGCCGCCGGCTTTAGCGTAGTGATTGACTGCGTAAACTCTACCGGTGGCTTGTTTTTGCCGCCTTTGTTGAAAGCTTTGGGCGTTAATAAGATTGACGGACTGTATTGTGAGCCAAATGGCGAGTTCCCGCACAACCCGGAGCCGTTGCCCGAAAACCTAACCGCGATTGCAGGCAGGGTGGTAGAAATTGGCGCCGATCTGGGCATCGTAGTGGATCCGGATGTAGACCGCCTTTGTTTTGTGAACCAGGATGGCAGCATGTTCGGCGAGGAGTATACACTGGTTGCCGTTGCTGATCATATATTAAAGAACACGCCTGGCAACACCGTTTCCAATTTATCATCTACCCGCGCCCTGCGCGATGTTACCGAAAACCTCGGCGGTGCTTACGAAGCATCAGCCGTAGGCGAAGTAAACGTAGTAACAAAAATGAAAGAAGTTAACGCCGTAATTGGCGGCGAAGGTAATGGCGGTATCATCTATCCCGAATTGCATTATGGCCGCGATGCCCTGGTTGGCATTGCCTTGTTCCTAACGTTGCTGGCCAAATCGGGCAAAAGCATTTTGGAGTTGCGTAACACATATCCCGAATATTACATCTCCAAAAATAAAATTACGCTTACCGAGGGTATGGATATTGATGCGCTGCTGAAAGAAGTGGAGCAGAAATATAAGCAACAACCTTACAGTACTATCGACGGATTGAAAATAGAATTCGGCAAGCAGTGGGTGCACCTGCGCAAGTCTAATACCGAGCCGGTGATCCGGATTTATTCGGAAGCAAATTCGATGGAAAATGCCGAGATGCTTGCCCATCAAATTATGGATGATATTACATTGCTGCTGGCGGTTTAATTTGCCGGAGGTTTGTGCCGGCACCGGTTTTTAAATGTTGTACGGTTAGCCTAAACGCCAAATTAAATTTCTCATAAGCAAACAAAAAGCTGCCACAAATTTTATTAATGTGTTCGGTTACATAGTAAAAGCTCGTTTTATTAGCAATAAAATGGGCTTTTTTATGTAATAATGGTAATTTTTGCATCTAATGTTAAGTTTTTGTAAAAATAATTTGTTTTTGTGTGTGCGAACACGCTATATTTAGATATTAATACACACAGACGTTTGTAACATGGTAGTGTGCGAACACACACAGGTAATAAGCCGAGTAATCCAAGTACACCTTATATAAGAGATGAGTTTAATAGATCCGAATACGTTTAACATTTCCTCGATAGTGAAAAACTTTAATATATCCGGCGAAGTTGCAGACGCAGAAGCTTTTGGCAACGGGCATATTAATGATACTTTTTTGCTGAAAAATAAGGTGCCGGATTGCCCCGATTATTTGTTGCAGCGCATCAACCACCATGTTTTTAAAGATGTGCCCAGGCTGATAGATAATATCGACCTGGTAACCTCCTACCTTAAAAACAAAATGCTGCCTGGTGTAAATGCCGGTAAAAACCAAAAGGTGCTAAAACTCATCAGCACGCTCGACGATAAGCTATTTTATAAAGATGGGGCTGGCAATTACTGGCGGGTGTATATTTTCCTGGCAGGCTCGCGCAGTTACGATGTAGTACTTACCGAGCAGCAGGCCTACGAGGGCGGCAAGGCATTTGGCTATTTCCAAACCCTGCTTTCGGATATGGACCCGCAACAGCTGTCAGAAACCATTATAGATTTCCATAATATCCAAAAGCGCCTCAATGATCTCGACATCGCCATAAAGGAGGATGTTTTAGGCCGTATTGCCGGCGTAAGTGCCGAGATTGATTTTATTGCCAGGCGCGAACAGGGCATGTCGGTAATATATAATTGGGGGCAGTTGGGTTTACTCCCCAAGCGCATCACGCACAACGATACCAAATTCAATAATATATTATTTGATGCAAATGATAAGGCAGAGTGCGTGATAGACCTGGACACGGTAATGCCGGGCCATGTGGCCTATGATTTTGGCGACGCTATCCGCACTATTATTAATACCACGGTAGAGGACGAGCCCGACCTGAAGAAGATCCAGATAAACATAGCCCTTTTTAAGGCCTACGTAGAGGGTTACATCAACGAAGCGCACGCTTTCCTTACCGACAGGGAAGTAGAATCATTGTTTTTAGGGGCCATGTTGCTCCCTTATATGCAGGGCGTGCGGTTTTTAACCGATTACCTGCAGGGCGATACCTATTTTAAAACCGCTTACCCCGGCCATAACCTGGTTAGGGCCAAGGCACAGTTTCAGTTATTGATAAAATTAGAAGAACAGGATCAGTTGCTGCGGCAGATAATTGCCGATACGGTTGCCGATCATAAAAGCAAGTATAAGGAGGAGCAGAATTTAGGATAAAGCTAAACCCAGTCCCCAAGCCAACCAACAATAAAATTTATATACGTACCACCTAACACTTTAAATATGAACAAAAATTATTTACTTAACCTGAAGCTCTTTTGCGCCCTGGTGCTGCTGCTGAATATGCAGTACTTTGGCGCCGATGCCAAAAGCATTGCAAAGAGTATAACTGATACGCGCCGGTTTGGCACCATTACCGGTACGGTTACCGATACAAAGGGCCAGGTAATCCCGGGCGTTGTGGTAACTGTAAAAGGAACTACTAACGCAACGCCAACTAACGTAAGCGGAAAATTTACCATTAATGCCAATGCAGGCGATGTATTGGTATTTAAAATGGTGGGTTATACACCCAAAGAAGTTACAGTAGGCGTACAAACAGCCATCAATGTAACGCTGGAAGAATCAAATACCGGGCTAAACGAGGTTGTGGTTGTTGGTTACGGTACTCAAAAGAAGCGCGACCTTACCGGTGCCGTTTCATCCGTAAAAACATCAGAATTGGTAACCAGTTCTGGCCCGGAAATAGGCGGCATGTTAAAAGGTAAAGTTGCCGGTTTAACCATACGCCAAAACAGCGCCCAGCCGGGTGGTGGATTAGATATCCTGGTGCGTGGTGCCGGTTCGGTTAATGCCAGCAATGCTCCGCTTATTGTGGTAGATGGCTTCCCTATAACCGATCTGCAGCAACCGGCTACCCTGGGCGGCCGCTACCAGGCAGGTACACAAAGCGTATTAAACTCTTTTAACCCTAATGATATCGAATCGGTAGAAGTGCTGAAGGATGCAAGCGCAACTTCTATTTACGGTTCGCGCGCGGCCAACGGTGTTATCCTGGTGACTACCAAAAGGGGCAAGGAAGGCGCAGCAAAGGTAGATTACTCCTTTAATTATACCTTTCAAAAGTACAATAACTCGTTTGATGTACTGCCTTTAAACGAATGGATGCAGGTGCGCAACGAGGCCGGGCAGGAGCAATGGGATTTTGATAACCATGTGGCGCCCTATGGCACTACAACCGTAGCCGAAGCTATTGCCAATAGCGGCCCTTACCGCAAGCTATATACCCAAAATGCCATTAATAATGTAGGCCGTGGTACCGACTGGCTGGCCCTGGTGACCCGTGATGGCATGACCATGCAGCACAATATTTCGATAGCAGGCGGCAGTAAGGCTACCAAGTACCTTGTTTCAGGCAACTTTTATGATCAGGATGGGGTTATAAAAAATTCAGGGTTGAAAAGGTACACCCTGCGCACTAATATAGACCAGGAACTAAGCAAGTACCTTAAACTGAGCCTGAATTTAACAGCAAGCCGTATCAACAATTTAAACAGCCAGTTGGGTGGCGACCAGTTCGAAAACTCGGGCGTTATCAGGGCAGCTATCCAGCAGGGGCCGCATATCCAGGCTATAGATGAGGAAGGCAACTATCCGCTTAACCCGCAATTAGCTTTACAGCCAAACCCATATTCGCTATTGACCATAACGGATCACGGAAATATAGAACGTTTGCTGGCTAATACCTACCTGGATATTACGCCGGTTGAAGGCTTGCTGATCAGGTTAAAAGCAGGTATAGACCGCGGTTACACAAAAAGGGAGAGCTATGTTCCCAAAACGGTTCTATCGGGCTTCTTAGAAGGCGGCCGCGCGTTTATAGGTAGTTCTGATAACAGCAACTACCTGTTAGAAGGAACCATTACTTATAAGAAAACCATTGCCCAGTCGCACAATTTTGAAGTGTTGGCCGGTGTTTCCGAGCAAAAATTTGTAGACAAGTACCAAACTGCAGGCGCTACCGGCTTTATTACCGATGCTTTCCTTTGGAATAACCTTGGCGCAGGCACCAACCAGCAGCCATCTACTTCTTCTGGCCCGCAAAACGTTATTGCATCATACTTCGGGCGCTTGAACTATAACTTCAAAAGCAAATACCTATTTACCTTTACCGTACGTACGGATGGTGCCAGTGTGTTTGCCAAGAACAACAAATGGGGTACTTTTCCGTCGGCAGCTGTGGGCTGGAATGTGGCCGAAGAGCCTTTTTTCGCCGGGATAAAAAATGTGGTATCGCAGTTTAAGCTTAGGTTTAGCTATGGCCAAACCGGTAATGCCAGTATTAACAGTAATGCATTTGCTGCATATGGTGCATACCCAGCATGGTTATCTGCCAACGATGCCAGGCTGATAGGCGTATCATTAAACAGGCTGGAAAACCCCGACCTGAAATGGGAAACTACTACCGGCGCTAACTTAGGTTTAGATTACTCTTTATTTAATGGAAGGGTAGAAGGTTCGGTAGAGTTGTTCAGGAACGTTATATCCGACCTGCTTGACTTTAAACCGCTAAACTCTTACCAGGAAGTAAACACCATTATTGCCAACGTAGGCAAAACGCTTAGCCGTGGTATTGAGGTAAGCATCCGTACCCGCAACATTACAAATAGCAAATTAACGTGGATAACACAGTTAAACTTCTCTAAATACAAAGACAACTGGAAAGAACGCGCACCGGATTGGAAACCTAACGTTTACCAAAATGAAACCGACCCGATCAGGTCAGTTTACAGTAGGTTATCTGATGGTATTTTACAGGTTGGCGAAACGGCGCCGGTATCTCAGCCGGAGCTGAAACCAGGCATGATTAAAATAAAAGACGTGGATGGTTTTCAGCGCGACGCAAACAACAACCCAATGGTTGATGCTAACGGCAGGTTTTTACGTACCGGCAAGGCAGATGGCATTATTGATGATGCCGACACACAGCTGTTAGGCACTGCCGACCCCGGCTTTATGGCGGGTATAACAAACATTATTACTTACAAGAGCTTTAGCTTAAACTTCGACTTTAACGGCTTGTTTGGCCGCAGTATGGCCGATCCTAACTACGTAACGTATGGCGTTAGTGCATACGGCGTATACTCAAACGGTTACAATGCTTTGCGCACAGTTAAAAACCGGTGGACGCCAACAAACCCTACCAATACACAGCCAAGCTCGTTCTACGGTTTTTCGCCATATAGCGTGGGCGATTTCTTCCAGCAAAAGGCATGGTTTATCAGGCTGCAAAACGTATCATTAGGTTATACCCTGCCAAATAAATGGATAAAAGGCGTGTTCTCATCTGCCCGTATCCACGTAGACGGCTCTAACCTTTTCGTGATAACCCCTTACAAAGGCGTTGACCCCGAAACGGATTCGTACACGGCAGCATACCCTTACATCAGATCCTTTGTTGCCGGTATTAACCTGACATTTTAATTGAAGATAAAAGATATAACAATGAAAAAATATAAATTATTGATCATGTCTCTTGCGGTGCTGCTTGGTAGCTGCACCAAAGACCTGGTATCTCTCGATTATTCGGAGATAAACCCCAACATCTTCCCCAAATCTGCAGAAGACCTGGAAGCCATGGTGAACGCTGCATACTACCCGTTGCGCGGATCATACGGCAACGGTATCTTCTCTACTTCAGAAAAAGGGGTGATGTACATTAGCGATGCAACAACCGAAATACTTTACGGCGTTTACGGCGACCAAAACCTGGCTACCCTGCATAATTACCGCCCAACCGACGCGGCCTTTACGCACTATTACGATGATTATTACAACAAGATCAGTATGATGACCAACACCATCGACCTGATAGAAAAATCGACCGTAAGCGATGAGCTAAAAAAGAAAGCTATTGCACAGGTTCGCTGCGCACGCGGCTTATTGGCATACACCCTGTTTGACTTGTACGGGCCCCTTGTTATTGCCCCGCTGGAAGTGTTAAAAAGCCCATTGAAAGAAGAGCCGCTGGCCCGCCTGAGCAACGATGAAATGGTGGCTTTTATTAAAGCTGACCTGGTAGCAGCAGCAGCGGACCTGCCCGCCCCGGCGGAAGCCGAGTACGGCAGGTTTAATAAGGCCCTGGCCAAAATGATCCAGATTCGTTTGGACCTGCACGAAAAGAACTGGGCAGAAGTACTAACTTTATCTAACGATATCATTGGCTACGGTTATTATTCGTTGGACCCAAGCTATGTAGGTATGTTTGGGCTGGAAGGCGCAAAAAACAGCAGAGAAACCATTTGGGCAATACCCTGCGATTACGGCGGCACCAGCGAAAACCAATGGCAATTGATGGTGTTACCGGCAGTGTTTGCACCAAAGAGTGGTTTTGGTACTATACAAAGTACCTGGTATTTTTACGATAGTTTTGAAGCCGACGATAAACGTAAAACGATGCTCATCGCTGAATTTACAGGCAGCGATGGTATTACTTACAACCGCGCAAACCCGGGTGTACTGATCAATTATGGCCCTATCCCCTTGAAAATCGACCAGGATGCTGCACGTACAACAGGGTTAACAACCGTTGATATTATGATGTACCGCTACGCTGATGTATTACTGTCAAAAGCAGAAGCTATCGCTAACATCTCGGGCCCAACGCAGGAAGCAATGGACCTGGTAACAAAAGTACGCAACAGGGCGGGCCTTGCAGCCAAGCCACTAGCAAGCTATAGCTCTTTGGCGCAGTTTAATGATTTGCTGCTCACCGAACGCAGCCACGAGTTTTGGTGCGAAAACGGCCAGTACCGCGCCGACCTTATCCGGATGGGCAAATTTGTTTCGCGTTGCGTGGAGGTTAAACACTCAGTTTATACCGGGCCAAATAAAGTGGTGTATCCATTTTCGCCGCAGCGTATAGCCGAAGGCAAGGGTAAGTTTATCCAAAACCCAGGCTATAATTGATTTGCGCTTTAAATAGCTATTTGTAAATTAAAGATGATAAAGATGAAGACGAATATGAAGGGATTAGTTGCACTGTGCACCACCATTATGCTGATTGTATGTTGCGGAATTTTAGTGGCCTGCAAAAAAGGAGGAAGCAAGCCCGACCCAACCCCTCCGGTTGTTGACGCTGGCGTAAAGTTTGAATCCTCCGCGGAAATATTCCCTAATCCTGAACGCGGGTTCACCAAAACGATATCTGTACGCACTGCTTTGGATGCTACAGCTTTAAACACCTATCGGGTAAACCAAAACACTACATTAATAGTACGTGTGTTTTACCTGGATAACTATAAAGATAAAGCATTAGACCAGGCCAAGCTCGACTTTATCCAGGCCGACCTTGACAAGATCCGTAACGCGGGATTGAAAGGGATTGTCCGTTTTGCTTATACCGATGAGATGACCGGTACCGATGCCCCGCTTGCTATAGTACTGCAACATATCGAGCAATTAAAGCCTGTATTTGAGGCCAACAAAGATGTAATAGCTTTTGTGCAGGCCGGTTTAATTGGTGCCTGGGGCGAGTGGCACGATTCGTCTAACGGGCTGGCCACAGCTGCCAACGAAAAAACAGTGCTGCTTAAGCTGTTGAGTGCTGTCCCTGCCGATATTATGGTACAGGTACGGACGCCATTACAAAAGCAGGGCGTTTTCGGCACCAATGCGGCTATTACCCAGGCACAGGGGTTATCGGGTACCGATATTGCCCGCGTTGGCCATCATAACGATTGCTTTTTATCCAGCGACGATGATTACGGTACTTACTCCAGTAACATTGCTGTCGAGAAGCAGTACATCACCAACGAGGCCCTTTACGTACCGGTTGGCGGCGAAACCTGCCCGCCATTGGGTGGTTACTCCACCGATTGCGCACAAAGCCGTACGCAGATGAAGCTGCTGCGCTGGACATATCTTAACCTCGATTATTACCAGCCAACGTTAAGCGGCTGGAGGACTTCGGGTTGTTTTGATGAGTTTGTAAGGAACCTGGGTTACCGCATCGCACTTGTTAATGCTGTGTTGCCAACCCAGGCAGGCGTAAACGGCAACTTAAAAGTCGACATCAATATCACCAATACAGGCTATGCGCCGCTTTACAACAAAAAGAACACCAGCATTATCCTGAAGAACAAAACAACGGGTACCTATTACGAGGTACCACTTGCTTATGACATACGTAGCTGCAAACCGGCTACAGCGGCTGCAGCCAATGCTAACATCGGCGAATCGGTTAGTTTAGCCGGCATCCCGGCAGGCGACTACTCGCTTTATATCCGTATTGCTGACCAGGCACCGGCCTTAAAAAGCAGGGTAGAATATGCGGTAAGGCTTGCCAACACCGGCACATGGGTTACCGATAATGGTGGCATGAACGACCTTAAATCGAGTTTAAAAATTCAATAACGTGTTTAAAAATTAAAACGATGAAAAAAAATATTACCTACCTCTGCGGCATCATCATAGCCGTACTTGCCATAAGTTCCTGCAAAAAGGGCGAGAACACAGGCAGCGGTACTAAAGCCGTGTTTAGTTACGTGGCCGATGGCTACAACGTTAACTTCACCAATTTCTCTACCAATGCTACTGAGTATACCTGGGATTTTGGCGATGGCAGCGGCCAAACATCTACCAAAAAAGCCCCGCAGCATATCTTTAAAAAGAAGGGGGATTTCCTGGTTTCGTTAACTGCTAAAAGTGGCACCACTACCAGCACGTTTACAGATACCGTGAGCATTATTGGCCCCAACATAAAAATTGACGGCGACTTTACCGACTGGCAATATGTAGATTATTCGTATACCAATAGCCTGCCATCGGGCGGCTCGCTTACAGCGGTAAAAACCTTTGCTTCATCAACCGACATCTTCTTCTACCTGGAAGGTACTGCTGATATGAAAATGGAAATTATTGATATGTACCTTGATGCCGATAATAATAACGCTACAGGTTATACCGTAGGCGCATACCCCATTAGCTCGGGTGCCGATTTCCTGATAGAAGGCAGTTTAGTGGGTGGTTGGGGTAGTTTATACGCGCATACAGGCGCTCAGAACGCATTCTCATTTAACCCTCTTTTTGATATTGCAGATGTAATGCACTACTCTGTCATTAAAACCGCCGCGGGCAAAAACGCCATTGAGTTCTCCATCAGGAAAGACAAGCTTGGCACTACCAAAGGCTTTGTAAATTACTGCATCTTGGAAAGCACATCCGGCTGGGCCCAGGTAGGTGCTATGCCGGAAAGCTCGCCAACAGCATCTTTTGGTAAAATAGCTTTATAAACAAATTACAATTTCGGGCACCCTGCAAAGCTCTTGCAGGGTGCCGGTTTTATCAACCGGCTGGTTTTGGCACCGTTAAATTAAGCCTATCTTCTACAAGGCAAAAATATCAAAGAAAACCACAGATTTTTTGAAGATTTTTAACGGTTTTTAACGGTTTTTAACGGTTTTTTCACGTCATAATATCCCATTTCAAATTATCAATCCTTATGTCAACAGCGCAGGTTATCGATGTACAAACAAAAAAAACGGCACTTAATCCCATCGTTATCATTGGGGCCTTATTCTTCGTATTTGGTTTTGTAACCTGGTTAAATGGCACATTGATACCGTTTTTGCAGCTTGCGTGCCAGTTAAGCACATCCGAAGCCTTGCTGGTAACCTTTGCTTTTTACATGGCCTATTTCTTTTTGTCGATACCTTCATCGTATATCCTCAAGAAAACAGGGTTCAAAAATGGCATGTCGCTTGGGCTCTTTGTAATGGGGGTAGGCGCGCTGATATTTGTGCCAGCCGCTAATACCCGCGCGTTTCCGCTGTTTTTGATTGGCCTATTTGTACAGGGGATGGGGCTATCGTTATTGCAAACAGCATCCAACCCATATATAGCCATTGTTGGCCCAATAGAAAGCGCAGCTAAACGTATCAGCATAATGGGTATTTGTAACAAAGTGGCCGGGGTGTTAAGCCCGCTGATATTAAGTGCGTTAGTGCTTAAGGGCGCCCAGGGCATCGAAACAGAGTTAAAAGCCACGACAAGTGCCGCACAAAGAGGATTGCTGTTAAACGAGCTTGCAGCGCGCGTAATAACGCCCTATGTTATTATAGCCATTGTATTGGTAGTTTTAGCCCTGCTGATCAAGTATTCTTCCTTACCGGAGATAAATACCGAAGAGGATGCCGTTGGTGCTGATGGAGCGGTTCTGGCCTCTAAATCGGGTGTGTTTAAATACCGCAATTTAAACCTGGGCATCATCTGCATATTCCTATATGTTGGTGTTGAAGTTATGGCGGGCGATGTAATTGGCAGCTACGGCAAGTCATTAGGCATGAGCCTCGACCAAACAAAAATATTTACCTCTTATACGCTTGCCTCTATGGTTATAGGCTATATAATTGGTATTTCAACCATTCCCAAATATATTAAACAGGAAAAGGCACTGATGCTTTCGGCGTTAACGGGCGTTACGTTTTCGATTGCCGCATACCTCACAAGCGGGTATTTAAGCATTATGTTTATCGCTTTGTTAGGCCTAGCCAATTCGTTAATGTGGCCAACGATATTCCCGCTGGCCATTAAAGGTTTGGGCAAGTTCACCAAAATTGGTTCTGCTTTGTTGGTTATGGGTATCGCCGGGGGGGCCATACTACCACAATTATATGCCTTGATGACAAAGAGCATTGGCGCACAATCCGCATTTTTATACAGTATGGTGCCCTGCTATGTTTATATATTTTACTATGCTGTTTTCGGTCATAAAACAGTTTCAAAATATTAACGTACCCATTGTCAGTGGATTTCATGTAAAGACAAATCTGAAGGGCTTTTATATGGTTAGTTCATTCTTTTTAACAGTGAGGAGCAAAAGTCGGAAAATCGCGCGGCTTCAAATTACTGTACGTTTAGGTTCAGATAACAGGCTATATATTCTCGTGGATGACATTTAGATGCAACAGCATAAAATTACTCGCCCGCGTTTCGCCTTCATCAATTAGGCCGGCACAGGTTTCCAGCAGGAAACCTCCTTTACTGCCGTTGATAAAAGTGGGTAGGCGAAACCGGCGGTTGAAGCAAAAAAGTTTTGCCTTCCGGGCCGGTCAGTTCTAACCGATACTTCGTGCCGGGTTTTGTCATATGTTCGATGATATTAGTTCGACTAGCGCCCAAACAACCGTAGAATGGCATTTGCTGATCAATCCTTGTAGTTATTTGGCATAGTTTCTACCAGTATAATACAACTCAGAGACCATTTGCTTGTGTAATGCTCTTAATTTTGAGAGGGCACTTTATCGATATGCTGCCTGTATTCGCCAAATTTACATATGGAAAAAATTGATTTGACGTACCTAATTGCTTCAATAGCGCTCTTTTTATGCCGCCTATGATAAACCCAAATGTTCCCTTAATATGGTAAATTAATACAAATAATTAAATATTCTTAATTTAACTATTTTGTATTTTTAATATTACTAATAGTTAGCTGCCCTACAGGGTATTTTTTGCAAATATTATAATAAATAAAATTTATCATTTAAGTATATATTTAATTATTCAGTTGTTATCTTAGAAAGCGCTGATGGATATTTGTTTTTAGTGCATTGTGCCCCCAGCACGAGAAAAAGATAAATGGAGTTTTCCGGCAGCGGAATAAGGAGTTAAATCATTCATTGATCGCTTTAACTGTAATCTTATTCCGATTTCCATTTGTATGTTCCTGTTTTGGCATAAATCCGCCCGTAAAGCAAGCGGTTATGGCTCAAAATGGGTTCAGGTAATTACTTAATAATTTTTTTACGCTTTGCCTGTGGCCGCAATGTTGCGGCTGTAGCGAACCGAGGATCTGTACCAACGGACGCCGCTGCCCTGATTATTTTGACTATTGTTATATACGTTATGTCCTTATCACGCATTAAACTACCGGGAGGCGCAATCTGTACGCTTGCGTTTTCTCCCAAGCTAATCGCCCAAACAACCGTATTGGGCCAACAGGGCAGCACCCGGGATGAAGCCGGCCGCCCACCGATTTCACAGGGCAGTATCACCATTCCATCCGGAAAAACCCATACAAGTGCTTGCTGGATAAGTGGGTTCGTTAACACCGAGATATATCTGAAAAGCCAAACGGTGGGCATTTCTGCAGCCGTTCTTAAACGCCGTAAATGGCCCTCACATCCAAATAATTTTAGCCACTGCCGGCGCCATGGTCTGTTTTCAATGGCCTGATGCCGCGTAGAAAACACCAATTAAAAAAATTAAACCGCTTACCAAGCCTTAACCCTATTATGAAAAAAGTTATACAATCTATTGCCCTGCTGCTGATTGTGGCCTTCTCCGCCACTCCTTATGCCCGGGCGCAGGCACCAAACATCACCTATGCCAACAACCCCCAAACTTACACCGCAGGCACAGCCATAACTGCCCTGAAGCCAACCAACACAGGCGGCGCAGTGCCCGAGGGGCTTTACGGTACGCCAACGAGGTTTGCAGGCGACATCATAGCCACTACAAATGAAGACGGCACCGAAATCCACTTTGGTTTGCGAAACCCCATGGGCCTTGCCCTTGATGCAGCGGGCAATGTGTACGTGGCAAATTACGACAATAACGTCATTTCCAAAATAACGCCGGATGGCGTGATCAGCACCTTTGCAGGTAGCGGCGCCGTTGGCAGCGCCAACGGTAAAGGCACCGCAGCAACTTTTAGGGCACCTGTTGGGGTGGCCGTAGATGCTGCCGGCAATATTTACGTGGCTGATGGAAACAACAACCGCATCCGGAAAATTACCCCTGCCGGGCAGGTAAGTACCTTCGCAGGCAGCGGTGCGCAGGGCAGTGCCAACGGCACAGGCACTGCAGCAAGTTTTTATGCCCCTTCCGGGATAACTATAGACGCGGCCGGCAATATTTATGTAACCGACAACAACAACCTCGTCCGCAAGATTACACCCGCAGGGCTGGTAAGTACTCTTGCAGGCAGCGGCGCACAGGGTAGTGCCAATGGCTTAGGTGCGGCGGCAAGCTTTAACGGCCCTGCCGGCATTGCTGCAGATGCGGCCGGCAACCTTTATGTAACCGATATGGGCAGCAACCTTATCCGCAAAATTACCCCTGCAGGTTTGGTTACAACCCTTGCAGGCAGCGGCGCGGCAGGTAAAGCCGACGGTACAGGTACCGCGGCAAGTTTCGATCATCCTTTTGGCATAGCCGTAGCTCCTGATGGTAACCTGTATGTAGCTGATGGCTGGAACAAACGGGTACGCAAAATAACCCCTGGCGGCGTTGTAAGCACCCTGGCGGGCAGCGGTTTTTTTGGTAACCTATCTGGCCTGGCTGTGGATGCCGCCGGCAACGTATACGTATCCGAACTGAATGGGCTGAATAGCCCCATCCGCAAAATTGCCACTGCCGGTTATGCCATCAGCCCGGCTCTGCCAAGCGGGCTCGATCTGGACGAACAGGGGCGCATCACAGGCACCCCGTCAGCGGTCAGCCCGGCGACCGATTATGCCATTACGGCCTATAATTCCCTGGGCAGCAGTACAGCAACCTTAAGAATTGAAATTGCTGCCCACGTTTTGCAGGCACCCAATATCCGCTACAGCGGCCCGCAAACCTATGCCGCCGGCACACCCATAACCGATTTAAGCCCTAACAACACCGGTGGCGCAGTGCCCGAAGCGCTTTACGGGCTGGTAAGTACCCTGGCAGGCAGTGGCGAACAGGGTAGCGCTAACGGTACAGGCACAGCGGCGAGTTTCTACGGGCCTGTAGCAGTAGCCACTGATGCCGCCGGCAATGTGTACGCTGCCGACGGCAGCTCAAGCATCCGCAAAATAAGTCCTTCCGGCGTGGTAAGTACCGTTGTAGGCCTCGACGCTAATGGCGAACGTGATGGCTCTTTCGTCCAAACCGCAGGCTTGGCCGTGGATCCCTCGGGCAATATTTTCGCTGCCGATAACGACAACAACCGCATCCTTAAAGTTACCCCTGCGGGCCAGGTCACTATTTTTGCAGGCAGCGGCATAGAAGGTACGGCCAATGGCCCGGGCACCGCGGCAAGCTTTTACGGCCCTTATGCAATAGCCACTGATGCTGCCGGCAATGTTTACGTGGGCGATTTTCTTAGTAAACTTAACCGCAAAATAAGCCCGGCGGGCAATGTTACTACG
>NZ_CAMLOV010000108.1 GCF_946481715.1 uncultured Mucilaginibacter sp. | reverse complement strand
CCTATTGCATTTGTGGGTGCGCCATTCCCACTTAAAATTATCGAACCATCTGCTCCGTTGGCCCCGGTTGCTCCTGTGGCACCGGTATTTCCGGTTGCACCCGTAGCTCCAATAAGCGAGGTGCGGTCTGTCCAGCCATTAGCATTTTTTGGCCCGTAAAGCAAGCCCGCCGTTTTATCAAAGTAATAATCACCGGGTTTACCCAAAACCGGGACCGGGTTGCCGTTGCCGCTATAAATAATGCTGCCGTCTGCTCCGGATGGGCCAACCGGCCCTTGTGCCCCCTGTGCGCCGCGCAGCAAAACGGGCGTTCCCCAGGAAGTGTTTTTTGGCCCGTAAAGCAAAAGGTTTGTTTTATCTAAATAATAGTCGCCAATTGCGCCCGCTGCCTGTGCCGGGGCAGTTGTTCCGCTTAATATCTGGCTTCCGGCAGTACCAGCCGCACCAGTGGCTCCAGTTGCCCCGGGTGCGCCCATAAGCGCAACCGGAGCCCCCCAACTGGCAGCCGTTTTAGGGCCGTATAAGTTGCCCGTATTTTTATCTAAGTAGTAATCCCCTGCCTTGCCAGTAGCAAGCGTTGGTGTACCATTGCCGCTGTAAATGATAGAGCCATCCTGTCCGGCAGGGCCAACAGCACCTGCTGCTCCTGCAGCACCGGGTGCGCCCGCAGGCCCCTGCGCACCTTCAGGGCCTTGCAGCCCTTCTTTTGTGCACGATGAATACGCAATAAATAATATCGCAAGGAAAAGGTTGAGGTATTGTTTTTTCATAAAATAGCAGTTTAATACTAACAGTGGTATCTGTATAGTAAAACTGCATTTTAAATAATATGCTGGCAATCACATAAGTATGTGAAAATGGTGGGCCGGCAGTTAATAGAGAATGGCGAGTAGAGAATGGTTTGGGATCAAATAAAAAACGGTGGTAATTACACGAGTTTATCATTGAGGGCGCGTACTATGGCTTCCGAGCGGGAGTGTACTTCCAGTTTTTCGTACACGCAGCGGATGTATGAGCGTACGGTATCAACAGATATAAAATGTTTGGCGGCTATCATTTTATAAGTTAGCCCTTTTACCAACCCGCTTAGCACTTCGGTTTCGCGGGTATTAAGCTGCACTTTTTCCTTTTTGCTGGGCTGCTGGTTTTGCACATTCTGGAAGATGATGCGCGCGATGGACGGAGTAAGCGGCGAGCCGCCGCGGTATAGTATCCGTATATTTTCGAGTATGTTTTCGGGTATCGCGCTCTTAATAAGGTAACCGGTAGCCCCGGCATATATAGCCTCTATTATTTTATCCTCCTGCTCTACAACAGTAAGCATCAGTATATTTATAAAAGGGTATTTTTCTTTGATGCGGCGGGTATAGGATATGCCATTTTCGCCGGGGAGGTCAATGTCCATTAATATAACATCCGGTACAGCATCGCCTTCAAAAAATACTTCGGGCTGGCAAAAACCGTAGTCGCCCACGCATACAAAATCGTCCGATAATGCGATGAGGCTTTTAAGCGCTTGCCTCAGGTCGGGGTTGTCTTCTACTATAAGTACTTTAATGGGCATATCCATCTAATGTAAAGCTATTATTTTTGCACGGGCTCGCATACTTATGTGATTTTGCAAATAATATTTATGGCCGTGCCACAGCCCGGCGAAGTTTTTATAGTCAAATTTGCCTTTATTTCACACGCTCGTTTCTTAATGTTATTCAATCCGTTACCTTGTTTTTGGCTACCCATATCAAAGCCGGTGCCGTTGTCGGTAATTTGCATTAAAAGCGTGTGCTTATTTTGCAGTTTAAATTTAACTTCTATTTGTTGTGCGTTACTATACTTTATAGCGTTATTAAATACCTCTTTGAATATTAAAAACAGGTTTTTGCGTTTTACCATATTTGTTTTAATGGCATACAGGCTTTCGTCCATTTTAAATAGTAATTGGGTTTCTTTGGCTTCGGCAACAGGGTAGCCAAATTCTTCCATACGCTGCATCAGGCGGTACAAGGTATCATTCTCCGGTTTAATGGCCCATACCATGTCGTTCATGGATTGTATCATGTCCCTTGCCCGTATGCCAATGTCATCAACCATCTTTTTTGTAGTAGGGAGATCGGTTTCCGCTTTTGCCACGGCTACCTGGCTGAATATGGAGATACTGCTGAGCGTACTGCCAAGGTCGTCATGAAAATCGGTTGCTATGCCCTGCCTGATAGCTTCTATATCCCGGATATGCTGAATTTTGTATTTATACAATTGGTAAAGCACAAATGCCAGTAGCAACAACAGCACGGTACGAAACCACCACGTTGCCCAATAAGGAGGTTTAATGGTAAATGCCAGCGAGGCGATATTTTTATTCCACACGCCTATATTGTTGCCACTTTGTACATAAAAAATGTATTGACCCGGCGAAAGCTGCGCATAATTGGCGCTGCGTACATCTTTGGTGTACTGCCATTTAGGATCGGCGCCTTTAAGGCGATACCTGAAATTTATATTATCCGGGTAAGTATATAAAAATGCGGTGAAGCCAATGTTGACAGAATTGTCGTTGTGGCCGAAGACCAATTTTGACGCGTCTCTTTCCAATACCTGCTTATTATTCACAGTAACACCATCAATCACTGCATCGGATGGGATAGATGAATTGTTTAATACTGGTTTAAAGTAGGCGTACCCGGCCCTGAATCCTACGGCAAGGTCATTGCCCACCATTTCGAAAGGCGACCTCGTAAATGTTTCCATCACCGGGGTTTCGTACTGCACCTTTTCCGAGCGCCCGGTTAACAAATCGTAGGTAACTATGCCCGTTTCTGTGCCAAGCCACAACTTATTTGCAACCTTTATCATGCTGGTAACATTCATAGAACGAAAGCCGGCCAATGTATTTACAATACGTAGTGCGGTTGTATTTTTATCAATAAAAATAAGTCCCACATTGGATGAACACACAAGGGTATTACTGTCGATAGAGATTGGCCTGTGCAAGTAATACTTCGGCTTTTTTTGATGGTAAAACAGCTTGGCATAGCCGGTTTTAATATTGTACTTTAACAAGCCCTTGTCGGATGTTACCCAGAGGATGTCGCCGTCCGGCAGGCAATCCCCTACTCCCCTATTAATTTCATTGTAAATTTCGCGGTTATTTTTTATGGCATCCGTTAGCGTATGCGTAAGCAGGTTGTACTTAAATAAACCTCTGTTAGAAGTAACAAACGCGGTTTCGGCATCCAGCATAACAATTTTGCGCATAGATCGGCCGAGCAATAGCGAATCGGGGAGGGGAAAACTGCTTATTGGCGTTCTGATGCCGGTTTGCGGACCCCATTCCATTATGTCATCGTGATTTGCCAATAACCAATTGGTTTTATTTACCTGGACAAAGTCAATAATATGAGTTAATTTATTGCCGGTGTTGTAAATCTTTTTTATCTTTTTTGTTTGCCTGTCCACGCAAATTATCCCCATGTTAAAACTGGATAGCCAAAAACGTGTGGTATCAAATTTGTCGTTCACAATTTTAAAAACAGATTTATCATCCGAAATACTTTTATCTATCGAGCGCAGTTTCCATTGCTGGTTATCAAAATCAACCATACATAAGCCCAGCCCTGTAGCTATCCATAATTTCTTCTTCCTGTCTATAAATAAACCGGTAACCACATTGCTGGATAGGCTATAAGGGTTGTTTTCATCGTGCAGGTAAGTGAATTCTACTTTCCGGGTTGCTGTATTAAAAACTTTCAGTCCTTTTCCGTCGGTGGCTACAAATAGGTATTTACGCTCTGTGTCCTGTGGCAAAAACTCAATATCATTAATAGCAACACCCTTTGTTGCGCTATCGAGGAGTTGCAAGCCGCCCCTTGGGTTCAATTTAAAAAAGCCACGCGAACTGCCCAGGTAAATATCGTTCCCTCGCTTTTGCATCGAAAACATTTTGATCAGGATATGATCATATACCCAGCGGTTGGTAGTATACCTATCTTTATCAATAGTATATAGGTAGTTTTTCTCCCTGCTCGAGATCAAAAAAGTATTGTCATCGATGAGGTAACCTGATATGGGGTCTGTAATATCTCTTAACGAAGTAAGTGTAATTTGCAGCGTATTTACATTTACCCTGGCCAGCCCCAAATTACAAACAAACCACAGTTGGTTTTTTTGAAGCGTCCAGGCGTAGGCGTAGGTGATAGGCATTCCCGGCAATTCAAGGTAAATAAACCGGGCCTTTGCATCGTCGTAATATGCCAGCCCACCGCCGCTCATCCAAATGCGGCCATTATCATCAGCTAATACATCGGTGTAATTGTCCCGTAAACCAGCATTATTTGGGTTAATGGCATTGTAATCAACGGTTTTAAAGCCGTCGAACCTTTGTATACCTTCACCCGATGTCCAAACGTAGCCCGATTTATCAATCGCTACGTTCTGAACAAGTTTATTGCTGAAGTGGTTTAAATTGTTGAAGTTTTCAAAACGCCAGTCGGGGTCTGGGTTAAATGACTGAGCTACCAGGCATACCGGAAACGCCAAAAATATTATGAGCATGTAATAAAGCCTTCTCATCGGTATCCTTTGGCGGGGCTAAAGTTTTTAATTATGCTTAAATAGAGGGCGTAAGTTAAGGTATTTACAACGCTTTTATTTTATTTCCTTTTGGCTCGTGGGTAACTTCAGCCAAACCGAGCGCTTCCATTAGGGGCGGGATATACATGCCAAACCGTCCGCGTAAGCCTTTCTTTAGGCCATACCAACCACCGACAGGGTTATCGGAGGCCCGCCCCCAAGCTTCAACCGTGCCTTCTTTTGCCGGTTTTTGCTCATCGGCGCTGCCCAGTTCCATCCAATCGCCATGAGCTGTTAGCATCGCATGCAGATCGGAAAGGCAGCGGTAATCATAGTGCAAAACTGTTTTGCCTACGGTACATACTAAAATCTGTTTACCATCTTTAACATCGGTGTGCATGGTATAGTCCGATGATAAGGGAGGGGTTTTTAGGGCCATTGGGTTCTCCTTTGTACCGATGTTATTTTCCATAGGGTTGGTTTTTAAGGTATCTAAAGATAGATTGGTTTGCTATACAAACATAAGTGGCTAAAGCGGAATAATTACCGAAATTAAAGCATTTGCTTTGTAATAACATCCTAATCATCCTGTCCCTTTCCGTTTAGGATATCCGGCACGCATTTTTCAATCCTCCATTCCCTTGTTTTGGCTTGTTTGGGTTGCGAAAAATGCAACAGATAGCCCCTTTGTCGCCCAGGCGTTAACATTTCAAACGCGGTTTTTAAGGTAGGGTTTCCGTTTAATTTTTGCTGGAACTCTACAGGCATATTAAATTCCACGGTCTTTTTTAACTCAACCTTTAAACCTGCTTTTTCTACTTCGATTGCTTCAAAAATGTAAACCTTTAGGATAGGCTCCATCTCCATTATCTGTTGGGCGTTAGTGAAACGGATCTGGCGGGCCGACTGTACATTTTCCGTTTGCTGTATCAGGATGCCGTTCTCATCGTTCAGCAGCGCGCCTTTAAAAAATAAAAACGCACAGTATTCTTTAAAAACATGTATCAATACGATGTTGCTTGCCTTAAAAGTGTAGCAGGGGCAGCCCCATTTTAACTCCTCGTCCAACCCGCAATCAAGCGCTATTGACCTAAGTTTCTCAATTTCCTCCTGCCACTTTTGGGCTTTGTTAAAATAAAAATCCACTTTATCATTCATACCTATTCCGCATTTGAGAATACCAACTTATAAAAATCTAAACCCGTAGCGATCCGCGGAAGCCCCTGGCAGCATAATACGATTCTGCACCGTTGTGCGCATAGAACACGGTATCATAACGGCGGTCGCAAAATACAGCGCCTCCAAGTTTTCGGATATTTGCGGGCGTTTTCACCCAACTGGATGTTTTGGTGTCGAATTTACCAAGCTCCTGCAGCTCGCGGTACTGTTGTTCCGTTAAAATTTCAATGCCCATTTCCGTTGCCATATCAACAACACTGTTTGCTGGTTTATATTCTTTCCTTGCATTTAACGCTTCACGGTCGTAACATAAACTCCTACGGCCTTTAGGGCTCTCCGCCGAGCAATCATAAAAAATATACTCGCCAGTTGCGCTGTCATGGCCAACTACATCAGGTTCGCCGCCGGTAACTTCCATTTCATCCAGTATCCATAGCTTGTCGGGACTGGCTTCCAATTTTGCTTGTACTTTATGCCACTCCATTTCTTTATGGCGGTTCATATTCTTCCCAAAGCGGCCTTTTAAAGTTTCCAATAGCTTTTTGCTTTGTTCTGCTGATAATTGCTTTTTCATACTGTTCAATTTTATTGGTTTACCGAAACTATTCTTCTATCCGCAGGCCTGAAATACCACGATACTACCGTTAGTACAATTAATAACGAGGGGCCAAAAAGCTCCTTAGCGCTATCGCCAACGGCTATATGAGAAAATACAGCGCCCGACATCGCAAAAAAGAACCCAGCGTAAGCCCATTCTTTTACTAAGGTAAACTTAGGGATAAGCACCGTTATAACCCCTGAAATTTTCCAAACACCCAATAAGGTTAAAAAATATAAGGGGTAGCCCAAATGTGCCATCATTGCAGCTTCTTCTTTTTGCTTTATCAGTTGTACAATCCCGGTAGCTGTCATACCCAAAGCGAGCCATAAAGTAGCTATCCAAAAGATAATTTTATTCCTCTTTTCCATCATTTGTTATTTTAGTTTGTTTGCAAATTCCTGTAAGCGGTTATGGGCCATGTTAATGCCCTGTGCAAATGGCAGCTTCAGCATCTTGTCTCGCAGCTCAACCGACCTGTATACCGTATGGATAGTGATCTTACTGGTATCTTCGGTAAGTTTTTCAAATTCCAAAAACTCCAGCTGCACATCAAATGGGGCGTTTTCCATTTCAAATGTCCGGGTGATCTTTTGGTTCGGAATAAACTCGTGTACCACACCGTTTGCGCGAAACACCACATTGCCCTTAGGGTCTGATGTTTGAAATTGCCAGCTGCCATGCTTTTTATACTCGAGTTTAATCACTTTGGTGCCCATCCATTGCTCAACAATTTCGGGCTCTACATGCGCCCTAAAAAGCAAGTGGAGGGGCAAGTCAAACTCCCTGGTTATCGTCAGGTCATTTTTGCCGTCTTCGGCACTGATCTTTGTTTTGAGTTCCATATTATTCGCTTTTAAATTTTTTCATAATGTCTTCTAATTTGTTGAAACGGTCATCCCACATTTTGCGGAATGGCTCGATGAAGTCGGCCACGTCTTTCATTTTTTTTGCATTAATATGGTAGGATATTTCCCTGCCATTTTGCTCTTGTTTAAGCAATTCGCACTCGGTAAGTATTTGCAGGTGTTTAGATACTGTTGGCCTCGCCGTATCAAAATTAGCGGCTATGGCGCCTGCCGTCATCGTTTGCGTAGCCAACAACAACAATATCGCCCGCCTGGTAGGGTCGGCTATGGCTTGGAATACATCTCGTCGTAAATTCATTATGTAGCTATTTGACTACAAATATATATGTAGTTATTTAGCTACGCAAATTTTTTTTTGTTTTTTTGATGTTTAAGAAGCCGCCTTTGAGATGCTATAAATTCTTTTTGGCAAGTTGTCATCCTTTTTATAAAAAAGATGTCTAGATTAAAAACGTATTGAAGAATTGGCTACCCGATATTTAATCCTATTTATAGACGAAAAGAATGTTTGGAGAAATAAATGTCCTCCGGCTTCTATATATTCGCAATGCGAAACACTAAAACGTTTTATTGCCTATTTTAGCATATAAAACTGGAACATAATAATAAATTATACACACTACATGAATCTAAATCTTTCAAAGACGGGCCTCACGGCCACGCTTTGGCTTTGCGGAACCCTGCTGGCATTTGGCCAGCGTATTGACCTGAAGGACCTTAATGCTTTTAAAGACCCGGGGAGTTCCTGGTCGGTAGCCGGGGATGTTTTTGCCGACCTTAACGGCGAAAACGTATTGAAAACTACAAAAGGCGATGGCATTTTGGTTAACCAGTCTACCGCCAAAAAGGTGGGGACAGACCTGTATACGGTACAACAATATGGCAATGTCGCTGTAGAATTAGATTACCTTACATCCAAAGGCGCAAACTCCGGCATTTACCTACAGGGGAATTACGAGATACAAATAGACGATGCTTGGGGCTTAAGAACAGCTACATCGCACAATAACGGCGGCATTTACCAGCGTTGGGACGATAGCAAACCCGAGGCTGAAAAGGGCTATGGCGGCGTGGCTCCTCGCCAAAACGCAAGCAAAGCGCCGGGGCTGTGGCAGCATATAAAAATCATATTCAAGGCGCCCGTATTTAATGCGTCCGGAGTTAAAACAAGCAATGCAAAAATCATCAGCGTTGACCTAAACGGTGTAACCATTCACGAGAATGTAGAACTGTTTGGTGCTACAAGGGGCGCCACCGGTGCAGAGAAGGCAACCGGCCCGCTGCGTTTACAGGGCGACCATGGTTCTGTCGCTTTTAAAAATATATCTGTTACCCCGCTAACCGAGTTGCCAAAAACTAAGAAAGGGGATGATGCTGACCCGATCTATGTAGATGCGGCAAGCAATAACATGATCCGCAGCTTTGTGGATGTTGCGGGGCACCGTTCAGTTCACGCTATTTCGGTAGGTGGCCCGGAGAAAACAGCCTACAGTTACGACCTGGATAACGGCACCCTGTTACAGGGTTGGCATGGCAATTTTGTTGATGCAACCCCCATGTTTGATGGCCGTGGCGACGGTACATCGCATCCTTTGGGAAGCATTACTCGTTTTACTTCGAAAGCGGGCCTCGCAATTGCTAAACTGGCATCGGCGCAGGATAACTGGAAAGCTGATACCACCGGCACGGGCTTTTTTACAAAAGGTTATGTGTTAGACAGTCAGGAACGCCCGGCTTTTAAATACCTTATTTACGGTAACACGGTTACCGATGACGTAAAAGTAATGGAAAACGGGCAGGGCATAAGCAGAACAATTTCGCTTGAAAAACCTGCAGCCGACTTGTATTTCCTGCTGGCAACCGCCCCGGTTATAGAAGAGGTTGGTAATGGCTTGTATTTGGTAAACGATAAATCGTACTACGTACAACTTGCCGAAGGCTCTGCTAAGCCTATTATCAGGGATGTTGATGGCAAAAAACAAATGATAGTGCCCTTGGGCAGTAAATTAAGTTATACCATTTTATTTTAAGCTGATCTGCAATGAAATATACTTTTAAAACCATCATAACACTGGCATTAAGCCTAAGCTTTTCATCGCTTTTTGCACAGGAAACGCCAAAAGAAGAAGATTTTTTCAAAATAAGTAAAGTACGTGTACCCGAAGGCCCCATTTTAGAAGTGGGCGGTTTGGTTACTATGCCAAACGGCGACCTGGCACTATCCACCCGCAGGGGCGAGGTGTACATTGTGGAAAACCCCACCAGCGTAAAACCATACTGGCGCCGGTTTGCATACGGCCTGCACGAGATACTGGGCATTGCCTACAAAGACGGTGCTTTGTTTGTAGCGCAACGCGGAGAATTAACCAAACTGATAGATAAAGATCAGGATGGCAAAGCCGAAATTTACGAAACGGTTTACGCCTGGCCTTTAAGCGGGCATTACCACGAGTATAGCTTCGGCCCTAAAATAATGAAGGACGGTACCTTTATGGTGACCGGAAACGTAGCTTTTGGTGATGAGGAATGGTGGCGTGCCGAGAGCCGCGTTCCCATGCGTGGCTGGGCCATGAACATTACCGAGGGCGGTAAAATGACGCCCTGGGCCGCAGGTTTCCGCTCCCCCGCGGGTATCGGGGCTATAGATAGCGAACTGTATTATACCGAAAACCAGGGCGATTGGGTTGGGTCCGGCGGTTTATGGAAGATAAACAAAGGCGATTTTATGGGGCACCCTGCAAGTTTAAGGTGGACAAGCCTGCCAAACTCGCCTGTTAAGTTGCAGTCAGATTTCTTTTACGCACAAATGGATGAGCGCAGGACAAAAAATGCGCAGGGGCGGTATATTAAACCTGAGAATAGGGTGAACGAATCGTTTAAAACCCTGTTTGATATGAAGAAGACCTTCCCCGAATTGAAATTGCCGTCGGTTTGGCTGCCTTACGGCATACTGGGGATATCATCTTCAGAACCTGTAAAGATACCTGCCAATACCTTCGGCCCCTTTGCCGGCCAAATTTTAGCCGGCGACCAGGGGATGAGTATCATCTCGAGGATATTTTTAGAAACAGTAAAAGGGCAGGAGCAGGGCGCTGCATTCCTTTTCCGTAAAGGGTTCCGCTCTGGTGTATTACGCTTGGAGTGGGGTACTGATGGTTCCTTATTTGTTGGCGAAACCAACCGTGGCTGGGGTTCGGCAGGTGATGCAAATGAAGGGCTTGAAAGGGTGGCATATAACAACAAAACGCCTTTTGAAATGAAGGCTGTAAGGGCTATGCCTGATGGTTTTGAAGTAGAATTTACCACGCCGGTTGATCGTAAATCAGCAGAAGATTTAGCTTCCTACAACGCCGAAAGCTTTATTTACAAATACCACCCGGTTTATGGCTCGCCGCCGGTAAATGTAGAGAAGTTAAAGATAGCAGGTGTTAAGGTTTCTGCCGATGGTTTAAAAGCACGTATCATCGTCCAAAATCTCCGCCAGTATTATATCCATACTTTAACATTAGATGGTATCAGGTCGCAGGAGGGTTTTTATTCCTTAGTTCATCCTGTGGCTTACTACACCTTAAATCAAATCCCTGATGGCGGAAAGCTTTCCATGAGCGAAGTGAGCACTAAGAACTCTGCCGCAACGCCTGCCACTGCACCTTCAAAAAAAGCAGCCACGCCGGCAGGTAAGGGTGCTGCAAATAAAGCTACCACTACAAAAACAGCGGCGCCAACCTTTAAAGATGTAGAAGGCTTGCTGACTAAAAATACCTGCTTATCGTGCCATAACCCAACCAAAAGGCAAATTGGCCCGCCGTTTGCAGAAATAGCCAAGCGTAAATATTCGCCGGCCAAAATATATTCGCTGATACACAACCCGCAGCCGCAAAACTGGCCGGGCTACTCAACAGAAATGCCACCAATGCCGCAAGTAACTAAAGAAGAGGCCTTTAAAATTGCCGGTTATATCAATTCGTTGAAGTAAGCGAGCAGGTTAGTTTGTAAAACGGCCGGCGGGAACGCCGGCCGTTTTACTTTGCAAGGCTTTTAAGCCACCCTGCGGAAAGGGTAAACCTATACCATGACGAACTGTACGAATCGTACAACTCGTACAGTTTCGTACACCTCGTACACTCTCCGTACAGTTTCGTACAGTTTCGTACAGTTTCGCACAACTTCGTACAGTTTCGCACAATTTCGTACAGTTTCGTACAGCAAAATGGCGATGTTCAAAAATTTGCGTTTTTCTGCGGTTTTTCGGTGTTTTTCTTTGATTTTCTGTGCTGACCGGCGCAAAAAAAGGCGGCTTAATTGCGACTTTGTAAATTACCGGCAAAATGGTTTTCGTCGTAATGCCGGAAGGTCTATTTTGGCCTTGGCGGGGGTGCTGAAATGAGCGGCAGCCGTTAGGATAGGACGAGGCTTCTATTAACAAAATCACCAGCAGGAAAACACAACTAAAATGATGACAGTCCCGGATATTCATCGAGGCTTTGCCGTCCCAACGACTGCCGGTATAGTTTCGGCCGCCCTCTCCGCAGCTCAAGTCCTCGCACAGGCGGCTTCCCTCCTCCATCCCTGCGAATGCAGGGTTGTTAATGCATCGGTTATTTAACCTAATCGAAACCGTGCATGCTGTGCACGGAGTACCCCGCACTCTTGCCTTGTGCGGATGCATTGTCTGCTTTGGATTTATTTTGCTGCCACGTATTTAATTTAAAACAGATGTAAATTTCCTTTACTTATAGATAATGAACAAAATGAACAGGGATTGCGAGGCATACGAATGGGATAAATAATTTTTGTTCCTCATAAATACCTAACTTTATACTAGCCTTAAACAAGGAATAGAATTATTCCCATCACAGTTATGACAGTGTCACCCAAAACAGACCCACCCCAATGGAATAATGAATTTCCTCATGTTTTTGGCGGTAACAAGCTTTTTCAGAAACTGATAGAAAACAGCCATTCCGGGATAACTCTTTTTGATAGAAAGCTGAAGGTGCTTTATCGCAGCCCATCGGCAGAGCATATTGTTGGATGGAAACGTGCCGACATTTCCGAAAATTCAATAAACGATTTGACGCATCCGGATGACATAAAAATCGTCCGCGAAAAATTGGATAGGGTACTCGCCAATCCGGGCTTACCTGTGAGCTTTACATTCCGGACAAAACACTTTTTGGGCCATTTTATTTGGATAGACGCTACATTTACCAACATGCTGCATGATGCAGATGTAAGAGGTATCATATGCAATTTTAGAGACATATCGGCTCAAAAGAATATTGAGACTGCGCTGCGGCAGTCGCTTCATGAACTGTCGGACTATAAATATGCGCTTGATGAATCTGCTATCGTGGCTATAACCGACCACAAAGGCTTAATAAACCACGTAAACGACAATTTTTGCAGCATCTCAAAATACTCGAGGGAAGAGTTGCTTGGGCAGGATCATCGTATTATTAACTCATCTCATCACGATAAAGCGTTTATTAAAAACATATGGACAACCATTGCTAAAGGTAATATCTGGAAAGGGGAATTAAAGAATAAGGCAAAAGACGGCAGTTATTACTGGGTTGATACTACTATTGTTCCATTCCTGAATGAGGCTGGCAAACCGTACCAATACGTTGCAATAAGAAGCGATATCACCCAACGGAAGATAAGGCAGGAAAAAGTTTTAGAAAACAGCCGTTTTATTAAAACCATTACCGACAATCTGCCTGCAATGATTGCCTATTGGACTACAGACTTACATTGCCTGTTTGCCAATAAAACCTTGCTTGATTGGTTTGAAATGACACCGCAGCAAATGCACGGTATGCACAAACAGGAAATGTTAAGCGTTGATGAGTTTGCATCTTATGAACCTTACATCAAAGGCGTGCTGAACGGTACGCCTCAGAGTTTTGAAAGGGCCTTTGTAAAGAAAGACGGGAAGACAATTTACACTTATACACAGTATTTGCCCGATAAACAGGGCGGCATAGTAAGGGGGTTTTATTCGCTCATATCAGACATTACCGAAATAAAGCTTGCGGAGCAGGCCCTTAAAACACAAACTGAAAAGGCTGACCAGGCTACCAGCCTTGCGCACATAGGGAACTGGGAAATAGATTTAAAAAAACAAACGGTTTATTGGTCGGCTATTACCAAAGAAATACTACGCGTTGATAGTAGTTTTGAGCCCACGCTTGAATTAGGCGTAAGCTTGTATAAAGAGGGGAAAAGCAGGGATACTGTACTTAAAGTGATAAAAAATGCGATGGAACACGGCACTCCATGGGACGAGGAACTTGAGGTGCACTCTCCGGCAGGGATAGTTAAATGGGTACGCGTTATTGGCGATGCCGAATTTGCAGGTGGTGTATGCGTAAGGCTTTATGGCAGCTGCCAGGACATTAACATCCGCAAGGAAGCTGAATTGCAAACCCAGGCAACATTAATTGAGAAAAACACAATTTTAGAAAGTATAGCTGACGCTTTTTTTGCGGTTGATAAAAATTGGACAGTTACCTATTGGAATAAAGTAGCAGAAGTTGTGTTAGGCAAATCGAAGACGGAAATGCTTAATAACAACCTTTGGGAGGTATTTAATGATTCGGTAGCGTCCAATTCCTATAAAAATTATATGCAGGCCATGGAAAGCCAGGAACCTGCTCATTTTGAAGATTATTACCCGCCTTTGCAAAAATGGTACGAGATAAGCGCTTATCCATCAAACAGGGGGCTATCGGTTTATTTTAAAGATATTACCGAGCGGAAATTACATGACATTAAACTTTTAGAATTAAATAAAAATCTAAGGATTCAAGCTAAAGAATTAGCCATTTCCAATGCCGAACTGGAACAATTTGCCTACGTAGCATCACACGATCTGCAGGAGCCACTGAGGATGGTTACCAGTTTCTTAACCCAGTTAGAAAGGAAGTACAATGCCATTATTGACGACAAAGGCAAACAATACATCCATTTTGCTGTGGATGGCGCTAAGAGGATGCGGCAGATCATATTAGACCTGTTGGAGTTTTCGCGTGTAGGTAAATTGGAAGACAAGCTTGAAGAAGTTGATATCAATACACTTATTAAAGACATATTAGCGCTTTACCGTAAGCAAATTGACGAGAAGCACGCAAAGGTACTATTTGAAGGATTGCCTGTTATGGTGGCTTACAAAACAAGTTTACGCCAGGTATTCCAAAACCTAATCAGCAACAGTTTAAAATATAGCCGTAGCGGCGTGGTGCCTTTGATTCACATTACGTGCAATGACAATGATACACACTGGTGTTTTGCAGTAAAAGACAATGGCATTGGCATAGATTCAGAATACTTTGAGAAAATATTTATCATTTTTCAACGCCTGCACGGTAAAAATGAATATTCGGGTACAGGAATGGGGCTTGCAGTAACCAAAAAAATAGTTGAGAGTTTGGGCGGCAAAATATGGGTAGAATCTACCGAGGGTGCCGGTTGTGACTTTTACTTCACAATTTTAAAAAATCTTTAGCCATGAAATCGATACACATATTACTCATTGAAGATAACGAGGGCGACATACTACTCACAACCGAGGCGTTGGAAGACAGCAAGATAGTGAATGATGTGACCGTGATAAAAGATGGTAAGGCTGCAATGGATTACTTTGAGGCACTTGCGAAGGGCGGACAAAAACCAGACCTTGTGTTGCTTGATGTTAATCTCCCCAAAAAAAGCGGGCATGAAGTGCTTACCTATATAAAAAAACATAATGATTTTAAACAAATCCCGGTTATTATGCTTACCACATCGTCTTCGGAGAAGGATATACTTGTTGCTTATAAAGAACATGTGAACTGCTATATAACGAAGCCTATTGACGTGAACGATTTTATAAAAGCCGTTGCCAAAATAGAAGACTTTTGGATCAATATTGTGACCATACCCTTTGAAAATAGGTGATGGGACCCAATAAAGGCACATACAAAATTTTGGTTATTGAAGATAACCCCGGCGATTTCACCCTCGTTGAAGACTTTTTATTTGAGCAAATTGAAGCGCCGGAGGTGGTGCATGCAGTGGATTTTACATCTGCAAAGGCTTTGTTAGGTGCCGAAGGCATCAGGTTTGACGTTGTGCTGTTAGACCTTTCTTTGCCAGACAGAACCGGCGAACCGCTTATTAAAGATATAATAGATGCAAGCAATCATTCCCCTGTAATCGTTTTAACCGGCTATGCCGACTTTGATTTCAGCGTAAAATCGCTCTCACTTGGCGTTGTTGACTACATCTTAAAGGAAGAATTGACCGCTCTTTCATTATTTAAAAGCATTATCTATAGTATCGAACGTAAAAAGATAGCAACTGCTCTCCAGGAGTACATTAAAGCAATCGAAAACCAGAATGACCGGCTGAAAGAGATCTCATGGATACAATCCCATATCGTACGTGCGCCATTAGCGCGTATAATGGGCCTTATCCCGTTAATTACCGATACCGCCGACGCAGACGAACGCGCAACCATGTTAAAATTCCTGCTGCTATCTGCCAACGAACTGGATGAGGTGATTCGCAGCATAACTGATAAAACCAGTAAGGCTGATTACCAGCGATCTGTTTAATGGCTTTTAAAATTGCAAAATAAAAGCTAACCCTTGCCTGTTCAAGTGTCGCAACAACGCAGGGCTTTTACAAAAGCTTTCAATAATCAAATATATTAAATACTTAGTCTATAGATTTGGTAGATTAAAAATTAATATTTATGTTTGCCCCCGCAACATGAAAGATAATCTACTAAATAATAATGCTGCTCTTCCCGGAGTAGCTGCCTTAAATCAACCAATGCCTGCCCGCACAGGTATGTGTTTGATATGTTGTTGCTAATAAAATCACCTTAGCAAACCGGCGGTTAATTAAAACAGCAATATTCAAATGCTGTAGGCTGCTGCCCAAAGAAATCCCCCAAAGCATTCAAGATATTAAAGCCATGTGTTAAATAGAACATAGAATAAAAAAACCGGCAAGGAAGCCTTGCCGGTTATACAAATGAAAGGCCGGCTACGTAACGGCAATCACACGCCAGCCTTCATTCTCAGCCAAGCAAACAAAATTCATCATTCACTTAACCATGTTAAATATATGGAAATATTTATCCATGCCAAATCTTCGCGGATACCGCTCTTGTTTTCTCTTTTTGCGTTCTTAAATTTAATTTCATTTATAGCATCGGCGCAAACGCCAACAATACCAATAATTAATTCAAAACTCAGTGGCCGAGTAATAGATGCGGTTACTACAGAACCACTGCCCGGCGCAGTAATAACTATAAAGGGTACTACACACGCAGTTGCAGCTGATGCTAACGGCCGCTTTAGTTTCATTACCGGCCAAAAATTCCCGTACACGCTGATTGTTACTTTTACCGGCTTTGATAAACAGGAACTGGTGGTAGATGGCAGCCCGGTAGAAATAAAACTCAAGGCCAGCCTCAACCAGTTAAACGATGTGGTTGTGGTAGGCTATGGCACCCAAACGCGTAAAAGCCTTATTGGTTCGGTAAGTAAAATAGGCGCACAGGAAACCAAAAATACGCCGGTTGCCAGCTTTGATGCACAGATACAAGGTAAGGCTCCCGGCGTGCAGGTGAACACCATGTCGGGTATGCCGGGCGAAGGTGTGCGCATCATCGTGCGCGGCGCCGCATCTATCAACGCCAGTAACGACCCGCTTTTTGTAATAGACGGTATAATAGCAAATAATAACTCCCTGGCGACTATTGACCTGGGCGGCAAAAAGACTTCTCCGCTTGCGGATATCAACCCTGCCGATATTGAAAGTATCGAGGTATTAAAAGATGCCAGCGCCATTGCCATATATGGCTCCCGTGCATCAAACGGGGTGGTTTTGGTAACCACCAAGCGCGGCGAGTATGGTTCTGAAAAGCCCAGATTCAACTTAAGTACATACAATGGTTTCCAGTGGGCGGATAAAAGCCGGTTGTGGAAACTCACTACCGGCCCCGAGCACGCAGCACTGGTAAACGAGCAGTGGATAAACTCGGGCATTGATAACCCTGCCCTTAACCAAACTGTTGCCAACAGGCCGTTCCGCCCGGCAAGTGAGGTGATCAACGGCGTGGCCGGAAGAGGTACCCCCGAGGAGCAGCAAACCTATGACAAGGTGAGCGAGGAATTACGCACCGCCAAAGTGCAGAATTACGATCTGAATGTTACCGGAGGTAGCGCCAAACTGAGGTATTATATAGGAACAGGCTACACCGACCAGCAAGCTATTTTAATACCGGCAGATTTTAAACGGGCAAGCGTAAAGCTCAACTTTGATGTCAAACTAAGCAAATACTTTACGCTCGGCTCCAGCAACGGCGTTTATCATTCCATCCGCCAACAGGTGCGCAATGGTGCAGGGCAAGCTGCCGGGCATTTATTAGCTGCACTCCATTCGCCAACTTACCTGCCCATTTACAATGCTGACGGTACCCTTGCCCGTGGCTCGCTGTATGAAAACGTCGAGAATTTGATCAATACGGATATTACTGATATATCCACCATCAGCACCCGTTACGTTGGCAACCAGTTTTTGGAAGTGAAATTACTGCCGGGACTTAAATTTAAAACCTCGGTAGGGCTGGATTACGATATTTATAAGGAAGGCGAATACTTTAATGACCAAACCATCACCGGTGGTACCACCTTTCCGGGGGGATACAAAAACTCCGTTATTACCAATTACACTATTTTTCAAAACGAACAAACTTTATCCTACACCAAAGATCTTGGCGGGCATCAAAGCTTAAATGTATTAATTGGTAATAGTATCCAAACCACTACGCTTGATGCTACAGGTGCTACAGGGTATGGCTTCCCAAATAATTCCTTTAAAGAGATATCTGCCGCAGCGGTACGCACCTCGACCGAAAATAAATCAAAATCAACCATCGCCTCATTTTTCGGCCGTGTAAACTATAACATCAGCGAGAAGTATTATTTCGAAGGATCTATCAGGGCAGATGGTTCGTCCAAGTTCGGCGCTAACAACCGCTGGGGCTATTTCCCGGCAGTGGGCGCTGCATGGCGGATAAAAGAGGAAGGTTTCCTGAAAGATAATAAAACCATATCCGATTTGAAATTTCGCGCAAGCGTTGGGCAGGCCGGTAACCAAAACGGGTTGAATGATTATGCAGCACAAGGTTTATGGTCGGGCACGGCGCAATACCCGGATAACCTAACCAGTGGTTCTAAAGCAGGTACTGCCCCGGCACAATTAGCTAACCCCGATTTAAAGTGGGAAACTACCACCACCTACAATGCGGGCATCGACCTGGGGTTATTCAACAATCGTATTTTGATTGACCTTACCGGGTATTATAAATACACCAAAAATGCTTTGCTGAATTTGCCGGTGCCTACATCAACCGGTTACTTAAGCACCCTGGCCAATGCCGGTGAGATAAGTAATAAAGGTATCGAGATCGGCATTAATTCAACCAATATAAAAATAGATAAGTTTGAATGGACAACCAATTTCAACATCTCCCGCAACGTAAATAAGGCCGAAAAACTGGCCAGCCCCATCACTTTTGAAGCCCGCGAATACCTGCGCGATGTACAGGGCGCCCCGCTGCAAAGCTTTTGGCTGTACAAGCAATTGTATGTAGACCCACAAACCGGTAACGCCGTTTTTCAGCATGCTGATGGTACAACAGTAACCTCTGCAGACCGCGTGCTGCTGGGTACCTTGCTCCCTAAATTTTATGGCGGTATCACCAACACCTTTACCTACCGCGATTTTGATTTAAGCGCATTCGTTTCGTTTCAATACGGTAACAGCGTGTTCAACTTCAATAAATACATTTTAGAAGGCGGCGGCACCCGCGATGCTTCCCGGTCTATTTTAGCCAGCCAGCTAAGCCGCTGGACAGCACCCGGCCAAATTACCAATACACCGCGTGTAACCAGCGTTGGCAATAACTACAACATCGAGCAAAACAGCCGCTACCTGGAGGACGGCTCATTCATCCGCCTTAAAAACGTGGTGGTGGGTTATACACTGCCAAAAGCATTAACCAATAGGTTTAAAATAGAGCGCCTGCGTGTGTATGTA
>NZ_CAMLOV010000107.1 GCF_946481715.1 uncultured Mucilaginibacter sp. | reverse complement strand
GTGATGGGCAATGAAGGCAATGGCATCCGCCCCGAAATTCAACAATTGATAAGCCATGCCATAACCATCCCCCGCATTGGCGGTGCCGAATCGTTAAACGTTGCGATAGCTACCGCGATATTTTGTTCGGAAGCTGCCGGGCGGGGCGGCAAATGATCTTACTGAGCGAGCGTATCTTTCTTAACTTGCGCTTTAAGCTTTCTATCTAACTGTTTTTGGTATTTGTTGAGCACTAACTTGCTGCAATGCTTGCGCGCAGCCAGTATGCCGGCTATGAATGCTTTGTCGTTGTCCTTTTGCGGGCCGTTCGGAAACTTTGCCATTACCTCAAATGCTAAACAATCAACGTAGTCGTCTTTCATACTACCCGGCATAAGCTTCGCCTCCTGGTACGAGTAAAACCGCAGCTTCATCTGTTTTACCAGGTCCGCGTTCCACACGCTAACAGGCGGGTGGTTGCGCTGAAGGTTTTTTGCACAGTCTGCGCCAATCTTCATCACCGCAACTTTTATGCTGTCGGATACTTCGCTGCCTACGCTGCCAAGCCCTTCGGGGAACAAGGCCTTCATCTGGTGAAGGCAGCAAGCTGCATATTGCGCCCGTTCATCCTCATCGCTGCCCAGGCCGGAAGCGCCCTGGTAAAAAGTATCGTACATCTGTTTTTCGGTTGCGGCGTTCCATTGCCCCAACTCGCGCCGGGCGGCAGCCTGCTTCTGGCATCTGTTGCAAGTGCTTACGATGGATATAAAGGCAATTATACAGACAATAATTTGGCGGTAAACCGGGTGCATAAGGTAACGGTTATGTGCCCTCAATATAATAATTATATGTTTAATATCCCCGGTATAAAAGGCCGAAAAAGATACCGCCTTGTTATTGCTGTAAAAGAGTTATTCACAACTATACAAAAAGGCGAAATAAAATTGATTAGCAAATAATAATTACTATTTTTGCAGTCCTTAAAAAAGGTCGGATGGCCGAGTGGCTAGGCAGAGGTCTGCAAAACCTCCTACAGCGGTTCGAATCCGCTTCCGACCTCAGGGTTAATACATTATATAAAATAAAGATCATGGGCGTTACTCGTTTAAAAAGAAAAGATAGAAGAAACAAAACATTCTCTCGTTTAGAAGTACAGTTTTTAAAGTTAGCTACCAACATTGAGCTGGGCAGCCGTTCTGCAGAGAAAAAAGATAGCCAGATAGCAAAAAACAATGCTGTTTTAGCTATTGCTGCAGGTAAGTAATCTCTATCTACCACAAAAAAATTTGAAGGTGTACCATAAACTGGTACGCCTTTTTTTGTTTGGGAAAGCCCCCTCTAAATCTCCCCCGGTAGGGGAGACTTAAAAAAGGTTTTCTCAAAGCCCTCCCTTCCGGGGAGGGTTTGGGTGGGGCTGATTACAAATTCCCCCTCAACTCCTGCTCTCTTTCAATAGCCTCAAACAAAGCTTTAAAATTGCCCGCACCGAAGGATTTGGCACCCTTGCGCTGGATGATCTCGAAGAACAAGGTTGGCCTGTCCTCCACTGGTTTGGTAAAGATCTGCAGCAGGTAGCCTTCGTCATCACGGTCTACCAATATGCCCAGTTTTTTTAATGGCTCCAGGTCTTCATCAATATGGCCAACACGGGCAGTTAATTCATCGTAATAGGTAGTAGGCACGGTTAAAAACTCTATGCCGCGGCTTTGCAGGTCGGTTACGGTTTTTACAATATCGGCAGTGGCCAGGGCCATGTGCTGCACGCCTTCGCCTTCATAAAATTCCAGGTATTCTTCTATCTGGCTTTTCTTTTTTCCCTCGGCAGGCTCGTTTATCGGGAATTTAACATAGCCATTGCCGTTGCTCATTACCTTACTCATCAGGGCACTGTACTCGGTTGATATCATCTTGTCATCAAACGTAAGGATGTTACGGAAGCCCATAATGTCCTCATAAAAATTCACCCATTGGTTCATTTTATGCCAGCCCACGTTACCCACGCAATGGTCTACATACAGCAAGCCGGTATCTGCAGGCTTGTAGCTAGTTTCCATGGCCCTATATCCCGGTAAAAAAGGACCGGTATAATTAGTACGCTCTATAAACATATGCACGGTTTCGCCGTACAATTTAATGCCGCTGGTACGCACTTCGCCGTATTCGTCGGTGATGGATTTGGGCTCCTGGTAAGGCTCGGCACCACGTTTTACGGTTTGTTTAAAAGCATCAAAGGCATCATCTACCCACAACGCCAGTACCTTTACACCGTCGCCATGCTTTTTAATATGCTCGGCAATGGGATGGTCCGAATGCAATGGGGTGGTCAGCATCAGGCGGATCTTGCCTTGTTGCAATACGTAGGATGCGCGGTCGCGTACACCCGTCTCGGGGCCGGCATACGCCAGGTCCTGAAAGCCGAAGGCAGTTTTATAATAGTGCGCCGCCTGCTTGGCGTTGCCCACATAAAATTCCACATAATCCGTGCCTTTAAGCGGCAGGAAATCAGCAGCCCCCTCTAAATCTCCCCCGGCAGGGGAGACTTTATTGTTTTCTTTATCTAATGTTAATGTGCTCATTTTTTTAATTATTGAATGAGTGAATATTTACTTTGCTCACGCTCAATCTTATTTCTTGGTTCTTGTCTCTTGATTCTTACCTCTTGCTTCTTGATTCTTTTCTCTCTACATCACCCAGCTCTTATAATAATTTTCGTCTTCAATCCGTACCGCATCTTCTGTTAGCATCAGCGGGCGGAAGGGGTCAATCATCACGGCCAGTTCGTCGGTAAATTCTTTGCCGATAGATTTTTCTACCGAACCGGGTGCAGGGCCGTGCGGTATGCCGCCGGGGTGCAGGGTAATTTGCCCTTTCACTACGCTTTTGCGGCTCATAAAATCGCCATCTACATAGTACAGCACCTCGTCGCTATCCACATTGCTGTGGTTGTAAGGGGCGGGGATGGATAGGGGATGGTAATCGAATTTCCTCGGCACAAAAGAGCATATGACAAAGTTATTGCCCTCGAAGGTTTGATGTACCGGGGGCGGTTGATGTACGCGGCCTGTTATGGGTTCAAAATCATGTATCGAAAATGCCCATGGGTAGTGGAAGCCATCCCATCCAATAAAATCGAAAGGGTGGGTGCCATAAGTGTAAGGATATATTAGCCCCTGTTTTTTTATGAGGATATTAAAATCGCCTTTCTCATCGTTCGTTTCCAGATCCGTAGGGCGTTTAATATCGCGTTCGCAATAAGGCGAATGCTCCATCAGTTGCCCGTAGGCGTTACGGTAGCGTTTTGGCGAGCGGATAGGGCTAAAGCTTTCTACTATAAACAGGCGGTTATCGGGCGTATCAAATTCCAACTGGTAAATGGTACCGCGGGGCACTACAACGTAGTCGCCATATTCAAACCGTATCTTACCGAAGCCTGTTTTTAAGGTACCGCTGCCCACGTGGATAAATATCACCTCGTCGGCCTGGCTGTTTTTGTAAAAATAATCAGTCATGCTTTTGCGCGGCGCAGCCAGGGAGATGTGCAGGTCGGCGTTCACCAGTACGGGTTTGCGGCTTTGCAGGTAATCATCAACCGGTTCAATATTAAAACCAATGAGGCTGGTATGCTTCAGGTGTTTTTCGCGGGCTATTTTGGGTTCAACGGAGTACGGTTCGCCCAGTGCTTTTACAATAGTAGGCGGGTAGGCATGGTAAACCAGCGAATACAGGCTGGAGAACCCTTCGGTAGAAACCAGCTCTTCGGCATATAAAGTGCCATCCGGCTTACGGAACTGCGTATGCCGCTTATGCGGGATACTCCCTAAAGTATGGTAAATAGGCATTGGTAAATTGGTTTAAATGTTGGAATGTTTTTAAGGTTGAAAGGTTATGAAAACCCAGCTTAAAACATTAATTATTAAACGATTGAAACGGGGGAATAGTTTTAATGGCGGCAGAAGTAACCTTACAACCTTTCAACATTAAAACCTTACAACAACAAAATTAGTATTGCGCTAAAACGGCAGTAGCAAGCACAGCATCCCTAAAGGAGGAAGCGTCACTCATGGAAGTGAGCCCGAGGGAAAAGTAAAACTGTTTTTTAATGCACATAATTGGTATACAAATTTAGGCGTTTTATATTAAGAAGCAAATTTTGCTGATTGGTTGATTAAGAGAGTGGTGAGTTGGTCTTGCTACTATCTAATAGCTGTTTTTTGAAAAAGTAGCCGATACCGTTCGGTAGTACTTCGTTAGGTGAGGCAGTAGGTATTGCGAAGCCTGTGGATGTTCATTTTTTCGCGGTTATTCATTTTTTAAAGGTGCTCAAGAGGGCTGCGCCGTTCTTTTGGCACCAAAAGAAACGAACCAAAGAAAAGTGCCGGCTGCGCCCTATTCTATTAAAGGCAGTGCTTTAGCAGTTTCAGTGGTTGCCGAACAGGACAAGGCCGGTTTTTGTGTTCTTCGTTGGGTTCGGTGAGCACTAAATATACGTTGACATCAAATATTTAACGCCATGTAATTATAACGCATAAGGACTACTCTCCTAATCAACCATTCACTACTCACCGATCAAATAAAAAAATTACTATGTTTGGTTTCCAATTAAACCGATATGATCAGGAAAGAAGCCATACTATTTGGAATAGTTGCCTGGATTATTTTAACGCTTTTGTTTACCGAGGATAAATCTGCAACAGAGGGTTTAGTTGCTATTGGCTTTCCATGGCAGTTTTACCGCTACACCCATGGCAAACTTATCTATTTGGGCCAAAGCGAGCTTGGCTTTAATTTTAGCAACCTGCTGTTAGACCTTACCCTGTTAATTGCTTTTATATACCTGGTGAACTCCTTCCTGGGGCGCAACCTTAAAAAAATTAAACCTGATAAACCAACATACCTATGAAATTAGTATCCTATAAAACCGAAGGCCGCGAACATTTGGGCGTATACATCAAAGGGCATATTTACAACCTCAACTCCTGCGATAAGCTCATCCCCGATAATATGAACGAGTTTTTATGGGGTGGCGATGAACTGATGGTGCATGCCAAACGTGTAAATGAGGACCTGCGCAGCGGCAAAATGCAGGGCAAAGAGGAACTGTTTTACGAGCTGATAGCGCCTGTACCGCACCCCACAAGCTGCCGCGACGGGTATGCCTTCAGGCAACATGTAGCTGCCGCCCGCCGCAACCGCAAGGTGGATATGATACCCGAGTTTGACCAGTACCCCATATTTTACTTTACCAACCACAACGCCATACAAGGCCCCGGCGAAATTGAATGCATGCCCGACCATTTCCAAAAGCTGGATTTTGAACTGGAAGTAGCCGTGGTGCTCAATAAAAAAGGGCGCAATATAAAAGCCGCCGATGCCGACAGTTACATTGCCGGCTATATGATCATGAATGATATGAGCGCCCGCACCCTGCAAATGGAAGAAATGCTGCTGAACCTTGGCCCGGCAAAAGGCAAGGATTTTTCTACCGTAATTGGTCCATGGCTGGTTACACCCGATGAACTGGAGCAATATAAAACGGATGCCAAACCCGGCCACACCGGCAACGCCTACAACCTGCAGATGAAATGCGTGGTAAACGGCAAAGAAGTAAGCAGCGGTAACATGGCTGATATGGACTGGACCTTCGCCGAGATCATAGAGCGCTGTGCCTACGGCTGCGATGTGCTGCCCGGCGATGTGATCGGCTCGGGGACAGTGGGTACGGGTTGCTTCCTTGAACTCAACGGCACAGGCCTGCTAAACGACGCCAACTACCAGACCCAGTGGCTGCAACCCAATGACCTGGTAGAGATGGAAATAACCGGCTTGGGTATGCTGGGGAATATTATTAAGAAAAGTGAGAGCGAGTTTTCAATACTCGCATTAAAAAAATAAAAAAGACACGTCATTGCGAGGTACGAAGCAATCTCTACGCAGGACAAGCGACTTGCAAGGCGCACCTGCTCACCGGGAGATTGCTTCGTACCTCGCAATGACGGTATGAAGATATCACGCGCATGCTAACACTAAAAACCGCCGACCTCTCCCCGCTGCAATTGCAGAACTACCTGCATTACGCCATAGCGCCGCGGCCAATTTGCCTGGCATCTACCGTGGATGCAGAAGGGAATGTGAACCTGAGCCCCTTTAGCTTTTTCAACCTGTTTAGCACCAATCCGCCGGTTTGCGTGTTCTCGCCGGCGCGGAGGGTTAGGGATAATACCACCAAGCATACGCTGGAGAATATAAAGCTGGTGCCCGAGTGCGTCATAAATATCGTTAACTACGATATTGTGCAGCAGGTTTCGCTATCCAGTGTGGAGTACCCGGCGGGGGTGGATGAATTTATTAAATCGGGATTAACGCCACTACCATCCGAACTGGTTAAACCACCCCGCGTTGCCGAATCGCCGGTGCAGTTTGAGTGCCTGGTGACCGACGTGATCAGTCTTGGAGATGGACCCGGCGCGGGTAATTTGGTAATTGCCGAAATAAAGCTGATCCACATCAACGAAGATATATTAGATGATACCGGCAAAATAGACCAGGAGAAAATTGACCTGGTGGCCCGGCTCGGTGGCGACTGGTACTGCCGTGTTACTGCCGATAACCTGTTTAAGGTAGCAAAGCCCGTGCGTACCATCGGTATTGGTGTGGATGCCATCCCGTATGCCATCCGCAATTCCAAAGTGCTTACCGGCAACAACCTGGGGCAACTGGGCAACGTGGAGTTTTTGCCGACGGATGAGGAGGTGGAGGCCTTCGCCCAAAGCGACGAAATAAAAGAACTGTTTGATGCCACCATCGGCGATAGCCAAACCCGCGAAGTACAGCTGCACCTGCGCGCCAAACATTTGCTGGATAACGGCCTGGTGGAGGAAGCCTGGAAGGTGTTGCTGATGTGATCTTATCAGCCCGGCCTTTAAATCCGCATCAGGGGTATCCTGAAAAAAACTTTCCGGCGTTGTCGGGAATCAATAACCCAAACTATCCCCTTTTTTCTGAAAAATGGGCTTAAATTTGATTTGACCGGAAAGCCACAGAAAAGCAAAGAAAAACACCGAAAAACCTCCGATTTTCTCCGGTTTTCGGCATCGGCAAATTAGCTGTACGAAACTGTACGAAGTTGTACGAAACTGTACGGAAGTGTACGGATCGTACGAAGTTGAATGGCTCATTTTCCAAAACGATATTCCCTCCCGGCCACACTGGCCATGGCAGGTACCCGGCTTTTTTCGAACAGATCGTACCCCGGTTTCATGGTTTTCCAGAAGGGCAGGTAGTGCGAGGAAGCGAAGACCTGCATGTGGTAATCATCCATTTGGAAGGGGAAAATATCCAGGTTTATCTTGTCCTGTCCAGCTGATAAGGCTTTGTAAATCAGTGTGTATATCTCTTCGATGCGGGGGTTGGTCATGGCGTAACAGCCTATAGAGGCGCAGTTACCGTGTACCATAATGGCATTGCCAGTGTAACCTTTTTGTTGTTCGAGTTTATTGGGATAACCAATATTGATGGCCAGGTGGTAATTGCTTACCGGGTTGAGCTGTTTAGCAGTAATAGTGTAAAACCCTTCGGGGCTTTTGCCGTCGCCCTGTTTGGTTTTGGTACCAAGGCCGCCGGAGTAGTAGCAGATGTCGTAACGTTTAAACAAGGCGTACTTAGTACCCCTCTTTGCCCACACCTCAAACTGGTCCGTTTGTTTAAATATACGCAGGTAAAGGCGGTAGTTGCTATTGAAACCGCCATCAGTAAGCTCCTTTTGCAGTTTTGGCCAAAGGGTTGTGCGTGCATCGCTGGCACGTTTACTATCGGGTAGGGCGGCGGGTTTTGTTAGGGTTAAAAACGATAGGAGAAGGATGAATAGTAACTTGGGCATGGTCAGGATTTTGGTTGCCCAATATACCTAAGTTATTAGTTATAGCATCGACTTTTCAAAATATAATTTTGTAATTTTAAATTAATCGAATTTATATTCTATTAAAATCAATTTAAAAGATTTTAAATATGATGAACGGTTGTTTTACCGCCTCGGATTTTGAACCTGTAGTTGGAAACTCAAACCATGCCGGCCACGAAATACACTTCGCTAACCTCGTGGTAGGAACCGATAAAATAAATCCGAAATCGAAAATTTCCAATCCGTAATCCTACTATATCCCCAATACCTGCTTCAATTTTACATACCCGGTTTTGCTGACCGGTATTTTTGCGCCGGATTTAAGGATGGCCAGGTGGCTGTCTTTCTCGTAAGGGTCTAAACGGGTAATTTGCTGTATGGCAATGATATAGGAGCGGTGAACGCGCACGAAATACCTTGGGTCAAGGGTTTTTTCGAAGAAGGCCATGGTTTTATTTTTCAAAAAGGCGCCTTCGGCGGTAATTACGCTTACGTAATCGTCGTCGGCTTGAAGGTATTCTACATCCTGCACCGATATGATCTTTACTTTGGTGCCTGTTTTTACCACAATACGCTCGTTTTGCGCAGGAGATTGTGCTGCTATTTCCAGCAACGTTTCGGTAGTTTTTGCAGCGGCAGCAGGTCCGGCAGCGGCGTGCGATAAATATTTGTCTATTGCCTTTACAAAGCGTTCTTTACTAAAAGGCTTCAACAGGTAATCAACCGCATGGGCTTCAAATGCTTTTATGGCAAATTCGTCAAAGGCGGTAGCAAATATCACTGCAGGCGGGTTCTCCACCAGTTCAAGCATTTCAAAGCCATTTATTTTGGGCATCTGCACATCCAGGAATATCAGGTCGGGCTGGTGCTGCTGAATGGCTTTTAGGCCTTCGAAGCCGTCGCCGCATTCCTGCAGAACCTCTATTTGGGGGAAAGCCTGCAAGTATTCCAGTACAACCATACGTGCCAACGGCTCATCGTCAATAATCAAAACGCGTGTCATAACTGCGGTATTTTTATAATGGTTGTAAATATATCATCATTTGCGTGGGTTTCCATCAGGTCATTGCGGGCAAATATCAAATAAAGCCTCCGTTGCACCCCGCTAAGCCCGAACCCAGTACCTTTGCGAGGCCTTGATGTTTGCGAATCGTAAGGGTTTTGGATGGTCATGATGAGGTAGTTATCTTCCAGTTCGCCGCTGATGCTGATGGTTACTTCGCCGGTAGTATCGTAAAGGCCAAATTTTATCGCATTTTCTACCAGGGGCTGCAGCAGCATGGATGGAAGCAGGGCCTTGCCGCATTTTTCGTAGCAACTTATTTCGGTTTGCAGGCGGTGCCCAAAACGTACTTTTTCAATCTCGAGGTATAAATTGAGGTGGGTTAGTTCGTCGCTCAGGGGTACTAAAAGCTGGTCGTCTTTTTTTAATGTTCCGCGTAAAAAATCGGAGAGCTGATGTATCATGCGGCGCGCTTCGTCGGGCTTAAAGCCAATAAGCGCGTTGATAGAGTTTAAGCTATTGAATAAAAAGTGCGGCTGCAATTGCTGACGCAGATTATATAGTTCGGCATCGCGGGCCAGTTTTTCGGCCTCGGTTTTGCGTTGCTCGGTTTTTTTATGGTCTATTTGCGAGTAAAAGAGGGCACTGATCATGGCCATCCAGCCAATGGCCAAAAAATCGGTAAACAGGCGGATAGCGAGGGATTGTTTCAGGAAGTTATCATACACCAAACCGAAATCTAAAAAGGGCAACAAGTACCGGCAGGCAGCGGTACAGCCACCTGCGAGAGCGCCACACCATACCAGCAGGTATATATAACTGCCGCGTTCAGGCTGGTAGTAGCGCAGGTTATTGTTGATTAACCAGCAGGCCACAGACAACAATACGGTGCTTATGGCGCTATCGCCCAGGGCAACCATCCATACAAAGCCAAAACTATGCAAAATATACGCCTGCAGGGCGGCCCAAACCACCCCGCAAATAGCGAATGCCCCAAATAGTTTCTTTCCTGATAATTGCTCTGATGCCAAAACTTGTAGATTATATTTATTTGCTTTTTAGAAAACGCTGTTTGAGAATATTGAGTAAAGAAGGTAAAGAAACTTCGGTGTTGGATATTCGAAATTCATTATTCGATATTAATCCCTGGTTTCTCTACCCTTTAGATCTCTAATTTTTTACGCCTAACAGCGCCGATTTATGGTGTGCCCAGGCAATGTACAGGTCCGGGTCGGTAGCCTCGTGTATGTTGTAATACAGTTCGGTACCATCGCCCAGGCCGCTTAAGGCGTTCAGTTCGGCAACATCAATAAACTGCCATTTTACGGTTTGCTTTTGCACATTTACAAAGCTGTCTTGATTGGCATGGCCAATGGTGCTTGCCTTTTCAAATGCCTGTATCTCGGTGTCGGCGTTTATTAACCTAAGTTGCTCATCAAACTGGGCGTTATGGTCGCCGTTGCCGCTTATCACCCTGAAAACCAATTTTGCTACGTACCAATTCATGTTGTTAAATTTTATGTTGATGGATCGGGAAAATTGTCAAATTAATAGCTGCGTATTTCCAGCCCGGCGAATATCGATACGCCTTTAATGATCAATACTTTGTCGCTTTTAGCAGCCTGGATGCTCTTCATCCGTTTGTCATCAGTGCCGGCGAATATGGCGCTTGTATCTACAATTACCTGCCAGTTGCTTGGCACAATTAGTTTGGTACCACCAAATACCTGGGTAATATCTATAATAGCCCGGTTATTGATATCCGCGTGGGTAAAATCAAGCTCGGTGCCGCCAAATATGTTAGTGATATCGCCACCCCTAAAGTTTTTGGAGAAGATAGTTTTGTTAACACCCCCAAATATGGCAGTAGCATCTAAAATATCATCGTGCGACAAGGGGGGCGTAGTACCTGTGGTACCGCCATCTACCGGTGGCACGCCGCTCGTAGAAGTATAGGTGGTATCGCCAAAATCAGCAAGAGGTTTATCGGGGTTAACGGTACCTGCCTGGTATTTTTTGTCCCAAAAATCAGCCTGCCCTAATTCGTCTACTGTTTTTTTCTTCCGCAGGATGATCCAAAGCCCCATGGCTATAAAGGCGGCTGGCCATACAAAACCACTGGCATTATTAATATTTTCGGTAATCAGGAAAATAACGCCTAAGCCGGTTATAATAACCCAGTTTGATTTTTGGAAATTATTACGCGAGCCGATGTAAAGGCCGATAAAAACCATCCATAGAGGCCATAGGTCTATACGATCGGGAAGGAAGAATATATTGAGTTGCCTAAGCAGCAAAAAGCCGCCTACGAGGAGCAAAATTGCCCCTGCCATAACTTTGCCATTGGCTTTGTTTGGTTTTGGATCTATGTTGGTGTTCATGATATCTAAATTTTTATGTTACCCAAAACTAATGTAACATTTGATATATGCAAACGGCTAATTGGCGATGTAAATAAAGATGTCGGTAAGTATGGATAAATTGTCGGTGAAAAAATCGCCGCCTCTAAACGGCGAAGCCTTCGTGAACGCCAAAGAGCATTAACTCGTGAATAATCTTCTCGCGTAGGGAGGCTTTTGAAATACGGCTACCGCAAAAATTATATAGATTTATAGTGGGTTTTCACTAACTGTATACCAAACAAATAGTGCCTAAATTCCTTTGTTGTTTAATATGAAAAAACACTTACATGGCTATAAAAATTAAAGACCAACCCTTTTATATACAAGCTACCGCTGTTTTATTTGGCTTGGTGCTGGTTGTGTACGCGTTGGCCACCCTGGCAGATATTTTGGTGCCGCTGGCCTTTGCGGCTTTTTTGGCCATCCTCTTAAATCCGCTTGCTAACAGGCTGCAACGGCATAAAATACCACGGGCCTTATCAATTGCTATTGCCATGCTGATTGCCCTGCTGGTAGTTGCGGGCGTGTTTTATTTTCTGTCGTCGCAAATTATTCAGTTCGGCGATTCGCTGCCTATGCTAAAACAAAAATTTGGCGAGATATCCGTCAGCTTTAAAGATTGGGTACAAAGCACTTTTGGTATTGCTGTTGCCAAGCAAGATCAAATGGTAAAAGAAGCCCTGGGCAATAGCCAGGCCATGATGGGCAAAACATTAGGCGGCTTATTGGGTACGCTGGGTATTATATTTTTACTGCCCGTTTACATTTTTTTTATGCTGCTTTATAAGCCGCTTATCCTTAATTTTTTATACGAGGTTTTTGCCGAGGAGAATTCAAAAAAAGTAAGCGAGGTGCTTAAAGAAACCAAGGGCGCTATACAAAGTTATATAGTAGGCTTACTGATAGAGATGATCATCGTGGCCGCCATGAACTCCGCTGCACTATTGCTGCTGGGTGTGAAATACGGTATACTTATTGGCTGTATTGGCGCTATATTGAACCTGATACCTTACCTGGGAGGTATTATTGCTATAGCGTTGCCTGTGCTAATGGCAACCGTTACCAAGGATGGCTACTCTACGCAACTGGGTGTTATCATCGCTTATATCGTTATCCAGTTTATTGATAATAATGTGCTGGTGCCACGTATTGTATCATCAAAGGTGCAGATAAACGCCCTTATGTCTATCGTAATTGTTTTGCTGGGCAACCAGCTTTGGGGCTTATCGGGCATGTTCCTGTCTATTCCCTTTGTGGCAGTATTGAAAATAATTTTCGACAGGATAGACGGCCTGAAACCCTGGGGTAAACTGCTTGGCGACAATATTCCTACCCGCCACATTGGCGAGCGATGGCGAAGGAAAAGGCCGGTACCTGTATCTGATCCTAACCAAAAATAGGAGCAAAGACGAAGGGATAAAAGATAAGATGGCTACGTGATTATATAAAAAATGCCCCAGTCATTCAGCGGGGCATTTTTTAGTCCTTAATCTTTTGTCTTTAGCTTTCGTCGAAATTAATGCGCTACCGGGCTGCCGCCTTTATTTAAAGTGCCATTGGTGAATAGTAAAGGGTTAACTTTAGCAGGATCGCCCTGGTAAACCCAAACAATGCTGCCAATGTACTTGCGGAACGCGTTGGTTACTTCATCAGGAGTCAGTTTTTTTACATCATCAACTAAAGTGATAGAGCGCATCCAGTTATTGTGCAAAACTTCATTACTTACCAAAGCCGCCGCCTGGGCCTGGTTGGTTTCGTTTTTGTAATAGAAACCGGTTAGGTAAGTAACCTTCATATCGGCAACTTCATCGGTTTTAAAGCCTTCGGTTTTTACTTTATCTACCAGTTTATCAAACACAGCAATATATTTATCGGGCTGGGTGGTTGATACCGCGAACCTGGCCGTTGCCGTATTGCCGGTATTGAACCATGCTTGTGGCGCGTACGACAGTCCGTTGTTGGTGCGCACATCTAAAAAGTGCCTGTTGGAAAATATGCGCATGGCTACGTTAAAAGCATTATAATCTGGTGTACCTGGTGCAGGCCCGCTGGTAATACCTTCCACATAATTTGTAGCCAAGTCGCGTTTTTGGGCAGAAAAGGTGTTTTTATACACCCTGAAGAACGATTTTTTAGCAGTGAACGGGGCACCCGCTTTTATGCTTGCCAGCATAGTAGCTATTTTAGCCTCGATATCAGCTTTAGGCAGATCTGCTACTACAACAATTACCAGCCTTGATTTGGTTAAAATTTTGTTGTAGAACGCCTTGGTTTCCGCAGCTGTAAGTTTCGATAGGATATCTACGGTACCATCCGGGTCCTTAGCGTAATCGCGGCCGGCAAAAGCTACCCTGTCGGCATACTTGTTAATAGCTGCATCGGGTTGTGCATCGTTGGATTTAAGGTTGTTTATCGCATCCTGTTTTATGCGCTCGAACTCTTTGGCATCAAAAGCAGGCTGGGTAATGGCCTCGGCGTATAGAGGCCACACCACATCAAAATCGCTTTTTATGCAATTCATCCGTATTAAAGCATACTCTTTAGTATCGTAGCCATAAAGCTCAGCGCTTACTTTATCCAGGGCGTTTTTAAAGTCGTTCTTGCTGTGTTTAAGCGTGCCGCATTCCGTTAGGGCATTTATGGCCATACCCTCTATGCCCATCTTTTCGGCAGGGTAGTTTTCCACACCGCCTCGTATAACGGTTTGTATCTCTACAATATCGTTGCCGCTTGGTTGAACGATCACCTTTACACCACTCACAGTAGTTTCGTAAGGTTTGTTTTGGGCGCTTACCGTATTAGTGCTATATGTAGCGGCTGCCAGTACCAACAGCGCAAATAGGTTTTTAATTTTCATCTTTAATGTGTTAAAGGTTATTTGGTGGCAACAAAAAATGATTTGGCGTCGGTTGCTTTTGCACCCTCCGGATTAATAATTAACCCTGCTACCGAAGGTTTGCCGGTAATATAAGTATTCAGGTATTTGGCAATATCGGCACGGGTAACCTTTTGGTAATTATCGGTAATATCGGTACCATAATCCAACGAGGTGCTGCACCACCAAAAGCTAAGCTGGCTGGGCAGGCTGCTTGGTTTTTCCATATTGCGGGCGTGGCTGCGCAGCAAAATGCCCTTGGCATCGGCCAGTTGTTCGTCGGTGAAATAATCAGGTTTACTAAACTGGTTTATCTGGTTTAGGGCCTCGGTGTAGCATTCCTTTAATTTATTGGGGTTTGGCACAATAAAAAAGGTTACGTCGCCGGTGTAATGTGTGGTGGTATAGCTTAAACTTGCCGATGATGCTAAACCCTTATCAACCAAAGCCTGCTGCAATTTGCTGGAGTTAAGCCCAACAACATAGGAGAATACATCCGCCGCAACCGTAGCTGCAGAATCTGTGGCGTAGCCCGGGCCTTGCCATGCAAATTCCATATAGGGTGTTTGCGCAATGGTGCTTTCTTTTACAAAAGCTGTGCTTTTTTCGAGCGGTTTAAACGGCGGGATAGGGTACTTTTCGTGCGGGTTGAAGCCACTATTTGCCCAGTCGCCATAAATGCTCTCAGCAAGCTTAAATGCATCTTCATGTTTAACATCGCCGCAGATAGTTAACAGGCTATTGTTGGGGAAATAATACTTATCCTTAATGATCATCATCTTCTCGGGCGTAGCCGTGTTGATGATCTCGTGCACGCCAATAGGCATTTTGCGGGTGATGAGGTCGCCCCATAAAGCCTTGCTGGCTTCATAATACAATTGAAAGTAAGGGCTGCTTTCGGCACGCTGAAATTCGCCATCAACAACGGGGCGCTCTTTGGTCATATCCTCTGTACGGTATATGGGGAAACGGATAGCGGCGTTCATAAACTTTAAGCCGGCACTCAGGCTATCTTTATCGAAAGTAAAGTAATAGTTTACGCGCTCTACGTTGGTGGTGCCGTTCCAGATAGCACCAAGTTCCTGCGTGCGTTTCAGGAATTTTTCCTGGGTAGGGTAGTCCTTATTCGCTTTAAAAAACATGTGCTCGAAAAGGTGGGAGAGCCCGCTGTATTCGGGGCCTTCGGTATAGGCACCGTTTTTTACAGCTATTTCGATAGTGGCTAAGGGAACCTTGCTGTTTTCTATTACAACAACTTCGAGCCCGTTTGGTAATTTTTTCCAGAAGTAACCCTGGGGTAGCCGCGGCTGGGCTATTGCGCATAAGGAGCACAAAACCCCCGCAGCGCTAAATGCTAATAGTTTAATAAATTTTGGAGTCATATATTTTATGGTGGTTGTAAACCATAAATATATTGCAAATAAGTTTGAAACTGAATTTTTAGTTATTATTTAACAAATAGAAGGTAGTTATAGCCGTCGAATTTGCTCCTTTGGAAAGGCTGAGTTGGAGCTTCTTAAATATCATTTAAATTTCAGTAACACTTTTTTGCTTGTAACGTTCTGCAAAAAGGGGACGAATATCAGCGCAGCGTTTTCTTTTGCCTTGCCCAGCAGGTTCATTTCACCGGCGGTGGTAAGCATTTTCTTTTCGGCTATTTTGTATACATCCTCCACCATTGTCTTCGCCTTATCCGGGAACCAAACGCCTGATACATCATACACACGTGACTTTTGATGGTCGAGTTTTACATAACAAATCTCAGGATTCGGAAGGGTAAGCAAAACACTGTCCTTAGTTTGGGTGATATCTTCCTTTTTTACTTTTGTGAGGTCTATACAGGCGGTTACTTCGCCAACGCCCACAAACAGTACGCGGGCATCGGGCAATATGGTGTGCAATTCTTTCTTCTCTATCACATCCTTCATCGAATATTTCACCAGCTCCAGTTTACCCATAGCCGTAATTTTCGAAACCATAATATCTTGGTTCACTTCGGTTTGGGTGGCAAACTGATGCTTAATGTAGAAGAACATGAAGATAACAGAAGCGACGATCACCAAAAGGAAAACCATGGTGATGGAAACGCGGGACCGGAATGCCATAATGTATGATTTTACCTAGTGCTACAAAAAAAAGCAGCGATAGTTTGCCCATCGCTGCTTTAAATAAATATGGTGTTTACTTATGCGTAAGTAACATTCAAAGTAATAGGTACGCTCAAAGCTTTTGATACAATACAGCCCGCTTTTGCGCCTTCGGCGACGTCTTTAAATTTTGCCTCATCTACGCCCTCAATCACTGATGCCTTCAGTTCCAGGTGGATGCCTTTGATCTCTAAAGCCTGCATATCCAAATCAAGGATAGCATCGGTGGTTAAATCGCCGGGGGTTATGCCCTGTTGCGATAAAGCTGCGCCAACCGCCATGGTAAAGCAGCCTGCGTGTGCAGCGGCTATCAGCTCTTCGGGGTTGGTTCCAATACCATCCGCAAAGCGGGTTTTAAACGAATATTGTGTTTTGTTGAGGATGGTGCTTTGGGTGGTAATTTCGCCCTGCCCCGCTTGCAGGGTGCCGTTCCAATGTGCGTTTGCTGTACGTTTCATGATAGTATGTGTTTTGTTTTTACGAATGTAGGAATATGTTGGGTGTATAAAAAATATTGAGTGTTATACTTTACCACCGCGCCCTGTCATACTGCTTGGGCCATTTCACATCCATGCCCAATTCATGCGCCGCTCTTAACGGGAAATGCGGGTCGCGCAATAATTCGCGCGCCAGCAGCACTAGGTCGGCTTGCCCGCTTTGGATGATCTCGTTGGCTTGGCCGGCTTTAGTTATCAGCCCAACTGCGCCTGTTAGTACACCTGCTTGTGTTTTAACGGCTTCGGCAAATTCTACCTGATACCCCGGTTTGAGCGGGATGCGAGCGCCTGCTATATTACCGCCAGTGCTGCAATCTATCAGGTCTACGCCTTTATCCAATAATGTTTTGGCTAATGCTACCGTGTCGTCTACGGCCCAGCCGCCCTCGGTCCATTCAGTAGCAGAGAGGCGCACAAACAAAGGGTACTCTTCCGGCCAAACTTCATTTATGGCATCAATGATCTCCAGCAATAAACGGATACGGTTTTCAAAGCTGCCGCCATACCCATCGGTACGCTGGTTGCTTATTGGCGATAAAAACTGGTGTATGAGGTAGCCATGTGCGCCATGCAGCTCTATTACTTTAAAACCAGCTGCTAATGCGCGCAGAGCTGCCGATTGAAAATCTGTTATTATTTTCGCGATGCCTTGCCTGTCGAGCTCTAATGGCGCTTCTTCGGGGGGGGTAAATGGGATAGCGCTTGGGGCTACTGCGCTCCATCCGTTTTCCTCATCAGAAGGAATCTGTTTGCCACCAAGCCATGGCTGTAAGTGGCTTGCCTTGCGGCCGGCGTGGTTGAGCTGTATCCCTGCAGCAGCGCCTTGTTCTTCTATAAAATTGGTTATCTCTTTTAGCTTGGCAATGTGTTCATCTTTCCATATTCCGAGGTCGGCAAAGGAGATGCGGCCCTCCGGCGATACAGCGGTGGCTTCGGTAATAACCAGGCCGGCACCACCAACTGCACGGGCGCCTAAATGCACCAGGTGCCAGTTATTTGCGAAACCATCAACGCTGGAGTACTCGCACATGGGCGACACTACAATACGGTTTTTTAATTCGATACTTTTTATTTTTAATGGCGAAAATAGATGCGGCATGGTGTTATTTTTCCGCAAATATGGCAAGTAACATTTACAGCTATCTCACGGTTTTGTAAAATAGGAGGGGTGATAGGGGTATTGCCCGGTGATGAAGGCCCGCGCCTTCCTGCCCATATTTAGGGTGTTGAATTGCCGTCGTTAAGTTTGGCAGTTTCTTTTTTACTTATCACCAGAAGCACCTCGTCGTTATCCAACAGTAAATAGCCTTGTTCGTAGCAATAAAAGTAACGCGCGCCTGCCTGGGTTTTATAGCTGCTGGTAAAGTACTCGAAATCGAAGCCGTTCTTCAGCATTTTCTCCCGGGTGGTTTTTGTTTTGCCCGATGGGTTCAGCTCCTCAATGATGCGGCGATTACGTCGCAATATATTATTGATATTGCGCACTAAATTGTAACTATTGCTGTTGAGTTGGTTATTATAGTTATTGCGGCACAGGTCGTTACAGAATTTTTTATCCGCACGCCCACGCAGAACAGTTCCGCAGTCTAAACAGGTTCTTTCGGTATTCACTCGATAAAGATAGGGTATTATTTATCCGTTTGCAAACGTTTGCAAACGGATACAATCGTTTATAAGCATTTATTACCCGACTAAAATTTCCGCCCCGCCACAACTTTGTACTGTCAATTAATCGGATACAATTTAAAAATTAAACAAGATGACAGCATTGAAAAACAGCGTAAGGCTGATTGGTAACCTGGGGATGGACCCCGAAGTAAAAACATTCGACAATAACCGTAAACTGGCACGCCTATCTATCGCTACAACAGATAGCTACAAAAATGATAAAGGCGAAAAGGTGACCGAAACGCAGTGGCACCAGATCATATTTTGGGGTGCACAGGCAAACCTTGCCGAGAGCTATTTAAAGAAAGGGGATGCGGTAATTATAGAAGGCAAATTGGCCAGCCGTAATTACAATGATAAAGACGGCGTAAAACGTTACGTAACAGAGATTGTGGTAAATGAGTTTGTAAAGATGGGAAGTAAGGCGTAAGGAAATTTAGCTTCCGTTGGCTTGGAAACCGACGGCGATGAAGGTGGGTTATGGCTTGTTGATGGGTAGTAAGACGAGACAAGGATAGCCAGAACCCCACCTTCATTGCCGTCTCATTTATAGGACGGCCGTTTAAGGCGTAGTAACCGCTACCGGCAACACTTTTCCGTTAAAAAACCTGTGCCCGGTAACTGCAAAGTCGGCAATGTATTTGCCCATTTCAAAAGCCATCACCGGCGATTCGTAGCCGGGGAAAGCCTGTTCCAGCATTTCGGTTTGTGCCGAGCCAAGGGCAAGGCAATTTACTTTAATACCCTGTGGTAGCAATTCCTGCGCCAGGCACTCGGTTAGGGTATGTAAAGCAGCTTTACTGGCCGAGTAAGCGGCAAGCCCCACAAATTTGGCGCTTCCCTGGAAGGCGCCCATGCTGCCAATGTTAACAATGTGCGAACCTTCGAACATAAAGCCCAGCAGGCTTTGTATAATGCGCACGTGCCCAATGTAATTGCTTTGCAGCATTTCTACAAAGTCGGTTTCTAAAAGTT
>NZ_CAMLOV010000106.1 GCF_946481715.1 uncultured Mucilaginibacter sp. | reverse complement strand
AAAAAACGCCTTAAATGATGCATTTAAGGCGTTTTTGAATCGTTTGATATATAAATTGCGGAGAGTTAGGGATTCGAACCCCAGGACCTGTTACAGTCAACAGTTTTCAAGACTGCCGCAATCGACCACTCTGCCAACTCTCCGGGGACAAAAGTACAAATCCGGGGCGAATTGCCAAGCCTGATGTTAACTTTTTTTAAATTACTTGTAAACTACTGTAGGGCAAAGGCTTATTTGTGTTTTGCCTCTGTTTTTGGGCTGCGAAAGCTGTTATAGCGTGGTTTTACTATCCGGATATTGCGCTTGGAAAGGTCCACACTGGCATTTAACTCGAACCCGATGAGCAAAATAAGAGAGTTTAGGTACAGGTATATCATTACCACAATAAGGGTACCTATGGAACCATAAACTTTATTGTAGGATGAGAAGTTGTTGGTGTAATACGTAAAGCCAACAGAGCTTAATACGGCAAGCGAAGTAGCCAATATCGACCCCGGGTTAATGAATTTCCACTTGCGTTTATTTGATGGGCCGTAACGGTATAATATGCAAATGCTGACAAAAAAGATAGCCAGTATAATTATCCAGCGCGACAGCGCAATGAGGTAAAACCAAAAATCCGAATCGCTATGCAGTTTGTGCTTTATAAATCCTATAACAGTCTGCCCGGCTATCATGATTACTATGGCAACGAGCAACGCAACGCTGATAACCACAGTAAGCAGGAGCGCTATAGCACGCCTTTTTACCCAGGTACGGGTCTCTAAGATCAACGATGATTTGTTAAACGCCTGCATCAGGTTACTAACGCCGTTGGTGGCGAAGTAGAGGGCAGTTATAAAACCTATAGAAAGCAACTTGCCATTTTGGTTCTTGATGATATCTTCAATGGTTGTTTTAAATGCATCGTAGGCGTTTTTAGGCATTATCTGTGCGAAAACACTCAGCAGATCATCCTGGAAATGGCTTACCGGTATATAAGCTATCAGCGTAAACAAAAATATAATGGCCGGGAACAATGCCAGCATAAAATTATAGGCAAGGGCGGCCGCGCGGTTAGTAAGCGATGTCTTTTGAATTTCTTCGATAAAGAAAACCACTACAGTGTAAAGCGGTAACGGCCTGAAACCGGGGATGTAAACGGATTTTGCCCAGTCGGTTACGTAGTGGTAAAATTTAAAACGGCTTAAAAAGCGGTGCGCCCATTTCATTATGGCTAAAATTACTCAAAAAAAGGCTTTAATTTGTCAATAAATTCTTGCGGTGCCAGGCAGGGACGATTTGTATTCATGTTGATAAAAGCCAGTAGCGTTTCGCCCACGTGTATCAGTTCCTGCTTTTCGTTAAACAGGTCGTATTTAAAGTGGATCTTCACGCCGGGCATTTTGGCCATCGATACGTTTACGGTTATCTCTTCGTCGTACCGGGCGGGTTTAAGGTATTTGCTATGCAATTCTAATACCGGCATCATAATGCCCGATGCTTCCATGCCGCTGTAGGTTAAGCCAAGGCTGCGCAGCATTTCTACACGGCCCACTTCAAAAAATTCGGCATAGTTGCCATAGTACATATAGCCCATCTGGTCGGTTTCGCCGTAGCGTACCCTTATTTTTGTTGCATGCCGAAACATTAGCGGTAAATGTGCCTTTGGTTTAATGCATCCTGAAATTTGCGCGCATTTATCCTGTGCTGTGCCTCATTGTTGGCAAAGTTGTGGTAGCCCGAAAAGTCTTCCTTGGCACACATGTACAGGTAATCGTTATGTTGATAATCCAATACCGAGTTGATGGCATTTACTGATGGCATCATAATAGGCCCCGGTGGCAGGCCGGCATACATATAGGTGTTGTAGGGCGAATCCTTCATCAAATCCTTCCTGAGCACACGTTTTATGGTAAAATCTCCCACAGCGAAAATCACGGTTGGGTCGGTTTCCAGTTTCATGCCTTTTTTAAGGCGGTTAAGGTACAGCCCGGCCACGGCAGGCATATCATCGTCATGCAGTGCTTCGGCATCTACAATGGCAGCCAAAATGGATACCTGCTGCTGTGTAAGGTTAATGGCCGCAGCTTTTGCTTTGCGTTCGGGCGTCCAGAATTTCCGGTAGTTTGCGTACATCCTTTCGAAGAATTTCTCGGGCGTGGTGTTCCAATAAAATTCGTACGAATTGGGGATGAACATAGTGTAAACATTCTCGGTAGTAAAGCCATATTTTTCTACAAAAGCTGTAGAATCAAGCAATCGAAGCATTGCCACCGAATCGGGCTCCAGCTTTTTGGCCAGGAATCCTGCAAACTGCTCTTTAAGCCTTATGTTGTGTATGGCGAGTTTCACAGGCTCCTGGTTGCCGGCCTTTAGCATATTAATAAGGCTGCGGTTACTCATACCCGGCGTTAAACGGTACTTGCCTGGCTTAACACGGCTTGGGTAGTTCATGTTATGGGCGGCCCACATAAAAGTGGTGGTATCTTTTACAATGCCGTCTTTAATAATGGTGCTATAAACATCGTTAAAAGTAGAGCCGGTGCGGATGTACAAATAATCCTGCTTATCACTTACGTTGGGGCCAAAGTATCGCAGGTAGTAAAATATACCGGTACCCGCGAGCGACAGGATGATGATAACTACCAGTGCTATGATGAATTTTTTAAACGTCCCGCCCGAGGGCTTTTTTTGGTCTGACATAGGGATTGTATGTTGGGGAGATGTGTTTTACTTTATGTTTAATTTATGCAAAGCTATCAATCCGCCTTTTAAATTCAGCGTGTTTTGATAGCCTAATCCGCTTAAAATACGCTGTGCGTTATCGCTGCGGATACCTGCGGTACAAATAACGATTATCTCATCGGTTTTGTTGTAATTAAGCTGGCTGATGTTGCCTGCGAGCTTGGTCACAGGGATGTTTTGACCGCCAATGTTGTACGTTCGATATTCAAAATCCTCCCGTACGTCAAGCAGGTTTAAATTTTCGCCATTTTGTAAACGCTGCTGCAGGGTAGCGGCATCAATTTGGTTCATTGGTTTTTTCCCCTTGTTTAACAGTAAGGTTAATACGGGTTCCAATGCTGGTTTGGCTAAGCGAATCGGACTTCATAGGAGATTGCCCTACAACGATTACATTGGTCGAATCGGTTATGGAGCCTTCATAAGTTATCGTACCAACCGTTAGGCCCGCGCCTCTGATGGAGAACTTGGCGGCATCCAGGTCCAGGTTTATCAGTTCGGGGATGTCTACCTCGCTGGCGCCCTCGCCGTTGCCCAATACCAGGTCTAGTTTAGAGCCTTTAGGCAACTTAGTGCCCGGTTTGATAACCTGTCCGTTAAATTTAACCTCTAAAACCCTGTCGCGGGCTATGTCGCTGCGATATAGGGTGTCGCCAACCTTCAACCCGTAGTTAGATAGGGTGGCAACTGCCTCGCGGTAAATGCTTTGCTCGGTTATCAGATCGGGCAGGGCTACGTTTGGTGCCTGTTGGGTAACCATGGTAAGGTATATAGTACGGCCTTCCTTTACGTTAGTGCCGGCATCCGGGTCCTGCTCCACAATTGTTCCGGGTTCCTGGTCGGGTACGTAAACCGAATCTATTTTATAGTTAAAGCCCTGTTCTTTAAGGGCGGCCATGGCTTTATCCACCTCGAGCCCCTTTAAGCGCGGAACGGGAATGCCGCTACCGTGGCGGGTGTAGTAACCGAGGCTGAAGAAGGCTATAAGCACTATACCGATCACGGTTGAAATCACTAATAATACCGTATTCCTGAATTGCCTCGATTTTAAATAAGCCCCCAATTTACTCATGCCTGTGCTTGCAATATTAAACTCAAACATAGGGTAAAAATTTCGGATTTCGAATTTTCGATTTCGGATTTGACAATGTAAAAAGATATCATTGTCATACGATGTACGAAGCAATCTCCCGTTGAAGAGATGCTTTGTAAGGTTGCTTTTCCTGTGCAGGGATTGCTTTGTGCCTCGCAATGGCGCGTTTTAGTACTTGCTAACTACCAAAAAAAACTATCTTTGGCTATCATGAAAAGCATCAACGTAGCCCTTTTGGCCGGGGGATTTTCCGGCGAGTATGAAGTATCGCTCAACAGCGCCAAAAACATTGCCGCAAACCTCAACACGCTCGGCAAATACAATATCTATACTATCCTTATTAACCGCGATAGCTGGGTTTATGAAAACGGAAGCGAAAAGGTTGCGGTTGATAAAAACGATTTTAGCGTTACGCTAAACAGCCAAAAGGTGAAGTTTGATTTCGCCTTCATTACCGTACATGGCACACCGGGCGAAGATGGCAAACTACAAGGCTATTTTGATATGCTGGGCATCCCATACAATACCTGCGATGCTACCACATCTGCCATTACCATGAACAAGGCTTATACTAAGGCTATTGTGCAGGGTATACACGGGTTGCACACCGCAAAATCCATGCAATTGCACCAGCGCGATATGCACGATACCGCCACTATTGCATCGGCGTTAAAGTTCCCGTTGTTTATTAAGCCCAATAACGGAGGCAGCAGCGTGGGCATGAGCAAGGTACATAATGTAGGCGGCTTACAGGACGCACTTGATAAGGCTTTCCACGAAGACAGCCAGATATTGGTAGAAGAATTTATAAAAGGCCGCGAGTTTAGTATTGGCCTTGCCCGACTCAAAGGTAAAATAACCGTACTGCCAGCTACCGAACTGATAACCACCAAAGAGTTTTTTGATTACGAGGCCAAATACAGCCCCGGTTTTACCGAGGAAATTACCCCCGCAGATCTGCCCGCCGAAAAGGTGCGCGAGATAGGGGAGATAGTAACCCAGGTTTATATGCGCCTTAACTGCCGAGGTATGGTACGTGTAGATTTTATACTGCTGGAAGGTACACAGGATTTTTATTTTATCGAGATCAATACCACACCAGGGCAATCATCCGCCAGTTTAATACCACAGCAGGTGCGTGCGGCAGGCATGAGCGTGCCGGAGTTTTATAGCGAACTGATAGAAGGGGCGATGTAATATCCGGGTTGTTTTGTAAACAGGCTGAATTAAAAAGCAAATGAAAATTACAGATAAAACGGCGCGGCTGGCAACCTTAGGTATCGATGCGTCTATTTTGGATGCCTACCGCCAGCCGCATCGTTTTTATCATACCCTAACCCACCTTGACGATATTTGTGCGCAGCTGGAACTACAAGGGCATGGCGATAGCGATGCACTGCTTTTGGCAACGGTTTTCCATGATATTATCTACGATCCAAAATCGGCAACTAATGAGGAAGATTCTGCCGCTTATTTTAATGAGGTTTTTAAAGGAGATGTGGAACTGAAAAAAGAAGTAACCAATATTATCCTCGACACCAAAACACATCAGCCTCAAACCGCGCTCTCAGCCATATTTTGCGCCGCCGATTTAAATATTTTACGCCAGCCGCTGGATAAACTATTGGAGTACGAACACCAGATATTCAAGGAGTTTCAGTTTGTTGATTACAGCATTTATAAGGGAAAAAGGGTGGAGGTGCTGCGCACTTTGAGGCAAAGCGTTGATAACCCGGCGCTGGATGCACTTATTAGTTATGTGAGTGCGCGTGTTCCCCGTATTGCTGTTTATCCGGGCAGTTTCAACCCCTTTCACAAAGGGCATTATAATATCCTGCAAAAAGCCGAGCAAATATTCGATAAGGTGATCATCGCACGGGGTGTTAATCCGGGCAAAGAAGCAGCGACTTACCCATTGCCAGAAGTGCTGAATTTTAGGCAGTTGGCAGTGTACGAAGGATTGTTGACAGATTTTACCCGTAACCTGGGTTACGATGCCACCATTATTCGCGGCCTGCGCAATGGCAGCGATTTGCAGTACGAACTTAACCAATACAGGTACCTACAGGAACTGAGCGATAAAAACATCAGCGTAATTGCTATTTTTTGCGATATGGAATTTGAGCATATCTCCAGTACCGGCATCCGCCAGTTAGAGAAATATGGCAAAGCAGGGGAGTACCTCATCTAACTTAGTACAATTACTAAACCGCTATACGCTTGCAAACACGCCGCGTTTTTCGAAACTGGCAGATAGGATAACCGATGTATTGGTTTCGCCAAATTGCTGTAACTGGCCAATAATGGCTTCCAATCGTTTGGTTGTTGCCGCTGCAACCTTCATAATGATACAATGGTTGCCCGTTATGCTGTAGCATTCCAAAATTTCAGTTATCTCTGCTATCTTTTTAATTACGCCCGAGTGGGTGAGGCTCGATTTTAGCATGATATAGGCATTTACCGTTAGCCCCACCTTGTCGTGGTCAATCAGCGTGGTATAACCGGTAATAATGCCTTCGTCTTCCATTTTCTTTATCCGCTCGCTTACAGCGGGGCCGCTTAGGCCAACCCGCTTGCCAATTTCGGTTATCGGCAGGCGCGCATCGGCTTCCAGTTGGTGCAGTATCCGGGCGTTTAGTTCGCCTACGGCTTTATTTATTAAAGTTTTATCCATATCTACCGTTAAATGTTTTGCAATTTATTGCTTATGCTTTAAAATGCAAATACCGTATTTTATTACGCGTGATAACTTTGGTGTATCAACACCACAGCCATGAAAACTTTTATAACCTTATTCATCTGCCTGCTAACAGCTGGCAGGCTATCAGCACAAGTGCCAAAGGCACCGCAAATTTTCCAGCCAGGCGTTATCAGCACAGGCGACTACGAATCGCACCCCTGCTTTTCGCCCACTGGCGACACGCTATATTTTATCAAATGCAGTTACGATCTAAACCTCTCGGCTATTTGTGTTTCGTATCTCCGAAACAAGCGCTGGTCGGCACCGCAAATTGTTTCCTTCTCGGGCAAGTATATGGATGCCGACCCTTTTGTAACGAAGGATGGCAAAACGCTTTACTTTACGTCCAACCGGCCAGTAAAGGAGGGCGATCCTGCAAAAAACGATACCGACATTTGGATGGTAAAACTTGGCGTGAAAGGCTGGGGGAGCCCTGCAAGGCTGGCTGCGCCGGTAAATAGCGAGGGCGACGAATTTTACCCCACCATTGCCGATAATGGCAACCTTTACTTTGGCAGCACACGCAGTGGCGGAATAGGCGCCTGCGATATTTACCGATGCCGCTTTGCTAATGGCAAATACCAGCCGGCGGAAAACCTGGGCGAGGCAGTGAACACCATCGGAAACGATTACGAGGCTTTTATAGCGCCCGATGAAAGTTACCTCCTATACAATTCAACGCCCGGTAGTTTTTTGCGCGGGCTTGATTTTTACATCAGCTACAGTAAAAACGGCGTTTGGCAAAAGGCGGTGAAATTAGTAGCGCCGATAAGTTCAGATGGCATCGACTGGGCACCCAAGGTAACGCGGGATAAAAAGCTGTTTTATTTTTCCAGCACCCGTAACACCCGCACCGCTATGCCGGCAAAAGCGGAGAACTTACAACAATTTAATAAACGGTTGCAGGGTACAGGCAACAGCCTGGCGGATATTTATACAGTTGACCTAAAAATGGTAAATATTAAACCTGAATAAAATTTGCATACAAGGTTTAAAAGCCTCGTTGCTGAAGCCCAATGAGGCCATTTTTAATATTTTTTGTTTTGTTTTTTACGAGTAAGTAATTGGTATAAATATTGTTAGCATTAAATGCTGGTTTTAAATGGCTCATTTGTAACTATTTGGAACGACCGAGCGTCCTATTTACTGTAAAAACTCACAACACTTATGAATACGCTAAAAAACAACGCCCGTAAACTCAACAACGCCCTCACCATGCGCGTTATCGACCTGCATGACCAGGGCTACACCCACGATTTTATGCCAATGCAGAACCAGCATTTCCTTTGTTTGCAGGACGACGTTGACTTTTCTGCCGAGGACCTTAATATAAAAGTAGTTGACCACGCCTTTGACCAGCTAACTAAAACCTACAAATTCATCCACATCATCGAAACCATCAATGGGTCGAAAGGGCTATTGGTGAGCGATACGAATTGCTGTGGGGATGCGATACTGGCGAATTAGGAAGGGAATATCGAATAACGAATTTCCAATATCGAATGATGAAGTGTCTAACTTCGAAATTCATCATTCGAAATTCGATGTTCGATATTGAAATTATATCCCATAATGCTCAATCACGTCCTCCGGCACCTTCGCGCCGCGGCCGGTTGCCATATCAATCATTACGTAATCGAAGTAGCCATCGCAGCATACCTTTTTGGTGGCCTTGTTAGTGATGGTGAAAGCTACGCGGCAACCCTTATCGTTAATGCTTTCGATGCCGGTTCGCACTAAAAAGTAATCGCCCATTACCAGGGCGCGTTTGTAATCCATATACACAGAGCGCACCACCCAGCCAAAGCCGCGTTCCATAAATTTCTCCATGCCCATGCCATAGCACGTTTCCATTTGCTCGTAACGGGCAGCCAGCACATAATCAAAATACTTGCTATTATGCACATGCTGAAACATGTCTATATCATCGGGGCGTACGCGGTGCTCGGTTTCGAAGGTGGAGTAGGGCATTTAAGTTGAAAGTTATAATCAAAAGTAAAAAGTATAATTGAAGTTATTTGTTTTAGTGCATCACCGTGATATTAAAACAAATAAAAGCCCGTTAATACCTTCATAATATCTACACCACCTAACCCGCCTTTATGAAACGCTTCTCTCCCTTGTGGTTAATTTTTGGCTTACTAAGCTGCAGGCCTGCTATTTCTCAAACCCAATTTAATGGTGATTTAGAAACCCTGAGCGCCGACAGGTCGAAACCTGCGGGTTGGATTACCTATTTTCAGCCCGAACAGTTAAAATCATACCCTGTAAAAGTCGATAGTATCATAAAGCAGCAGGGCAAATACGCCGTATCTATTGAGAAAGCAGGCGAGGGGGGCGATTTTGGTGTGATAGATTACGTTATCCCCAAAACATTTAAGGGCAGCAAAGTAGAGCTGAGAGGATACGTTAAAACCGAAAACGTAACCGCCGGCTACGCCGGGCTTTGGATGCGTGTTGACGGCAGCCAGGCTTTTGATAATATGCAGGGCAGGGGGATAACCGGCACTACCGACTGGAAGGAATATGTTGTTGAATTACCCTACGACGAAACTAAAGCCATCAATATACACCTGGGCGCTTTGCTGGTGGGAAAAGGGAAAATGTGGGTTGATAATTTCCGGCTTTTTATTGATGGGCAACCCATACAGCAGGTAAAGGCGATAGAAAGAACGCTGGCAAAAGCAGAACGAGATACTGCTTTTAACAAAGGATCGAAAATAGAAACGGTAACCTTAAGCAAACAGCAAATAAGCAATTTAGCAATGCTTGGGCAGGTATGGGGTTTTGTAAAGTACCATCACCCAAATGTTGCCAAAGGCGATGTAAATATGGATGCCGAATTATTTAGGGTGATGCCTGCTGTTTTAAAAGCCGGTAATAATGAAGAATTAAGTGCGGCGCTTGCAAACTGGCTTAAAAGCCTTGGGGCTGTGCCTAAATGCACAGCATGTGTACCATATAAGGGCAATAATGTTAAATTGGAACCTGATTACGGGCAACTATTTAGTGGTAAAGTACTAAGCAAAACCTTAACGGATGAGTTAAGTAATATGTTGAATAATGAAGCGATTGCCAAAAACTATTACGTAACCCTGGTGCCAGGCGTTGGCAACCCCGTTTTTACAAACGAAATGGCCTACAGCGCCATGAAATACCCCGATGCCGGCTTTAGGTTGCTCTGCTTATATAGGTATTGGAGCATGATCCAATACTACTTTCCATACAAGTACCTGATTACGGAGAATTGGAACGAGGTACTGGCGGATTGTATACCAAAATTTGTACGATCGGCCAACGCAACGGAGTATACGCTAAATACGCTTGCCCTCATCTCACGTGTGCACGATACGCATGCCAATATTGGGCGCAGCAACCAGGTGCTAAATGATTATAAGGGAAAAAATGCGGTTCCTTTTAAAGCGAAATTTGTGGAAGAGCAGTTGGTGGTAACAGGTTATTATAACGATACTTTAAACGTTAAAGAACTGGTGAAGCCGGGGGATATTATTACTGCCATAAATGGCAAACCCGTAACGGAACTGATAAAAAAGTACTTGCCTTATACGCCCGCATCTAACTATGCTGCGCAATTACGGGATTTGCCGTTGGCTTTTTTACTACGGAATAATGAAGACAAGCTAACGCTTAACCTGCAGCGCGACGGTAAACAATTGGCGGCCGTAATTAATACGCTGCCAATGGCTAAGATAAATTATGCTATGGATTATGACCCCAGCCCAAAAGCAAAAGGTTTTTATTTGATGGATAACAACATCGGTTATTTATACCCGGGTAAGTATCATAATAAGGACCTTGATACTATCAAGGCCCTGTTTGAGCAAACTAAAGGGATCATTATAGATATGCGTTGTTATCCTTCGGAGTTTATGCCTTACACTTTCGGGCCGTATATAAAAACCAATAATACCCCATTTGTGAAATTCTCCGCGGGCAGTATTAGCCGGCCAGGTTTGTTTGTTATAGGCGAACCAATAGCTATACCGCCGGCACTTTCCGGCGTGTATAAAGGTAAAGTTGTGGTTATTGTTAATGAAACATCGCAAAGCCAGGCAGAGTACACCACTATGTGTTTCCAAAGCTCGCCAAATGTTACAGTAATAGGTAGCACAACAGCCGGGGCCGATGGCAATGTCTCTTCCATAGCGTTGCCCGGCGGAATTTCTACCATGATATCGGGGATAGGTGTTTACTATCCTGATGGTACAGAAACGCAGAGGAAGGGTGTAAGGATAGATGTCCCCATAAAACCAACCATTGCCGGCATAAAAGCAGGTAAGGATGAATTATTGGAGAAGGCAAAAGACATATTGTTAAAATAGTTGCAATGGTAAATTACGCTTACTGCTTTAGTTTTAATCGGAACACCAGCGTTAGCGATTGCAGTGGAAAGCCCGAAAACGCAGCGCAACTTATATTGACTCGCGAATAATGTAGTTAGATATACATAAAGGATAGTCTGCAACTGTGGAAATTTTTCTAGTAGAGCCTACGAAAAAGCCCAAGCCGATGAAGTATTTTGTTCCAAAAACGTTGAAAGCGGTTGCGTTTCCTTCTTTTAATCTTGTTGACTGCGGGTTGCTGTGGTGGTATATTTCCCCACTTGTCTATCAGCCTGAAGTTTTTGGAGATGTCCCTATTGAATTTTTTGCGCCATTCATCAAGAGGTATAGGGGTTTGTCCCTTTTCATCGTCAAAGTAAATCCAGCAACCACATTCGTTGGACAGTTTGATCATAACCTCAATATTCTCCTTTGTAATGTAATGCCGGGCATAGCGGCACTCGCCGTTAAGCACAGCATCCCACAAGGTGTATTCTAAGCCATAGTTCCAACTCGAGCAATAGGCGTCCTCGGATATGTCGCTCATGAAATCCGCCAATTGTTTTTCAATACCGGTCAGCGCAATGTCCATTATCGTAAAGATATAAATAAATGCTCGGTACTACTATGAAGCCACTCTCTGATTTTGCGTGTTTCGACGCAAGGCTTTTCAAAGACGGATTTAAAAAATAGAGGCAAATCCCGCGTTAGCGATAGCAGTGGAAACCCCGGAATGGAGTCCCCACTTCTATCAGTGGGGACGGAATGAGGAGTTGGAACGGATAGCGCGGCCCGCAGGGAACGCCATAAATAGGGAGTTTTACCTCTTATCAAGCATTTCCGCGACACACCTGCACCCTTCTCAAGAGGGGAATCGCACAACCCGCCGCTTTTTTATCAGCAGTCAGCGCTTACCAGGTAACGCCGTACACAAATCACCATAACCATCCAACTAATTCAATCTACCATCACCCAACCTACCACTCCACAATAACATCTTAACAAAACCTACCACTCCACAATAACATCTTAACAAAACCTATCGACGATGAATAACCTCATAGAAACCAATCTCTTAGCCTTCCAACTTTACAACCTTTCAACTTTACAATACCTCTTTAAAACATTCCACCCACCCCTTGCACATGTAAAAGCTTAAGCGTATCTTTGCGCCACAATTAATAGAATTTTAAACGCTTTAATATTATTTACGTAATGTATTTAAGTAACGAAGCAAAGGCAGAGATCTTTGCAAAACATGGTAAGAATGCCGCTGATACCGGTACAACCGAAGGACAGGTAGCATTATTTACTTACCGCATAGCGCACTTAACCGGGCACTTAAAGAAAAACAAACACGATTTTTCTACCCAGTTATCGCTACAAAAATTAGTAGGTAAACGCCGCGGATTGCTGGCATACCTGTTCAAAAAAGATATCAACAGGTATCGTGCTATCATCAAAGCCTTAGCGCTAAGGGATATCATCAAGTAATCTTCCTGAATATTTTTCAAAAAGCCGTCCGCATTATGCTGGATGGCTTTTTTACTTTTTGAAATTATGTTTGCTGCCCCTTATAAACCTATAAAACCAGCCAACAAACTTTAAAAGGCCGGATGAAAACCGGCAAAAACATACGCATCGAAACAATATACACACACACATAAAAACCGGGGTGCTCCTGAAGATGAAAAGTACCCTACAACACAAACAAGATGAGTTTAAACGTAATTAAAAAGGTAATTGATTTAGGTGACGGCCGCACCATTGAGATCGAAACCGGTAAACTGGCTAAGCAGGCAGATGGCTCCGTAGTAATTAAGATGGGTGATACCATGTTATTGGCTACTGTAGTATCATCACCGGATGCAAAAGAGGGCATTGATTTCTTACCTCTTTCTGTAGATTATCAAGAGAAATACGCTTCCACCGGCCGTATCCCGGGTGGTTTTTTACGCCGCGAGGCACGTTTGTCAGACTACGAGGTTTTGATCTCGCGTTTGGTTGACCGTGCATTGCGCCCAATGTTCCCGGAGGATTATCATGCTGATACACAAGTGATGATCTCCTTAATTTCTGCCGATAAAGACATTATGCCGGATGCACTGGCAGGTTTAGCGGCATCTGCAGCGTTAGCTGTTTCTGATATCCCTTTCAACGGGCCGATATCTGAAGTTCGCGTTGCCAAGATTGATGGCCAGTTGGTTATCAACCCAACCCTTAGCCAGTTAAAGACTGCAACCTTAGAATTCATTGTAGCAGGTAACCAGCACGACATCAACATGGTGGAAGGCGAAAGTGCCGAGATACAAGAAGCTGAACTGGTTGAAGCAATTAAATTTGCGCACACTGCTATCAAAATACAGTGTTTAGCACAAATTGAGCTTGCACAGGAAGTTGGCAAAACCGTTAAACGTACCTACAGCCACGAGCACAGCAACGAAGACCTGAAGAAAGCTATCTACGAAGCTACTTACCAGCAGGTTTATGATATCGCTTCTTCTGCATCTGCAAAAGATGAGCGTTCTGCAAAATTCAAAGAAGTACGTGATGCTTACATCGCTACTTTAGGCGAAATTGACGACATCACCAAATCGCTTGCCAAAAAATACTACCACGATGTAGAATACGATGCCATCCGTAACCTGGTTTTGGATGAAGGCAAACGTTTAGACGGCCGCCACACCAAACAAATACGCCCTATCTGGAGCGAAGTTAGTTACCTGCCATCTGCACACGGTTCTGCCGTATTCACCCGTGGCGAAACCCAGGCATTAACCACCGTTACCTTAGGCGCTAAGGACGATGAGCAAATGATAGACGGTGCTTTCATCAACGGTTACCAAAAATTCCTGTTGCACTACAATTTCCCTGGTTTCTCAACCGGTGAGGTTAGGCCTAACAGGGGTGCCGGCCGTCGCGAGATCGGTCACGGTAACTTAGCTATGCGTTCGTTAAAACGCGTGTTACCGCACGAAGATGAGAACCCATACACTATCCGTATCGTTTCTGATATCCTTGAGTCTAACGGTTCATCATCGATGGCTACGGTTTGCGCCGGTACATTGGCTTTGATGGATGCGGGTGTTAAAATCACCAATCCGGTATCAGGTATCGCAATGGGGTTGATCACCAACGAAATGGGTACTAAATACGCTATCCTTTCTGATATCCTTGGCGATGAAGACCACTTAGGTGATATGGACTTCAAAGTAACCGGTACCAAAAACGGTATTGTTGCTGTACAGATGGACCTGAAAATTAACGGTCTTTCTTACGAGGTTCTAACCAACGCTTTAGATCAGGCAAAAGAAGGCCGCTTACATATCCTTGGCGAAATGGCTAAAACCATTACTGCGCCACGCGAAGATTACAAACCACACGCTCCACGCATCGTTACCATTAAAATCGACAAAGAATTTATTGGTGCGGTTATCGGGCCCGGTGGTAAAATTATCCAGGAAATGCAACGCGAAACCGGTGCAACCATCTCTATCGAAGAGAAAGACAACCAGGGTATTGTACAGGTATTTGCCGATAACAAGGCTTCTATCGACGCAGCTTTAACCCGTATCCGCAATATCGCTTCTAAACCGGAAGTTGGCGAGATATACGAAGGTAAAGTGAAATCAATTATGCCGTTTGGTGCATTTGTTGAAATTATGCCGGGTAAAGATGGCTTGCTGCACATATCAGAAATTGATCACCGCAGAATTGAGACCATGGATGGTATCTTTAATGTTGGCGACGAGGTACGTGTGAAGCTGCTTGACGTTGATAAGCAAGGTAAATTGAAACTTTCGCGCAAAGTTTTATTGCCAAGGCCAGATTCGAACAAATAATCATTACAATTCGTATAAAAAAACCCTCCAAAAGAGGGTTTTTTTATTTTATTTTTATTTTTTGATAAATAATTAAAACAAAATGTAAATCTTAGTAGTTGCATCAACTAAAGCATAGTTATATCGAGAAACATTTAGCCGGATCCTTGTTTTGCAAATGACATCTACCACCAACGATCCTTTAGGTTTTCTCAATAATTCGCGTGGTATGGGTGACGGGCAAAACACCGACCTGATACAGCAGTTATTGTACGAAATTATAAGGGTTAAAGAACTTATTACCTATTACGACTCCATCCCCAATGGCGCAGGGCGGCTTGGCTCCTCTATTTTGAATGAGCTGGTTACCGAGGCCTACAACTCCCTTGTGAATTACGATACCGTTTTAATGAAGAAGTACTACGATCTGCTGCTTAACTGCGACTAGCACTTAGACGGAATTTAATTCTAATTTTATTTTTATAGCCGAATAATATATTGTATATTAGATTTTAAAATCTAATATATTCTGCTATGTTGAAATTTACAGCTTTCGCTTTCCTTCCTTTTTTTATATCTGTTACTTGCTGCTTCGCCCAATCGCCCACTATTGCCTGGTTAAATGAACACGCTTTACCAGTTGATAGCACCGGAAAAGGCAATCAGGTTTATTTATCAGCTTTGGCAAGAGAGCTAAAGAATAATACCATTATTGGTTTGGCCGAAGCCTCACATGGCACACATGAATTTTCTGTGGAGAAAACGCGGATCATTAAATATCTTATCGAACATCAAAACTATCGATCGATTGGTTTTGAATTTGGCTATTCGCCTATGGCTGCTATTAATAATTACCTGCAAACAGGTAAGGGCGATCTGAAGCAATTGATGAAACCGCTGCGTTTGTTTAAAACGAAGGAGATACTCAATCTTTTTGAAACCATAAAAACCTATAACGATAACCAACCCGCTAAAGATAAAGTAACCCTTTTTGGTTTCGATATGGATTACTTTAAGAACGATATCGATTCTTCGGCTGTTTATTGTAAAAACTACCTGGAGCACAACGCTAACCTTTATATCAATGGGAGAGCCGCTTTGCCCGTTTTAGAGCAAATTGCCAAGCCGGGGGATAACAATCTTTACGAACTATCAGACCGCGAAGTGGATGCATTGAAAGCTTTAAGCGATGAAGCAAAGGCAAAAGGAAATTCATCAATAAAAAATTCGACGGAGTTTATAAAGCGTCTTTCGCTGCTATATCAGGGTACTCAATTAGGCAATCCCCTCAATCGTGATGAATTTATGGCAGACAACCTTCTGGAGGTTCAGCAGGCAAGCAAAGCCAAAACTATTATTTGGGGGCACAACTTGCATTTGGCCAAAGATACTACCATAGCAGCCTGTAAAGGAATGGGGTACTACGTGCGAAAAAATTACGGCAGCCAATACTACGCCATAGGGTTTGATACTTTTAAAGGACGTGTGACTGTATTGGATGGGGATGAATTTGTGCAGCATACCTTCCAAACCGAACCAAATTCATTTTCGGCTACTTTTGCTAACGCTAAATTCCCAGCCTTTTTTGTTTCGTTTAATAATCCCGAAGGGAACCCATTTTACAATGTAAGCAAAAATATCACCAATATATATGCAAACTGGGGCGATACCCTTTCCCTTCCCATACGGCCGGGAATTGATTTCGACGCGATGATTTTTATAAAAGAGACGACGGCTGCAGTTCCGCTGGAATAGGCGAGACGGAGCTTATAACCTATTACGAGATTCAATCCCAATGGCGCAGGGCGGCTTGGCTCGTCTATTTTGAATGAGCTGGTTACCGAGGCCTACAACTCCCTTGTAAATTACGATACCGTTTTAATGAAGAAGTACTACGATCTGCTGCTCAACTGCGATTAAGGCCCTGATTGAATATCTTTGCTATTTCTTTCACAAACATCCCTGCATATATTCCCTTTTCATCCCGATCAGGATCAAGGATGGTGATATCCAGGCCACTTACCAAACCCGATTGGAAAAGTATGGTAAGTGCTTCATTCAATTCGCTATAAGATAATCCGCCTTGGTGCGGCGAATCCACGCAAGGCATTACGTCGTTATCCAACACATCTACATCTAAATGAATCCAGATACCGTCTAACTTTTCTGATTTTACATGCGCTATAAAATCAGCTGCGACGGTTTTGATGCCTTTTTGCCTGGCATCATTCAGGCTGAAGTAAGCTATACCTGAGTTGAGAATGAGAGATACATATTCAGGGTCCTCGCAACGGTTGCCAAAAGCAAGTGTATTGGCCTCGGCTACATAAGGCTTTAAACCATCAATATTGGTAATTTTTTCGGGTCCGTTGCCGGTTACTAAAGCAAGGTCCATGCCCGCCGCGGCTTTGGTTGCAGAAAATTGGGTAGTAACGTAATCGGTATGTCCATCCATAAAAAACAAAGCGTATTTGCCATGCTTTTTTGCACCAAGTAAACAACCGATTAAAATGCTGCAATCGCCGCCGATAACTAAAGGGAAATTATTGTTTTCTAAGGCATTCTGGACTCCCTGTGCTAAACTTTTAGCATAAGCAACAATAGCATCGGCGTTCCTGATACCTGTTTCAGCATCAATGTGCATGCTGTATGGCGGTGCCGGCATATTTATTATTTGCGTAGGAAAGAGGGCTTCATATAAGCCTTGTTGTTTTAGCCATTCCGGGAGCTTATCCACACCGGGCGGTTTGCCCGGTGTAAGTTCTTTTAAACCCAAATTGAATGGGACCTCTATTACAACCAGGTTATTCATAAAAGTTTAATCGCGCTTAGCTTAATATCTTTTCCCTCAGTTCCTGCGAAATTTCATCTGTTACCTTAAAAATATCATCGGCTACTGCGCCATTGTTGATAATTACCTTAGCGCACCTGTCGCGATGTGGCAGCAGGTACTCTTTATAAGCCGGTACAACATGGTTTATCCATTTGTAGTGTGCATCTTCGTTAGAGTAGCCGCGTTCGGCCAGGTCGCGTTTTAGGCGGCGGCGCAAGGCGATGTCTTCGTCAGCTTCGATGAAGATGGTCATGTCGAGGTCGTTGGCCACTTTTTGGAAGTGAAGGATAAAAAGGCCTTCCACAATAATAATAGGGGCGGGTTTTATCTCCAGTATCCTCGGGGTTATATCCGGGTTATTAAAAGTATATTCCTTTTGGTAAACGGTTTCCCAGCGCATCAGCTTGCTGATGTCGCTTTCAAACAAATCGGCATCGATGGTGCTGGGCAGATCGAAGTTGTAGAGTTTATTCTCTTCCTTCGTCATGTTATGCGCCACGGGGATATAATAATCGTCCTGCGATACCAGGCATACTTCTTCGGGTGTAAAATGCTCAAGAAAACACTTCAAAAAAAAGGTCTTGCCACTTCCGCTTCCGCCGGTTACACCAATTACATAAGGTTTATTCATTAGGGGTACCGTAGCTAATGGTTACATGGAAACGTTTATCTATAGCGCCGATAGATTCGGCTACGTTTTTGGTCATCACAATCATCACACCCTGGGTGTTTTGATTATCGGTAAAGCGGCCAACTACTTTGGCAAAGGTGCTTTTACCCGTCATGGGGTTTGTAATACGTACAACGGTGCCCATTGGGGCAGTGCGATGCAATACCAATTTCTTATTAGGATCCAGGCTGGTATCATCTATCCAGGTAGCTACTCCTTTTTCATTCTTTTCAAACAATCCGTATTTACCGGCTCCTGCGCGTTTGTCGGCAAGCGAATCGGCAGGCGATGCAACATAGGTGCTGTCGCGTTTGGCTAAAGCGGTATCAACAGGGTGTGCAACAGGCGGTGGTGGCGGCGGGGTAGCCGGTACGCCCGAACGTATAGTTAGTACCTGGCCAGGCACTATACTGCTTGTTAACTTATTGGTGGCGGTGATATCATCAACCGTAGTACCAAAGCGCTTGGCTATGGAGTAAAGCGTTTCGCCAGCCGAAACCTTGTACTGCTGAACCGTAATGCCGCTTACATTGCTGTTGGCAACTTCCTGCGCGGTTTTTTGCTCAGCCTTTTGCTCCGCAGGTTTTACTACGGGTGGCGTACTTGCTGCCGGCTGCTGGGTTACTACAGGTGTGGTAACCGGCGGGGTAGTGGTTACAGGCTGTTGTACCACCGGTTTGGTTTGTGGCTGCTGGGCAGGGGTAGTGGTTACTACCGCTGCTGCGGGGGCATCGCCGCTAAATGGGCGCTCGGTTGGTACTTTGATAATCTTGCCTATTTGCATGCTCGCGTTGGCATTAAACTCGATGATGGCTTTTGGGCTAACGCCATACTTGCGGCCAAGGGAGTAATAATTGTCTTTAGGATCCAGCTTGTGGAGGATAACTTTCTTTCCGTTTAGGTTCTCTACGCCAACCGAATCAACCAGCGGGCGGGCAAACAAAGAGGCGGAAAGCGTAGTGAATATGGTGGATAATAACAGGGGCTTTAATTTCATAATTAATTATTATACAGTATTTTATATGGGTAATACAGTAATTTCTGTTCTGTTTTTTATGTATACCAGGGCATTTTTATGTAATACAAACGCCTCGGGTTGTAATTTTTGTATACCGCTGTTCAATAAATCGGTATACAATACTTGTGTACCATCCATAATATAAATGTGCTGTTGCAGCACACCGTTTTTCAACGCGTGCAAAGATACAATTCTATAATTATTGTGATTAAGGTAATGCACTATATTTCCAAAAGGCTCGGCGGGTAGTGTACCCGGCACAAATTGGCTGGCGGATGTTAATACAGGTACGACTATATTATTCGCCAAAGGTTTATCCTGTGCATCGTTATTACGCACTACCTGCCCGGTTTTTATATCGGCCAGCAACAGTTTTTTGGGTTGCAGGCTGGTGTTATAAACCACAGGCCCGTTAGTGCTTAAGTGGTCGAATGCATTGCTGTAATTGCTCCAGATGTTTTCAGCTGTTGT
>NZ_CAMLOV010000105.1 GCF_946481715.1 uncultured Mucilaginibacter sp. | reverse complement strand
AATCGATTGTGCTAAATACCGGCAATGTTAACCATACTACCGAAATGACCTGGGTACGCCTTATTAACGAATATGCGTATCAAAAGGATTTCAAAAACGCATTTGATGCCGGTTGGGAGGCCTATCAGAAATACCCCGAGAGCCAATCGGTATTGTCAGCTTTAAAAGATGCCTGCCTTTGGGCTTTCTATATCAAATACGATAAACTGGACCCGAATTACCTTTCCGAAGAGATAAAGGATGAATATGTAGTAAACTCCATTAATCAGGAATACCTTATTGTTAGGAAATTACGGGTAAACGATAACTACCTATCGGTAACCGGCCAAAAACTAATCACCAAAAATAATGCGAGTTACGATGTGCTAATTTGCGCCATTGGCGGAACTAAGGAAACCAAATAGGTAAGCTTTAAGATTAATTGGGATATGAACAAATGGTTTGGCGGAAAACCCGCATCAACCAACGATATTGATGCCGGCAAGCCTATTTATGAGCGGCTTGGCGCGTTATTGCAAAGGGATAACAATATAGACGTTAAGGCGGAGATAGAGAAGATGACGAAGTAGGGAGGAAAACTGACATATGCTGGCTAACCGATGATTAAAATTCAAGAAAAAGGGCATACCAAAAAAGCAATATTGTAAATAACGGAAAGAAATAGACCGTAACGTTTGAGAAAATAAAACGTCTTTTATCCTAACTTCATAATAAGCGCCCAAATTCTCATGATTTATAAGTTTTACCACAACGCCCTTAAATTAATAGCATCGGTTTGTTTAATATTTACGAGTATACAAGGCTCTGCGCAAAACCGCTTGGATAGCGTTTTCGACCACGATACAATTACGAATAAACAGCTGGGTAATATTGTTATCCATATAAGCAAAGCTAACAGAAACATAAAAAAGCCGTTATTGATATACATTGATGGCTCCGGCAATATGCCATTGATTTTTAGAAAAAGCTCCGGTAATTACAGCACATCTGTTTCCCTCGATATAGCTACAGCCTCAAAAAATTATACGGTGGTACTCATCAGCAAGCCCGGTATCCCTTTTAGCGATAGCCTCAGATACCGGGCCGGCAATGCTTATTACCCTGGCAATGCCGTTTATGATAAATTTTATAGTTTACAGTGGCGAGCGATTGCGGCCTCGGAAGCTATCGATTATGCAGTAAAGAAAATACCTGTCGACAAAAAACATATTATTGTGATGGGGTATTCGGAGGGCTCGCAAGTTGCGCCATTAGTAGCCGTGTTCAACAAAAAGGTTACCCATGTTATTTGTTTTGTTGGCAATGCGCTCAATCAGTTATATGATTTTCTTATTAATGCACGGCTTGATGCGGCTGCCGGTAAAATTACAGCTGAACAAGGCCAGCAAATTGTAGATTCGCTTTATAACGAATATGAAAAAATATATGCAAGCCCGTTAGCTACTGATAAGAAATGGTATGGAGCCACTTATTTAAAATGGAGTAGTTTTTCTGAAACTACGCCGTTAGAAAACATGCTTAAGCTTAACATCCCGATTTTGTATGTGGCCGGCGGTAAGGACAATAACCAAACTATTATAGATATGGATTATGCCAAACTTGAATTCTTAAGGAAAGGCAAAAAAAACCTCACCTACAAAGTGTACCCCAACTGCAGTCACGGTTTTCAGGAAACACTTGTAAAGGATGGTAAAGAAGTTAGGGTTGACCGCGTTGACGAAGCCCATCAGTTTGCTTTAGATTGGGCAAAAGCAAACTAACAGAGCGGGTTTCATTATTTTTTCCTGACACAGCGCGATGCCCCGGAAAAACCGTTTGCTGCCGGGCTAAATTTATAATTAAGGGTCTATTATTTCGATACCTCTATCTTAACCTTTTTCCCTTTAATTTTCTCGTTCTTAACCAATGCTACCACGCGTTCTGCGCGTACGCGTTTTACGGCGGCATAGGAGGAAAAATCGAGCACTTCTATCAGTCCGAGGTCTTCTTTATTCAATTCGCCTTTTTTGAGCAGCAACCCTACAATATCTACCTTGTTTACTTTGTCTTTTTTACCCGCGGCGAGGTAAAGGGTGGTCCATGGTGATGGCTGCGGGATAACAATTTCGCCTGATAGATCTTCCACCTCCGGCATCTCTGCTATGTATGCCGGCTTTTCCCCGGGCGAAAGCATAAGGTAGGAGGTACCCGCAGCGTGCATACGCGCTGTACGCCCGTTACGGTGGGTGAAAGCTTCTTCGGTATGCGGCAACTGGTAATGTATCACATGTTCTATCTCGGGGATATCCAGCCCGCGAGAGGCGAGGTCGGTAGTGATGAGGATGCGGTGGCTGCCGTTGCGGAATTTTATTAAGGCGCGCTCGCGGTCGTCCTGCTCCATACCGCCGTGGAAAACATCGTTGGGCAGCCCGTTATCCCAAAGCACATCGCTAATGCGTTCTACAGCCTCGCGGTGGTTGCAGAACACCAGGGTTGCCTTATCGCCAATTTTACATATCAGGGCAAAAAGCGCTTCCAGCTTATCAGCAGCTTCGGCAATAACCACCTTTTGCTTCAGGTTGGCCGTTGGCGCGCTATCGCTTAAATAATTAAGGGTGATGGGTTTGTTAATGCCTGTAAAGCGAGGTATCTCGTCCATTTGCGTGGCCGAAGTAAGTACGCGTTTCCTCAGGCTTCGCAATTGGCCGATGATGTAGGCCATATCTTCCTGAAAGCCAAACTCCAGCGCCTTATCAAATTCATCCAGTATCAGGGTGGTAATAGTATCTGTGCTAAAACTCTCGCGGCGTAGATGGTGGCCTATGCGGCCCGGCGTGCCGATTAACACTGCCGGCGGCTGCGAAAGGTTCTTCATTTCGGTGCGTACGGGGTGCCCACCGTAACAGCAATTCACTTTAAAACCGCTGCCAATGGAGCGGAAAACCTGTTCTATCTGCAAAGCAAGTTCGCGCGACGGTACTAAAATAAGCGCTTGTACTGTTGCTACTTTACTATCCAGCAAACTTAATAAAGGCAGTAAAAACCCAAGCGTTTTGCCCGAGCCGGTAGGCGAAAGCAATATTACATCGCCTTTTTTTACAGCTGCTATAGCTGCCTCCTGCATAGGGTTTAGCTTTTCGATATTAAGTTTTTGGAGCGTTTGCTGTATCATGTGTAATAAAATGAAGAGCAGCAAAGATAAGCTAAAAGGGTGGGGTAGTGGTTGTGTTATCTTTTACGGGGTACTAAAAAACTCTTCCATGCTGCGCTTAGCCCCCGTTTGGCCATGCTGGGCAGGCAGGTATTTAATGTTGATTTTGGGGGATCCTTATCGGGAATGCCGGATGCTTTACAAATGTACCAGTGTACAAAACTGTACTGATCGTACAATTTGTCCCATTTGCCTAAACTCCAAAAAGCCTGCAATGGCCAATAGACCATCTACTTAAAATCAATAATAACACTGTCCCCAACATTCAAACCTAATAAACCGCTGGCGTTGCCTTTGTTAATGGCTATCTCCAGGTGGTCGCTGATACCGAAGAGGCAGAGCTTTTCGCCTTCGGGTACTTCGTTGTAATGCCAGCTAAGGTGGGTGATGGTTTCGTTGCGTTTAAAGTACAGCACAAAACGCCGGCCTTGTTGCACCCGGTTAAAAAACTCCTTGGTAACGTTGGTTATCACATTCTGGAACGAATCGATATAGATCACCGCGCCCCGGATCAGATTATTATCGATAACGGGGTGCAGGTTAGATTTGTTTTCCACATTACTAACCGGGATACCTATTTGCGCCAGCGTACCCCCATTGGCCAAATGGCAGGCGGCCTTTACAAAAATATCCGCCAGCGGGAAGTGCAGGAATTTAAGGTCCTGCATAATGTTTATTTCTACAATTTCCTCTGGCTCAGCATCAAACATTAACGAGAAAATGCCGTTATCCGCACCTACAAAAAAGTGGTTTTTGTAGCGTACCGCGAGGTAACGGGTAGCGTTGTTGTAAACGGTATCGATGCCTATCAAATGCACCGTATCATCGGGGAAGTAATAGAAGCTGTTCTTTAATATAAAAGCTGCTTGCTGCACGTTAAAAGCCGCCACATTGTTAGTAATATCTACAATATTTACTGTTGGCAGTAACTTTAAAATACTACCTTTAAGGGCGGCCTGATAAATATCTTTATCGCCCAGGTCAGTAGTTAAAGTTATAATTGCCATTAATTTTATAATATTTATTACTAATCTTGTGTGAGCATTTAAAGGTGCAAATATTAAATTTTTAATTCATAAAAATCTGCAACTGAAAAAATCAATTAGTATTGAACGAGCTAAAACTATCAATTGACCAGGTAAACCCCGCCGTTTTATGGGGCCCGAATAATGATCATTTCGAGATCATTAAAAAGCAATACCCTAAGCTTAAAATAGTTGCACGCGGCAGCGAAGTAAAGGTTTTAGGAGACGAAAACGAACTGGGGCTATTCCAGGAAAAGTTTGACCGTTTAGTGCAGCATTTAGAAAAATACGAAAGCCTTAACGCTAATGATGTGGAGCGCATATTAGGCACCAAGCCTACACCGGCATCATCTAACGGCGAACCTGCTGCGGCAGATAAGTTTGCAAGCGGCGAGGTATTGGTTTTTGGCCCTAACGGCGTAATGGTTCGTGCCCGCACTACCAACCAGCACCGTATGGTGGATGGCATCGGCAAAAACGATATCCTGTTTGCCATTGGCCCTGCAGGTACCGGTAAAACCTATACTGCCGTAGCATTAGCTGTACGCGCATTAAAAAACAAAGAGATTAAACGTATTATCCTTACCCGCCCGGCGGTTGAAGCAGGCGAGAACCTGGGCTTTTTACCGGGCGATCTGAAGGAAAAAATCGACCCGTACCTGCGCCCGCTATATGATGCGCTGGACGATATGATACCGGCAGAAAAGCTAAAGCTTTACCTGGAGAACCGCACCATAGAAATTGCCCCACTGGCATTTATGCGTGGCCGAACGCTGGATAATTGCTTTGTGATTTTGGATGAGGCACAAAACGCCACCGATATGCAATTGAAGATGTTCCTGACTCGTATGGGCCCATCGGCAAAATTCATTGTAACCGGCGATGTAACGCAGATTGATTTACCAAAGAAGCAGCAATCGGGGCTTTATACGGCACTTCGCATCCTTACCGACATAAAAGGTATCGACATAGTTTACCTAAGCGGAGAAGACGTTGTAAGGCACAAACTGGTTCGCCGGATATTAGAAGCTTACGGGGATATACAATAGAGATTTGAGATGTTAGATATGAGATTTGAGATTAGCTCAATTGGTATCTGACATCAAAATTGTAGAATTTAGCTGTGAAGATTGGATTGCAGGCAAGCGAGGTTTGTCTCACATCTCATATCTCACATCTCATATCTAAAACAATGGACGCTATAAAAGAAACACATTTTAATTTCCCATCGCAAACGGATTATTATAAAGGTAAGGTGCGCGATGTATATACCATTGCCGATAAATACCTGGCCATGGTGGTTACCGATAGGATCTCTGCATTCGATGTGGTATTGCCCGAGCCGATCCCCTTTAAAGGGCAAGTGCTTAACCAAATTGCCGCTAAATTTTTAAAAGCTACTGCCGATATTGTACCAAACTGGGTACTCAGCGTGCCGGACCCGAGTGTTACCATTGGCCGCATATGCGAGCCTTTCAAGGTGGAGATGGTGATACGCGGCTACCTTGCCGGCCATGCCGCCCGCGAGTATGCCTTAGGCAAGCGCCAGGTTTGCGGCGTAACCTTACCCGAAGGGTTAAAGGAGAACGACATACTGCCCGAACCCATCATCACCCCAACTACAAAAGCGTCGGTGGGGCACGACGAGGATATCTCGCGCGAGGATATTTTAGCCAAAGGCATCGTTAGCGAAGCCGACTATGTTCAATTGGAAAGCTATAGCCGCCAGCTGTTTGCCCGTGGTACCGAAATTGCGGCAGGGCAGGGGCTGATACTGGTAGATACTAAGTACGAGTTTGGTAAAGTTGGCGATACCATTTACCTGATAGATGAGATACACACGCCCGATTCATCGCGCTATTTTTATAGTGATGGCTATGCAGAACGCCAGCAAAATGGCGAGCCACAAAAACAGCTCTCCAAAGAGTTTGTAAGGAAATGGCTGATAGAGAACGATTTTCAGGGGAAAGACGGGCAAGTTGTGCCCGAAATGACGAGGGAGATCGTTTTGTCCATATCCGATAGGTATATAGAGTTATACCAGCAAATTACAGGCGAGGCTTTTGTAAAACCCGGCGATGAAAATGTTTTGCAAAGGGTAGAACGGAATATAAATGCAGCGTTGGCCGAGTTGTAATTTTTTTAATTAAATGTAAATTAGTTATATCTTAGCTTTTTAAATATCCCAAAATGAAATATACGGTTGATAAGCACGAGAAATACATCCTTATTAAGCTTAACGAATCAAAATTAAACTCACTGATCACCCCTCAGCTTAAGTCAGAACTTATTCTGATCAACACCGAAGGGCAGCGAAACATCATCCTTGACCTTTCGCAAGTGAAGTTTGCCGATTCATCAGGTTTAAGCAGCTTATTGGTTGGGCACCGCCTTTGCAAAAACGCAAACGGTTCGTTCATTTTATCGGGGCTTAACGATGCTGTGGCACGTTTGGTTACTATTTCGCAATTAGATAATGTACTTTCTGTTGTTCCCTCTTGCGAAGAGGCTATCGACCTGATTTTTATGGAAGAGATAGAAAAAGAACTGAAGAGAGAAATAAGGTAATTTTTTGGCTACCCCGGTATGAAATTCGAAGTAACTATACTGGGCAGCAGCTCTGCTACTCCTATTTTTAACCGCAATCCTACAGCGCAAATTCTCAATATCAACGAGAAGCTGTATCTGGTTGATTGTGCCGAAGGCACCCAACAGCAAATGCTGCGCTTTGATGTAAAGGCCAGCCGTATAGATTATATCTTTATCAGCCACCTGCATGGCGACCATTATCTTGGGCTTGTAGGGCTGTTGTCATCAATGCACCTCAACGGGCGCAAAAAAGCGCTAAAAGTTTTTTGCCCCCCGGCCTTAAAAGAAATAATAGACCTCCAGCTAAAATATTCGGAGACCACGCTGCATTATCCGGTAGAATTTATATTCACATCTGATGAAAGGCCGATGCTGATATTGGATAACCAGGACGTGCTTGTTGAAACCATTCCATTAGACCACCGCATACCCACTACCGGCTTCCTGTTCAAGCAGAAAAAACGGCAACGGAAACTCATTAAGGAGAAACTGGAAGAACTGGATATCCCTGTAGCATTTTACACCGCGCTTAAAAAAGGCAGAGATTATGACGCTCCGGATGGTACCATTTATAAAAATGATACCCTTACCATTGATTCTGAAGAACCTAAAAGCTATGCCTATTGTTCGGATACGCTTTATAACCCCCGCTACTTTGAACAAATAACCGGTGCAACACTGCTGTACCATGAGGCAACCTTTTTAAACGAAATGCTGGATAGGGCGCAGATAACACACCATACCACAGCGTTACAGGCAGCAGAGGTGGCTGTAAAAACAAATGCCGGCAAACTTATCATTGGCCATTTTTCTGCCCGATACAAAACCCTAAACGAATTACTGGACGAAGCGCAAAGCGTATTCCCAAATACGGAACTTGCGGTAGAAGGCAAAACCTTTGTGATATCGGAGTAGGGTTGGAGACGTTAGAAAGGTTAAAAAAGTTGAATACAAAAGCCTTTTCGATTTCTCTAACTTTTCCAACTTTTCCAACCTTTCTAACTAAAAATCAATTTCCCTTTTTCCCAAATATCGAAAAATGCACGTAACGGCTTGGATGTGCCTTCAAGTCGATCATCAGGTTATCCAGGTTTTTAGATGCGTTATTTAGATTGTCGTATAATTTGGTATCATTCATTAATAAACCTAATGAACCATCGGCGCTATTTACTTTAGCCATGGTGGCCTGCAGGTCGGCAACGGCTTTGTTGGCATTATCTAAAGTTTGCTTAATGTTTGAATTAGCCAGGTCGCCGCTGAATTTCTGAAAGTTGCCCGCAATGCCATCCAACCTGGCTGTGCTTACTTTTAAATTGCCGGATGTAGCTTCGGCATTAGCCATTATTTGATCGATGTGGCCGCTTTGTGCGCCTACAAGTGCATCTAATTTCTTCGTCGTGTTTTCTAATGTTTCCAAAGAGTTGGCTATACTTGCAAAACTCCTGTCAACATTTTTTTGAAAGTTCGGGTTCAAAATTTTATTAATGGCACCCATTGCCGAATCTACCTTATTTATCAAAACCTCTGCTTTGCGCTGTATAGGTTGTAAACTTTCTGCAAGGCTGCCTTGTATATCGGCACGTAAGGTATCCTGGTCTTGGGCATATTTTTGGCTGTTGCCAAGTTCAAAAACAATAGCTTTTCCTCCAAGCAGGTCGGTGCTTTCTAAGCGCGCTAATGTATTATCCGGGATTTTGTATTCAGAATTTACTTTAAATTCTACGGTTGTGCGCCCATCTGCATGCAGTTGCATTTTTGATACACGCCCTATTTGAAAACCGTTCACCAAAATCGGCTTTGATACGGTTAGGCCTTCCACACTACGGTAAACGGCGTAAAATTTATTAGAGCCCGAAAAAATGTCGTTTCCTTTTAAAAAACTGTAGGCGAGTATTAATACGGTGATGGATACAGCAGTTAATGCGCCGATCTTTGTTTCGTTAGATATTTTCAAGGCAGATGCAGGTTTAGTTTGTAATAGGTGTTTCTATCTGGTTTTTGTAATTTTTTATAGCCCGTACTATCGAATCAACAATTTCATTTTGCCCGTCTTCCGAGTTTAAATATTCCTCTTCATCGGGGTTGTTAATATAACCCGTTTCTATCATTACCGATGGCATGGCACTATGGCACAGTATATATAGGCCTTGTTCGCGTAGCCCTTCGCTGCGCCTCCCGTCATTCTGAACAAGTTCATCGTTAATAAAGTTTGCAATATTTACGCTTTGTTTGCGAAACTTACGTTTGTACTCGTTTGTCAGGATAATAACGGTAGGGTCGTTAGGGTCCAGTGCGTCACCGTTGATATCCGAGTCGTCCTCTACCTGGTTACGTTTAATAGCGTTTTCTTCTTCCTGAGAGCGGTGCAAACCGTATATGAGCATAAGCACCCCTTTGCCCGAACGATCGGGAACCCTGACAGTGCGGTACACAGGTTTGCGCCGTTTAGTGCCAACCCGCTCACGCACTATCCTGTCTGATAAGGAATTGCAGTGGAGGGAAATAAGCAGGTTACCTTTGTTGGCATTTGCTATCTCTGCGCGCCTTTCAAAAGATACGTCATCGGCCGTGGTGCGGGTTAAAACGGCCTTTACACCATTAACATCTTTTTCAATTGCTTTTTGCAATTTTAATGCAATAGCAAGCGTTACATTTCTTTCCAAAGAAAAAGTGCCGCTTGCGCCAGGCGAATAATGCCCCGGAGGAGAGCCTTCAGCTTTAGCGCCGTGCCCTGCATCTATAATGATAGTTTTTAGTTTAAAGTTATTAACTATAGTGTCTTTTTTAACGGAAGCTTCAGAATTAAATGAAAACAACGATAGGCCTAATAATAATGCCCCTGAGCCGGAAATCAACTTTTTCAACCTGTTCAATATTTTATTTTTCATTATGTTTGAACGCTGTTAACTGTACCTGCAAAAATACTATTCATAATCTATTTTGAAATTAGTTAGCCTTTTTTTTCTGTTTGCAATTATCTTAATGGCAAGTGTGGCGGCGTCTGCAAATAGCGCGCATGGCAAAACATCTGCTAAAGATACCATTATTAAACTTGATTCTGTACGCGACCGTAAGCTTTTGAAGCTAAAAAAACCGCCCAAAGGCGCAAAGACCAACAATGGAACAGGTTACAACACGGCCCAACGCGATACAACGCCAAAAGGCTCGGGCATAAAATCAATTATAAAAGCTACGGCCGAAGACTCGTCTCATACGGATAGGAAAAATAAAATGTCGTACCTGTACGGCAGGGCAAAAGTTGTTTATGAAGATTTTGAACTGGATGCCGATTACATACGCATCGACGAAAAAAACCACCTGATTTTTGCGCGTGGCCGCATTAGCCCCAACAAGCGGTACGGAGAGGGGAGGCCTATATCAAAATCGGGGCAGGAGAAGCCTGTTGCATCTGATTCCCTTTTGTTTAATTACGATACCAAGAAAGGTAAAATATGGAACCCCGCCACCCAGCAGGACGGCAACTTTATTTCGGGCGGGCAGGCTAAAGTTTTGCCTCATAACGAAGTAGCTTACCGCAACGTAATTTTCAGCACTTGCGACCTGCCTTTCCCCGATACGCATTTTGGTATTGTGATAACAAAGGGGATAGGGCAAAAAAACAGGATCATATCGGGCCCGGCATACCTGGAGATTGAAGGCGTACCATTGCCCTTTGCTATTCCGTTTGGTTTCTTCCCCAAGCCCAATTCCCGTACATCGGGCGTGTTGCTTCCTACCTTTGGCGAAGACCAGCGGCTGGGTTTTTATCTGCGCAACTTAGGGTATTATATTGGCCTTAATGATAATATGGATGTTACCTTCATGGCGTCGTTATATTCTAAGGGGTCTTACGAGCTCAGCGCCAATTCGCGGTATTTAAAAAGGTATAAATATGGTGGTAACTTAACGCTTAGCTATGGCTCGCACAATTATGGGCTCGTGGGCGATCCTGCCCGAAAGGACTTCAACATTACCTGGTCGCATTCGCAAGATCCTAATGCGCATCCTGGTACCTCTTTCAGTGCTTCTGTAAATGCCGGTACATCAAGTTTTTACCAAAGTACACGTGCACAGGATAACTACAACCTGGAAGCGCTTACGCAAAACAACCTGCGGTCGAGTATAAACTATGGTAAAACCTGGGCCGGTTCGCCCTTCAATTTAAACGTAAGTTTAGGCCACTCGCAAGATCTTACTAAAAAAACAGTAACGTTAGAACTGCCAACCTTCAGTTTCAACATGTCTACCATCAGCCCATTTGATCCGAAAGACAGGGTTGGCGAACAAAAATGGTATCAAAAAATAAGCCTGGGCTATAGTTTGGTGGGTACCAACAAAGTTACTAATGTACCCGAAGCCGAATTATTTACAAAGGAAACCTTAACCAAAAGGATGCAAAACGGATTCCAGCACACGGTGCCTGTATCGTTAAGTTTAAATGTGCTAAAATATTTTCAGTTTAATACGGGCGGCAACTATACCGAGCGCTGGTATTTCCAAAGCATAAACAAACGATTTGACAGGGGAAGCATCAACGGGCAGCTAATCCCTATCACCGATACAGTGCCCGGCTTTAAGCGCGCGGGCGAGTACAGTTTAAACGCAGGTGTGTCTACAAAAGTTTATAGTACCTTAACCTTTAAAAAAGGCAATTTAAAAGCTATCCGTACCACAAGTACGCCGCAAATAAGCTTTAGTTACCGCCCCGATTTTGGCGACCCCAGCTACGGCTACTACCGCACGGCAGTAAGTGCAGCAAGCGTGCCTTACCCTTACACTTCGCAGCGGTATTCTATCTTCGAGCAATCGGTTTATGGCGGGCCGTCTGCGGGGAAACAGGCTGGTATCGGTTTCTCGCTCGATAACACTATCGAGGCCAAGGTAAAGGCAAAAAGTACCGATACATCGGGCACGGACAGGAAAATACCTATTTTACAAGGGCTTTCTATATCAACATTTTATAATTTTGCGGCAGATTCCTTGAAGCTCTCTACCATCAGCTTATCCGGCCACACATCCATTTTAGATCAGAAGGTTAATATCAACTTTAGTGGCTCGTTCGATCCTTATACCACGCTGATACGCGACTCTATCAGTAACGGGGGCGTGCAGAATTATATACGCCGTATAAACCGCCTCAGCATACGCGATGGTAAATTCCCTACGCTGCAAAACTTTAGCCTTTCTATGAGCGCCAGTTTAAACCCATCAACCTTTAGGCCAAAACAGCAGCAAAACGCTAACGGGACGCTTGCAGGTATGACAGCCGACCAGGCGCAGCGCCTGGCATTGATCAATAGTGATCCGAGTGCTTATGTAGATTTTAATGTGCCCTGGAATTTATCCGTCAATTACAGCTTCAGCTACCAAAACGGTATCATTAACTCCAGTGCCAGCAACACGGTAATGATAAGCGGCGATGTAAGCATTACCCAGAAATGGAAGATACAGTACAATACCACCTATGACTTAAGAGCGATGAAGCTAAGCAGCGCCACATCGTTTGCTATATACCGCGATTTACATTGCTGGGACCTTTCTATGCAGTGGCTGCCGTTTGGTTATTACAAATCATACAGCGTTACGCTGAAAGTAAAATCCTCTATTTTACAAGATCTAAAACTGAGCAAGCGCAGCGATTATACCAACAACCAATCATTTCAATAAAATGCTGGCAGAAATAATAACCATAGGCGATGAAATACTGATAGGGCAAATTGTTGATACCAACTCTGCCTGGATGGCCGAACAATTAAACACGGCGGGCATTCGCGTAAAACAAATATCTTCGGTATCTGACGACCGCAACCACATCCTCGCTGCACTTGCAGAGGCTGCCGTGCGTGCGGATATTATTTTAATAACCGGCGGGCTGGGGCCAACAAAGGATGATATTACCAAAAATACATTGGCCGAATATTTTAATGTTGGGATGGTTTTGAATGAAGCAGCATTGGCAAACGTTACCAATATATTTAAAAAATACAACAGGCCCTTGTTAGAAGTAAACCGTAAACAGGCCGAGGTACCCGCTAATTGTGAAGTAATACTAAATAAAAACGGTACGGCGCCGGGCATGTGGTTTAACCATGCGGGCAAAATATATGTATCTATGCCGGGGGTACCCTTCGAGATGAAATATATGGTAGAGGAGGAGGTAATACCGAAGTTAAAAGCCGCCTTAAAACTGCCCGTAATTATCCATAAAACCATCTTGACTGCGGGCGAGGGAGAATCATTCCTGGCGGAAAAAATAGCCGATATTGAAGATTCGCTGCCGGCAAATATTAAGCTTGCCTACCTGCCAAAACTTGGCCAGGTGCGGTTACGCCTGAGCGCCGATGGCGACGATGCCGCTTTGCTGCAGGCAGAGGTAGATAAATATGCTACGCAAATTATTGAACGCGTAAAGCACGCCGTAGTGGCAGAAGAGGATATCCCGCTTGAAAAAGCGGTATTGAATTTAATGGCTGCGAAAGGGCTTACTTTATCTGCCGCCGAGAGCTGCACTGGCGGGTACATATCCCACCTTATTACCCAGCACGCGGGTTCATCGCAGGTTTTCCTTGGCGGGGTGATATCGTACTCCAACAATTTGAAACAAAGCGTTTTGGGTGTGAGAAACGAGACTTTAGCGCAGTATGGCGCGGTGAGCCACGAAACCGTAGCGGAGATGGTGGAAGGTGCGCTCCGCAATTTCGAGTCGGATTATGCCGTTGCTGTAACTGGCATTGCCGGGCCGGGTGGAGGCACCGATGATAAACCTGTAGGTACCGTATGGATTGCGGTGGCAAATGCAAATAAAACTGTTGTAAAGAAATTCACATTTGGTAATAAACGCCTCCAAAACATCGAAAGGAGTGCCGTATGGGCATTTTTTATGTTAATTACTTTACTTAAGGAATACGAAAAGTAACAAGCAAAATCTCTAATTTTGACCAAACCAACAATACTTGTGTATGGCCAAATACCAATTGTTACTGCCGAAGATGGGGGAAAGTGTTGCGGAGGCAACAGTAATCAAATGGGCTAAAAGCCCGGGAGATTATATTGAAGTAGACGAGGCAGTGATGGAAATTGCAACCGATAAGGTAGACTCTGAAGTCCCTTCTCCGGTAGCTGGTAAATTAATAGAACAACTGTATCAGGAAAACGATGTAGTACAGGTAGGCGCTGCCATAGCAGTGATAGAGACCGAGCCCGACAGGGTTGAGGATGCCGCCCCTGCGCCTATAGCCGAACCAACGCAACCAGCTGTAGCTGAGAACGCCCCAACACCACAACCTGTTGCAGCGCAAACACCCGAGCCCATTGCACCTTCTGCACCCCAATATACCGCGCCAGCCGAAACAATTTATCCGCCACAGGATATACCGGGCATTAGCCAATTGAAGGAGCATGCCACACCTGTTATAAGCAGCACAAAATTCGATAATCGTTTTTATTCGCCTTTGGTGAAAAGTATTGCTGTACAGGAAGGGATAAGCAATGACGAACTTGACCGTATACCCGGCACCGGGGCTGAAGGCCGTTTAACAAAAGACGACCTGCTGGATTACCTTAAACACCGCCCGGCAAGAGTAGAGCAAGCTAAGCATGCACCGCATCCCGAACCGGTATTACATGCCGAGCCGGTGATTACATACACTGCTGCAATACCGCCGCCATATGTAGCGCCACCATCCCTTGCCGAACAACCTGCAGCCCCTGCCGACGAACCTGTTAATGTACCGGCACAAACGGAAGCGCCAAAAATAGGCCCTGTTGCGGATGCACCAAAACCTGCGCCTGCATCCGAAGCGCCAAAAGCTGCGCCGAAACCTGCAACTTCAGTATCGGGCGGTGATGAAATTATAGAAATGGACCGTATGCGCAGGCTGATAGCCGATCATATGGTTTACAGCAAGCATACCTCGCCGCACGTTACTTCGTTTGTTGAGGCCGATGTAACCGAACTGGTGAACTGGCGCGAAAAAATTAAAGGGCCTTTTGAAAAACGCGAAGGGCAAAAGCTCACCTTCACCCCGATATTCATTGAGGCGGTAATTAAAGCTATTGTTGCGCTGCCGATGATAAACGTATCGGTTGTGGGTACGCAGATCATCAAAAAGAAAAATATAAACATTAGCATGGCAACTGCCCTGCCAAATGGTAACCTGATAGTGCCTGTTATAAAACGCGCCGATGAGCTGAGCCTGCTGGGCATTGCCAAAGCGGTGAATGACCTGGCACACCGCGCCCGCATTGGTAAGTTATTGCCCGATGATGTAAAAGACGGCACATTTACCATCACCAACGTGGGTTCGTTCGGCAATGTGATGGGTACGCCTATCATCAACCAGCCGCAGGTGGCCATATTGGCTGTAGGTGCTATAAAAAAGAAACCTGCTGTGATAGAGACACCGCAAGGCGATGCGATAGGCATCAGGCACATGATGTTCCTTTCGCTATCATACGATCATAGGGTAGTGGATGGCGCTTTAGGCGGAACGTTTGTGCGCAAGGTGGCCGACTACCTCGAAAACTGGGATATTAGCCGAAGTATATAGTTAATTAAATGTGAATTCTACAAAATGCAAAAGGCCCGTAAAGGGCCTTTTGTTTTACCGGAAGAATCTACTAAAAAACTTCAGGCGGCATGTATTTTTGCCGGTGCTAAACTGACCCCCGTTAGCTGATCGGCAAAGGCTACGAATGCCTTGTTATCAGATATACGTTGCTGGTTGTCTATCAGTTTTTGCAAATTAATTTTTCCGATAACAAATTTATAACTACCCGAGTAATAGCGCTCTTTTATATACTCAAAGCCAAGTGCCTCTACTAATGCTTCGTCTTCATACCGCAGGTATATGTTTATTTCTATGTTATTGGTAAAGTGCAGGTCTTTAATTTCCTTCGCCTTTTTATACTCGTACCCATAATTGTAACGCAGCGCTGCAATATCTGATAGCACAGCCGAGCCGGTAGGATGGCCACCCGCACCTTTCCCAAAGAAAAACTGCTGGTCGGCAAAAGCTGCCTGTACGGTTACGCCATTATACTCATATTCCACATTGTATAAAAATTCGCTTTCGTTCACAAACTTAGGGAGTACAAACATGGCAACATTGCGGGCATCCAATTCTTTAGCTACAGGTACCAGCTTTATCTTCAGGTTTTTTTCGCGGGCGTATTGCAGGTCGTTAGCGCTTAGGTTTTGTATACCAATGTTCAGCACCGCTTCCGGCTCAACAATAACGACGTAGGCGTGCGCTGCCGCAATAATTAGCTTATATTTAGCGTCGTAACCGCCAACATCCATTGTGGGGTCGGTTTCGGCAAAGCCGAGGTCCTGCGCTTGTTTCAGCGCGCTATTGTAATCTAAATTTTCTAAGAAGCCTTTTGACAGGATGTAGTTGGATGAACCATTGAATATGCCGCTGATAGAGTGCAGCAATTCGTTATCGTAATACTCCTCCAGGTTACGGATGATGGGGATACTGCCACAAACTGCACCTTCGTATAATAACGATGTGCCGTGCTTTTCCTGCAAGGCAATCAGTTCGTGCAAATAAGTAGCTATCATCTTCTTACTGGCCGATACTACATTTTTGCCGGAGCTTAACGCGCGCGACACAATTTCAAACGCAGCCGCAGTATCGTTTATCAGTTCAACAATGGTATTTATCTCGGGGTTATTCAGTAGCTCATCGCGGTCGGTAGTAAACAATTCCTGTGGCAGGGTGCGCAGTTTGCCGGGGTTTTTTATGGCGATCTTTTTTATTTCGAGGTTGAGGTTTTTGGTACGGATAATATCATATAGCCCCTGGCCTACCACTCCGAACCCGAAGAGGCCAATATTTAGTTTCTTACTCATTAAGCAGTTTTTTGCAATTCTATAATTTTTCCTTTCACATCGGTTTTAAAAAACGACGTGACAATGTTTGTTAAGTCTTCTGTTTCAATTAAAAATCCATCGTGCCCGTAAAACGAATCGAGTTCGGCAAAGGCAGATTTTGGGATATGCCTGAATAGATACTGTTGCTCCTCGATGGGGAACAACACATCAGATTTTATACCGATAACCAATGTGCGGGCTTTTACCAGGCTAAGGGCTTTATCAACTCCGCCACGGCCGCGGCCAACGTTGTGCGAATCCATAGCCTTGGTTAAATACCAATAGCTATAAGCGTTGTAACGGTTCACCAGTTTTTGGCCCTGGTAATCCTGGTAGCTGGATGCTTTAAAATTATCGGTTATGTTACTGTCGTCCTCTTGCTGGGTAATATCGTAAGTTTTATAGCCGCGGTAGGATAGGAGCGCTATGCTGCGCGCCGCCTTAAGCCCTTTACTGCCACCATCGGGTGTATTGGCATAAAAAGTACGGTCGGCGGCAATGGCCAGCCGTTGCGATTCGTTAAAGGCAATACCCCAGGGCGAATGCTTGGCATTTGTGGCAATTAAAATTAAGTTTTTAATCCGATTAGGATCAATGATACTCCACTCCAGGGCCTGCTGGCCACCCAATGAGCCACCCAACAGGATCTCTATATGCTCTATCCCTAAATGATCGGCAAGTAATTGATGGGCTTTAACCATATCCCTTATAGTAACATCGGGGAAAGAAAGATAATAGGGCTGCCCCGTGGTTGGGTTAATGCTTAACGGACTAACCGTGCCATATGGCGAACCCAAAATATTGGCGCAGATAACAAAGTGTTCATCGGGGTTAAAATGGTCGTTTGCGCCGAAGAAGCCCTTCCACCAATCAAAAACATCCGAATTTGCAGTAAGCGCATGGCATACCCAAACTACATTATCGCGGTTTTTATTAAGTGTGCCATAAGTATTATAACCTATCTGCAAATCCTTTAATTTACTGCCGCTCTCCAGCTCGAATACACCTGTGTAAGTAAAACTTTGTAAACTCATTCTTGTACTTTTCGTTATTTCGGGAGCAGTTGGCTAAAACAACCGCTCCCTTATAACATCACTTAAAAAACTAAAAAAAAGAACCTTATGCTAATACCAATTCCGCCACTTTAGCAAATGCTTGTGCAAAATCGGCTTTAATATCGTCAATATGTTCAATGCCAACGGCAACACGTAACTGCGCCGGGGCTACGCCCGCAGAAAGCTGCTCGGCATCGCTCAATTGCTGGTGGGTAGTTGCCGATGGTTGTATTATTAAGGTTTTGGCATCGCCAACATTGGCTAAATGGCTCACCAATTTAAGGTTATCTATCACAGCCGAGGCCAGTTCCTTATCGCCTTTCAGTTCAAAAGAAAGCACCGCACCGAAACCATTTTTTAAATACTTTTTGGCGAGCGTGTGCTGGGGTGAAGATTCCAGCCCCGGGTAGTTCACTTTAGCCACCTGCGGGTGGTGCTCCAGCCATTTGGCCAGCTCCAGCGCATTATCTACATGGCGTTGTACACGCAACGACAGGGTTTCCAAACCTTGTATATTCAGCCAGGAATTAAATGGCGATTGCGACGGGCCAAAATCGCGCAGCCCTTCTACACGGGCGCGGATAATGAACTGGATATTGCCAAATGGGCCGTTAACGCCAAACACATCAGCAAAAACCAACCCGTGGTAACCCTCGGATGGCTCGGTAAATTGCGGGTACTTGCCATTGCCCCAATTGTAGTTACCACCATCGATGATAGCGCCGCCGATGCTGGTACCGTGCCCGTTTATCCATTTTGTGGTAGATTCTACCACCACGTGCGCCCCATGTTGTAAAGGGCGGAATAGATAGCCACCCGCGGCAAAAGTATTATCTACAATCAGTGGCAGGTCGTGCTTATTAGCAAGGGCCGCCAATTTTTCGAAATCGGGTATGTTAAAGCCCGGATTTCCGATGGTTTCCACATAAATTGCTTTGGTTTTCTCGTCGATAAGTGGCTCGATATTCTCGGCAGTATCATCCTTAGCAAAGCGGGCATCTATGCCCAGGCGTTTAAAGGCAACCTTAAACTGGTTGTACGTGCCGCCATATAAAAACGGCGAGGTTACAAAATTGTCGCCAACCTGTAATATGTTATTCAATGCCAAGAATTGCGCCGCCTGGCCCGAGCCTGTTGCCAAGGCCGCTACGCCGCCTTCCAATGCTGCAATGCGTTTCTCAAACACATCGGTAGTAGGGTTCATCAGGCGGGTATATATATTGCCGAATTCCTTTAGCGCAAATAAGTTTGCGCCATGCTCGGCACTGTTAAAAACGTAAGATGTGGTTTGGTAAAGCGGCACAGCGCGGGCACCTGTGGTTGGGTCGGGTTCCTGGCCGGCATGTAGTTGTAAGGTTTCGAATTTTAAGTTTGACATAGTCTGTAGATTTAAAGGGTTTTGAATGAAAAATGTATAATTACGGCAGGATATTACTATCCTTTAGGGTATCACGCGTGCTTCCGGAAAATTAAAAGGGGGAACGTGTTACAGGATCAACAGCAGCAACACATACAAATACAGCCAATAATTTGGTTGTATGCAGGGGATAATCCCGGTTGGGATTGCTGGATGTTTTGTTGAGCTACGTAAATTGTACTTTTCATTGATTAAAATTTATATTCCCCGGGTATACTTTTTCCGGGACAGGAATTGGCACCTTCTCCATTTTGGAGGGTTGCCAGCGGGTTTTCGAGCCTGATCTCTCGCCGCTTCTTTATAAACCAAAATCCTTTTGAGGGGAATTGATTAAGGTATTGCTACCGATTAACGTTGACAAATATATGCGAATGCGGTTTTAATATCCAAATTATATTTTAATTTTATTGTAATATATAGTTAGCGTTCACTCATTGGCAACATAGTTCGTTACCCTCGAGCTTGGTATCACCAATCGTTCCTATGGAACGACATGTTCTATTTTGTCTGTCTTGTCCTAAAATGAGTTTACATAAAAGTAAACACAATGGAAAAGATAATT
>NZ_CAMLOV010000104.1 GCF_946481715.1 uncultured Mucilaginibacter sp. | reverse complement strand
CGTAATCTACCGTATAAGTGCTGTCGGGCTTTTCTTTGGCCCATTCTTCATTCCAGTCGCCATCCTGGCGCACAATGCTGTCTTTGCCCGTACGTTTATCCGTGCGGATGAACTGGTAAACCGATACCGCCCGCCGGGTTACTTTCACCTTTACCTGTGCCATCTCGTCAACCGCTTTTATAAATGCCTGGTAGGTATAAAACTTATCGCGCTCGGGGAAGAGGTCGTTATATTGCTTCTCGCTCAAAAATTTACTGAAAGAGGGGACGGGCGGCGGAGGCAGGGCTACTTGCGCAGTGCTGCCGTTGTTGCATTTAAAGCTAAACAGGGGTACAGCAATTAAACAAATAAGGGCAAACTTGGCAGAAGATGTGAAAAATTTCATAACGGGTAGATACTATGTATTAAAACAAACACCGTGCAGGCATTTATGTTGGATGCCTTTTACCACAAAGAACACAAAGATGTGCGGCTTTATTACACAAAGTGCACAAAGTTTTTTTTAACGCCGGTATAAGCAAACAAAAAAATCTTTGTAACCTTTGTGTTTATACTTTGCGCCCTTTGTGGTTAATCGTAAATAAGCTACTATGAAAATATATACCAAAACCGGCGATAAAGGTTACACCTCCCTTATAGGCGGTACGCGGGTGCCTAAACACCACCTGCGGATAGAGAGCTATGGCACTGTAGATGAGCTGAACAGCTATATCGGGCTCATCCGCGACCAGCAAATAGACCGGCACCATAAGGATATATTGAAGGAGATACAGGACCGGCTTTTTACCATCGGTTCATCGTTGGCGGCCGACCCGGAAAAATCGCGCATGGTGATACCCGACTTAAAAGCTGTTGATATTGAGCTGCTGGAACAGGAGATGGACAAGATGAACGAAACTTTGCCCGAACTGCGGCATTTTATTTTGCCGGGCGGCAGCAATGTTGTATCTTACTGCCATATAGCACGCTGTGTTTGCCGCCGTGCCGAACGTATAACCGTTCACCTGGCCGAAGAAAGCACGGTGGATGAGCATGTAAATATTTACCTGAACCGTTTAAGCGACTACCTGTTTACACTGGCCAGGAAGATAGGATATGATGATAAAGTACCTGAAAATCAGTGGATACCAAGGCTTTAAAAAAATTACAAAAAAATAATAAAAATCAAATTAAAAATATTATACTTTTGCGAAAAAGGAAATTTACCAATTAATATAAAAGCATGTATTGGACACTTGAATTAGCATCGCACTTAGAAGATGCGCCATGGCCGGCAACAAAAGACGAATTAATTGATTACGCTATCCGTTCCGGAGCGCCGGTAGAGGTTATTGAGAACCTGCAGGCACTGGAAGACGACGGAGAGCCTTACGAAAATATAGAGGAAATTTGGCCGGATTATCCTACCAAAGACGACTTCTTTTTTAACGAGGACGAGTATTAACCGTACCGTATAATTTTTTAGGAGCCCCTGATTTTTCGGGGGCTTTTTGGTTTTGAGTCTCTTCTAAACTTCCGAATAGCCCCCTCTAAACGGCGAAGCCTTCATGAACGCCTATTAAAAAGAAAACAACTGTGAATAATCTCCCCCGGGAGGGGAGACTTTAGCTTCGTCCTCTCCATTTTTGAAGTCCTCCCTACCGGGGAGGATTATTCCATGAGGGCTTCGCCGTTTAGGTGGGGCTTACTTGATAACCTTCGCTACCAAAAAGTGGCTGTTATCGTGCTCAGGGGCATTTTTAAGCGCCTCTTCGGTGGTGATCACCTGCTTCACCACATCTTCGCGCAGGATGTTTGGTTCATCTGTCATATATACCAATGGCTCAACACCAGTGGTATCTACCTCGTTCAGCTTATCCATAAAGCCCAGTATCTTGTTCATATCGGCAATCATCTCGGCCTTTTCATCGGGGGCAAGTTCCAGGCGGGCCAGGTGGGCTATTTTATCAACCGTTTGTTCGTCTATGGTCATGTTCTGCTAATTTATTGCTGATGATAGCGTGCACCTCGTCGCGCAGGGCGTCGGCATCATCAACCGTTAAATGCGCCGTTTCTATCGGCTTATGTACAAATATATTACATATCCCCGGCCTCGAGCCATATTTAAGCCCATCGTCCCATAAAATTTTCCAGGTGGTTAGTGATGATACCGGGATGATAGGCAATTTTAGTTCGATGGCCATACGGAAGGGGCCGTTTTTAAAATCTTTTAGTTGTGGGGGGTAAGTATCGGGGATGGTAGCTTCGGGGAAGATGATGGTGGTAACGCCGCTTTCTAAACGTTCCATTACTTTTTTAAAGGCCCGGAAGGATGCAATTTTGCTTTGCCGGTCAACCGGGACGTCAACCGTTCGGAAGAAAAGGCTCGTCACAAAAAAATCGGCCAGTTCCTGCTTGCCCATAAAGCAGCAATCATTTGTTTTCACAAAAATGCTCATGGCCGTAATATCCAGGTTGCTGGTATGGTTGGGGCAAATGATGTAGGTTTTACTCCAGTCGATAGGTTGCTCTACCTCAAAGCTATACAAAATGCCCACGCAAAACGAGCTTACTATGCCCCAAACGCGCCGCAGGGCGTTCATATATTTATAACGCGATGGCTTGCGCGAAAAATAATAGAAGAAGGGGTATAATATTACGTATGATAAGCCTACACTAAATATGTAGAGGTACACGTGCACTTTCTTCAATATCATTTTCATCAGCCTCAAAAATATAAAAAATACTTACTTTCGCCCCCTATATGGAAACTGTTGTTAGTGGTATACGATCTACCGGGAACCTGCACCTGGGTAATTACTATGGGGCTGTGCAAAACTTCGTTAAAATGCAGAACGAATATAACTGCTATTTTTTTATTGCCGACCTGCATTCGCTTACCACGCACCCCACCCCTGCCAACCTGCACAGTAATGTAAAGCAGGTTTTGGTAGAGTACCTGGCCTCGGGTATCGACCCTGAAAAATCAACCATCTACGTACAAAGCGACGTGCCCGAAGTATCTGAACTGTACCTGTACCTCAACATGAACGCCTACACCGGCGAGCTGGAACGCAGCACCTCCTTTAAAGATAAAGTACGCGCCAACCCCGATAACGTAAACGCCGGCCTGCTTACCTACCCGGTTTTAATGGCTGCCGATATATTGATACATAAAGCTACCAAAGTACCTGTAGGTAAAGACCAGGAGCAACACCTGGAGATGAGCCGCACCTTTGGCAACCGCTTTAACCGCCTGTATAATAACGAATACTTCCCCGAGCCTTATGCATTTAGCTTTGGCGAGAGTTTGGTGAAGATACCGGGGCTTGACGGTAAAGGCAAAATGGGCAAAAGCGAAAGCGAAGGCAATGCAATTTTCCTGTCGGATACGCCCGAAGCTATCCGCAAAAAGGTAATGCGCGCCGTTACCGATGCAGGGCCAACGGCTGAGAACCAGGAGAAACCGCAGGAAATACAAAACCTGTTCGACCTGATGAAAGTAGTATCTGCACCCGATACGTACACGCATTTTGATGGCCTGTACAACAGCATGAATATCCGTTACGGCGATTTGAAGAAACAGCTTGCCGAGGATATGATCATTGCCACCCGGCCCATCCGCGAAAAAATAAACGATATAGCCAATGATGCCCCTTACCTGCGCCAGGTTGCCATTTACGGTGCCGCCAAGGCCCGCGAAAGCGCCGCAAAAACCATCAGGGAAGTAAGGGAAATTATCGGTTTCAGGAAGTTTTAAAGCCCCCTCTAAACGGCACAGCCCTCATGAACACATATAAAAACAATTATGACGTGAATAATCTCCCCCGGCACGGGAGACTTAAAAAAAACGGCGAAGTCCTCCCTACCGGGGAGGATTTAGGTGGGGCTGATTTGCACTTACAACATTTGAATTATATCTTTATAACATGCACATAGCTATTGTAGGAAATATTGGCGCGGGTAAAACTACCCTGACTGAAATGCTGGCGAAAAATTATGGTTGGGAACCGCTTTACGAGGCGGTTGATAATAACCCCTACCTGGAAGATTTTTACAGCGAAATGAAACGCTGGAGCTTTAACCTGCAGATCTATTTCCTCAACAGCCGTTACCGCCAGATCCGCGAAATACAAAGCAGCGGCCGCGACATCATCCAGGATCGCACTATTTACGAAGATGCGTACATATTTGCCGAGAACCTGCACGATATGGGCTTGATGACCACCCGCGATTACGAGAACTACGAAAGTATGTTTGATAACATCACCGAGTTTATTAAACCGCCCGACTTGCTGGTGTACCTTAAAGCATCGGTACCTACCCTGGTAAACAACATACAGCGCCGCGGCCGCGAATACGAGATAGGCATCCGGATTGATTACCTCTCAAAACTAAACGAGAAGTATGATAAATGGATAAAAAACTACAAGCTGGGCAAACTGCTGGTGCTTGATAAGGATAACCTGGATTTTGCCAACAAAACCGAAGATATGGCCACTATTGTGGAGAAGATAGAGCGGGAGATAAACGGGTTGTTTTAACCCCCTAACCCCCTGAAGGGGGAATAGAAATTTTTACCTAAGCCCCTATTGTTGTCAAAGCACCTGCAGGACACAAAAATAATATCATGAAGATAAAACTGATCTTGATTTTCGCTTTATGCGCTTGCAGTACATACCTGTCGGCGCAAACCAAGCCGGCATCCAATTACGTGGTAACCACAACGCACGATACTATTAGATGCGAATTAAAGGGCACCCGGAAGTATCTGCCATTAACCTCTACCGATAAAAAGTTCATCAAAATAACTCCTGATAAGATTTTAGAGGTTTATAAAGCCCAGGACTCTACAAACTACATTGCAGTAACAAAGCCGGATCAGCCGGATTCTACCTATCTACCAAGGCGCGAACATGGGAAGCTCGATCTGTATGAAGATGAAAACACCTATTACAGTGTAGGGGGTATGTACGGCAGTGCTGGAACGTTTCATCAAACCCGTTATTGGTATATCAGTAAAAATGGAGCGCCAATCGTTCAGCTAAAATCAAATTCTATATTTAATAACGGCAGCCAGAGCAAGCGCAAAAACATCTTTATGGAAATGATTGCCGATGACCCTGCCTTGCTGGAAGAATTCAAAAAAACAGATAGCTTTAGCTTTAAAGTTTTACGCGACTTTGTACACCGCTACAACATCGATATGGCGGGCAAATAATAAAAACCTTTCCCCCGCCACACAGGTTTCTTTATTGATAAAGAGACCGATATGCTAAGATCAACATATAAGATATTTTCCGCCGTACTGCTAATAATAGTGGCGACATCCTGCAGCAAACGCGGGCCACTGGCGCTGTTTAAAAAGCTATCTCCACACGATGCTTATGCACAAAAACTGCGCGATGCCGGGCTTGGCAACACAGCTATGGGCACAGCTTGGCTGCGGCAGGCGGACGCCTCGCTGAACAACCCGCTCAACATCAACATTCCGTATAAAGAAACCGGCTATTTCCCCGATGAAAAACCCGGCGGTACCGCCCTGCGCTTCGATGCCAAACGCGGGCAAAAACTTCGCATCAGCATCACTAAAAAGCCGGTTACCAACTTCAATATCTATCTCGATCTTTTCCAGGAGCAATTGCCGCAGCCTGCAAAGCTGGTCGCGTCGGCAGATACGCTGGGTGCTGCACTGGAGTTTGAAGTAAAGCAGGCCGGCAAATACATCTTGCGCCTGCAGCCCGAGCTTTTACGCAGCGGCGAATACACGCTCACCATCACGGCCGGGCCAACACTCGGTTTCCCTGTAGCTGCATCCGGCAAGCCTCATATTGGCAGCTTTTGGGGCGACGGGCGCGACGAAGGTGGCCGCAAACACGAGGGCGTGGACATTTTCGCGCCGAAACGCACACCTGCCATTGCTGCCGCCAATGGTACCGTAACTAGTGTAACGGTAAACAACCTCGGCGGCAACGTGGTATTCCTGCGGCCCAATGGTGCCGACTACACCCTCTACTACGCCCACCTGGATGCGCAGCTAGTACAAGCCGGACAAAACGTGCTGCTCGGCGATACAGTAGGCCTGGTAGGCAACACCGGCAATGCACGCACCACACCCCCGCACCTCCATTTTGGCATCTATACCAATAGCGGCGCTATCGATCCGCTTGCTTTTGTGGATAGGGACGTAAAGCAGCCGGTACCCATAACCGCCCCGCTAAAAAGCCTGAACGCTACCCTGCGCAGCACCGGCAAAAGCAGCAAAATGTACAACCTGCCGTCAGACCAAGCCCTGGCCGTGCAAACGCTGCCGGCAAATACCGCCCTGAGTGTAAGCGCCGCAACAGACAACTGGTACAAGGTAAGCCTGCCCGATGGCCAGCAAGGTTTTATCAGCAGCAGGAACGTAACGGAAGCAGATAACATCCGCAACATTACGCTTAAAACAAATCAGCCGCTTTATGATGCACCGGATAGCGCCCACGCGCCACGCAAAAAATTACTAAACGCTGGCGAAAAAGTAAGCCTTTTGGCTACTTATAATAATTACTTACTGGTGAAAAATGATGGGGAAACCGGGTGGATAGCGCAGTAAATTTTCCGGAACGCTTTTAAATGGCTACCGGTTACAGCATTACCGCTTTATGGTTAAAACGCATGCACTACTTGTAGTTATTTTGCATTGCTGCGTTTAAATTCATACCATTATATTTAATCCATATTATTTACCATCGATATGATATCCTGTAAAAAACTGGTAGTGCTATTCGGCTTTATGGTGTTTTGGTGCTGCGGCTATGCGCAAAACGGCCAATCACCAAACATGCGCCAGCTTTGGCTTAACTATCTTGATAAAATAGCCCGCCCGGTTATGGAAAACATTGCCGCGGATAAATTAAAGCTAAATATGAAGGTGCAGTTGGCAGCAAACACTGATAACAAAGAAGGGCGCACCGCAAGCGCCTACCTCGAGGCCTTTGGCCGCACTTTATGCGGCATTGCCCCATGGCTGCAATCAGAAGCAGGTAACGATGCCGAAGTGAGGTTACGCAAGCAATACAGGGACTGGGCGCTTACCGGCCTAAGTAATGCCGTAAACCCGCAAGCTAAAGACTACCTGCAATGGGCCGGCGGCCAACCGCTGGTCGACGCTTCGTTTGTAGCGCTCGCGCTCATCCGGTCGCCATGGCTGTGGGAACATTTGGATGAAAATGCAAAAGCGCAATTGGTTACCGCGCTGAGGTCGACACGCAGCACGGTACCCGTTTACAGCAACTGGATATTATTTTCGGGGGTTATTGAGGCTTTTTTTGCCAAATACAACCTCGATTATGATGCGGTGAGAATAGAATACGCCGTGCGCGAATTTACGCAGCACTGGTATGTAGGCGACGGGCAATACTCTGATGGGATGGAATTCCATGCCGACTACTACAACAGCATCGTTATACAACCTCACCTTACTGCCATACTGGATATTATGGCGCAAAAGCATCATAAATATCCTGCAGAAAATGCAAAAGCAAAACTTATAGCGCAACGTTATGCCCAAATATTAGAACGTTTGATTAATACCGATGGCAGTTATCCCGCCACGGGCCGTTCTATTACTTACCGTGGGGGCGTATTCCATCATTTGGCTAATATGGCGTACCAAAAACAATTGCCTGCAAGCCTGCAGCCGGCCCAGGTTCGCGAGGCCTTAACAGCGGTTATCAAAAAAACATTAGCTGCGCCGGGCACCTTTACAAAAGATGGCTGGCTGGTTATAGGCCTTTACGGCGACCAGCCCGGGCTTGCCGATTTTTACATTACTACCGGCAGTTTATATATCTGCAGCGACATATTCCTGCCCCTCGGGCTGCCAGAAACTGACGAATTTTGGGCTGCCCCGCCCCAACCCTGGACCGCCGTAAAGATTTGGAGCGGCAAAGACGTCCCTGCCGACCACGCGCTGGATGTAAAATATTGAAACGGTAAATACAGATTCCGCCGGGCCTCTCGAGAAAGGCCCGGCGGAACCAGCATGCCAAAGGCAATTCTTTATAAGCGCTCAATTCCCTGATGAAGCGCCCTGCACATCATCATTACTAATGCCCCTTTTGTTTTTCTTCATAGCCTCTTTTAGTTTACCAAAACGGTAGTTGAGGCTGGTTGTAAATCCCCTGAAGTAAGCTATGTTGGTATTTGTCTGCGTAAAATCCGGCCCGAATGAATCCCTGATGTTATTTCTGTATTTCGAGAACGGGTTATTTACTGTTGCAGAGAACGATAGCTTATCCTTCACAATATCTTTATTAACGCTGAATGATGAACTTGCATATGGGTTTGAAGTGCCCTGTATAGACAGGTTGGGGCCGGTAACAAATACATTAGCGCTAACCCGCCAGCCCTTTTCAAAATTATAACCGCTGTTTAACGATGCGCCATACATAAATCCCTGGTTTTTTACCAGCACGCCGTTCACTGTGCCCTGCACCCGCCCATGGGCTATTCTTCCGTTGAAAGATGAGCTCCATTTTTTTGTGATGGGGTAATTAATGTTGGTGTTTAAGGTAAACAGCCGGGCCTTGCCTGTATTATCAAAACTGCTGCGCGTGATATTGGTTGCCGGGTTAAATACTACAACAGGCATAATAAGGTCGTTAAAGTAATTATAGCCAAGCATGAGGTTGAGAGAGGCCTTCTTGGTCCTGCTATACCCTAACTGCACGTTATTTGATACCGCGGGCCTAAGGTTTGGGTTACCCGATGATTCGAAATTTGGGTTCGACCGGTCGACAAAGGGGTTGAGCTGGTAAATGCCCGGCCGCTGTATCCGTTGCGTGAACCCAAAGTTGACGGTGCTCATGTTTTTAAATTTCTTATTGATGCTCACAGAAGGGACTATGTTAAAAAAGTTTTTACTTAGCTGCGATGCTGTTGAAATAAAATCGGCATCAATAAAAGTCTCTTCAATTCTCGCCCCGGCCTTAAAAGCCCAGCTTTTTAAAGTGTACGTATAGCTGTTATATGCCCCAAAAACGTTTTGATTATTATCGAATTTATTGCTCCGCGCCGCATCGGTTTCGAAATTACCGGTAGCTGAGTTATACGACTGGTATTGAAAATCGCTGTTGTTATCCCTAATAATTGCTTTGACACCGGCTTCTATGTTCAATTTCTTTACAGGATGTACATAATCTACCTGGAAAGTCTGTTCCGAAGACTGCCCTTCGTTGTGTTGGCGATAATCGGGCGTGGCATAGTTGATGCGGTTTGATGCCATCAAATCGGCATTTTGCCTGTTGTTGAAGGTATAATACTGGTACGAGAAAGTAAGGAGCCTCTGCTTGCTGCTTTTAAAACCCAACTGGTAATTTAAAGATACGTTTATCCCCCTGCCATTAGCGTCGTTATTATTAAACAGGTCGTACTGCTGTATAACGCCGCCCGCGCCGTTGAGGACAGAATTCTGCGTGTTTATACCATCCTGGTTATTGCCGTTAAGGTTAAACTGGCCCGAGATGAGGTTAAGGCTATCAATCTCATAGCTGAGCCCGGTTTCTATATATCCGTTTTTGCCATCAAATTCAAGCGAGTTATTTTGGCTCAGGTTAGTCGGGTTGCTGCCGGTGGTTAGCCTCATGATGGAATTTCTTACCTCCGGCGAATTTGCAATATTGGCACCAAAAAATCCCGATACCTCCAACTTGCCCTGTTTGGATGTGAATGATCCGCCGGCCCTGGGGCCACCTACAGGAAATACGTGGCTTACATTTATTGTACCATTATACCCGTTACCCACTTTTTTATTGGTTACTATATTGATAATGCCACCGATTCCTTCCGCATCATATTTCGACGATGGGTTGGTAATAACCTCGATGCTCTGGATAGTTGAGGCCGGCATGCTTTTCAGGATACTCTTAGGGTCGCGCTCCATCATACTGGAAGGTTTCCCGTTTATCAGTATTTTGTAACCGGCTTGCCCCCTCAATAGGAGATTGTCTTCTCCATCTACAGATAATAGCGGAACTTTCCTCATCATCTCCAATACGCTGTTGCTCTTACTCTCGGGGTCTGCTTTAAGGTCGTAAACAAGCTTGTCAACTTCCTGCCTTACAATAGGCTTATCCATGGTAATGGCAACTGTTTTAAGCTGAGTAGTTTGCCCGCTGATAGCGATACTACCCAGGTTTACCGAAGGTTTTGTGTTATCTGTAAGGTCAACAGGTACAGTTTTTGAATTATAGCCAACGCTTACTATTGAGATGAGGTATTTCCCGGAAGGCAACTTCTCAAAGTTGAATGTCCCGTCCGTTTTTGTTGCCGCTGTGCGCACCAGTTGCCTGGCTGCATTACGCAGGTTAACGGTTACATAGCCTATTGGTTTCTTCAGCACCGAGTCGGTTGTAGTACCCCTTACTGCAAACAACGCCGGCGCTGTTTGCCCGAAGGCCGGTATAATGCCGATTAAAAAGATTATCACAAGTAAAAATTTCAGTTTCATGATTTTGTTTAGTTAAATGTTTAAAGAAAAAATTGCAGTCCGGAACAATTGTTTTTTAATTAAGTATTTTACATAATACCATGTTATGCATAGTACTATAGATGTAGGACACCACTACAAATAGATTTGTTACACTTATTTAAAATAAAATTTTGCGCCCGATGGTGGCGCTATAAATCAACATTTTACCGGTGTGGCGTATCAACCCTTTGCCGATGCTTCCCCACAAACACGTCCGGATAAAAGATTTTTTTGAATATGTGCGGCACGCCAACTCTCTTAACTTTTCTTTTCTTCATAGCATCCCAACCCTTTTAACATTACAACCTTTCAACTTTCCAACATTCCAACATATCCCCCCTTTTCCACAATTGTATTTTTGATACCAAACAAGCCGTAAATTTTCCTACTTTTGTACCCCGTACACAAACATTCGGCAACGGCCATATTCCGCTGCCGGGATTTCAAAAAAATCTCATGACTAAATACATTTTTGTTACGGGTGGCGTTACCTCGTCTTTAGGCAAGGGCATTATTTCCGCCTCATTAGCTAAACTCCTCCAGGCCCGCGGCTACCGTGTTACCATCCAAAAATTCGACCCGTATATTAATATCGACCCGGGAACCCTTAACCCTTACGAGCATGGCGAATGTTACGTTACCGAAGACGGTGCAGAAACCGACCTCGACCTGGGCCACTACGAGCGCTTTTTAAACACCCCAACATCAAAAGCCAATAACATTACCACCGGCCGCATTTACCAAAATGTGATAAACCGCGAACGCGAAGGCGCTTTCCTTGGTAAAACCGTGCAGGTAGTACCCCACATTACCGACGAGATAAAACGCAACATGCGCATACTGGGCGAAACCGGCGATTACGACATTGTGATAACCGAAATTGGCGGCACTGTTGGCGATATAGAATCGTTACCCTTTGTGGAGGCCGTACGCCAGTTTAAATGGGAAGCCGGCAGCGGCAATGCGCTGGTGATACACCTTACTTTAATACCTTATTTAGCTGCAGCAGGCGAGCTAAAAACCAAGCCTACCCAGCACTCGGTAAAAATGCTTTTAGAGTATGGTATACAGCCGGATATACTGGTTTGCCGTACCGAACACCATATTAACGCCGATATCCGTAAAAAGATAGCCTTGTTTTGCAACGTAAACGTAAATGCGGTTATCGAATCGATGGATGCATCAACCATTTATGATGTGCCCTTGCTGATGCTGAAAGAACAGCTTGACAAAACGGTATTAACCAAGCTAAAACTCTCGCATAAAAACGAACCCAACCTGGATAGCTGGAAGGAGTTTTTAGGCCGTTTAAAGAACCCAACATCGGAGGTATGCATTGGCCTGGTAGGTAAATATGTAGAACTGCCTGACGCCTATAAATCCATTATCGAATCGTTCATCCACGCGGGTGCCCGCAACGAATGCAAGGTAAAAGTACAATACATCCCTTCGGAACAACTTACCGTTGAAAATGCGGTAGATAAGCTAAGAGGATTACACGGCGTTTTGGTTGCCCCAGGCTTTGGCGAACGTGGCTTTGAAGGCAAAATTGAAGCGATACGCTATGTGCGTCAAAACAACATCCCATTCTTTGGTATCTGTTTGGGCATGCAATGTGCCGTGGTGGAGTTTGGCCGCAATGTACTTGGGCTTGCCAGCGCCAGCAGCACCGAGATGAACCAGGATACCCCGCACCCGGTTATCGCCATGATGGAAGACCAGAAAAACGTTACCAATAAAGGCGGCACCATGCGTTTAGGGTCCTACCCGTGCGACCTTAAGAAAGGCAGCAAAGCAGCGGCCATTTACGGTAAAAACTCCATCACCGAGCGCCACCGCCATCGTTACGAGTTTAATAACGACTACCTTAAAAAGTACGAAAGCGCCGGTTTAATACCATCTGGCATAAACCCCGAAAACGGCCTGGTAGAGGTAGTTGAGCTTAAAAACCACCCATTTTTTGTGGGCGCACAATTCCACCCCGAATTAAAATCAACAGTTGCTAATCCGCACCCACTTTTTATTAACTTTGTCGCCGCTTCGCTGGCCTACGCCCGCAAGAAATAAATGCTTAAAACTGAAGTAGGTTAACATCCGGTTGTAACAAAACCAGCGGGTATTAATCATACGATATATTAGATAATGGATAGAAATACGTTTACAGGATTATTCCTGATCATGATCATCATGGGTGCCTCTATATATTTTATGCAGCCCAGTGCTGATGCCATAAAAAAAGAGAAGGAACTTGCCCACCAGGATTCGCTAAAAAGAGCAGGCGCAAAACCCGCCCCAACCACTGCAAAATTTGATACTGTAAAAAAATCTACGGTGGTAGATTCTGCCGTATTAAAAACCGCTTTTGGCGCAGCAACCCTTGGTAAAGAAGAATTTATTACCGTAGAGAACGACGAACTTGCCCTTAAACTTTCTACAAAAGGCGGCCGCATTTATTCGGCTGAGTTGAAAAAGTTTAAAACAGCTTATAAAAAACCGCTTGTATTATTCAGCGGCGATAGCAACACCTTTGGGCTAAACTTTAGCGCACAAGGCAAACCTATTAATACCAGCGGGCTTTACTTTATCCCAAGCGCAACCGGATTGAAGGTTGCCGGTAAAGATTCTGCATCGCTAACCATGCGTTTAAGCTATAGCCCTACCCAGTATATCGATTACATATACAGCTTAAAAGGTACGGGTTACAAATTGGGCTTAACCATTAAGCCTGTAGGGTTAGATCAGGTTATCGCCAACAGTGGCACGCTTAATGTAAGCTGGGCAGCCAGCCTGTTAAAACAGGAAAAAGATATTGCACAGGAACGCCAGTATACCACCGTTTACTTTAAAAATACCGAGAACGAAGTTGATTATTTAGCCGAAGCAAAAGACGATACAAAATCCATTACCGATAAAAAAATGCAATGGGTGGCGTTTAAACAGCACTTTTTCTCTAATGCGCTTATTGCTACAGGCGGCATCAGCAAATCTAACTTAACCGTAAGCCACGATATTGCCGATACTACCAACGTAAAGCAAATGAAAGCCGATCTTTCCCTTGGCCGCAATGCTTTAGGCGATGCGCCATTAATATTCTATTTCGGCCCAAACCGTTACTCTACCTTAAAAGACCAGGGTTACGACCTGCAAAAACTGGTTAACCTGGGCTGGGGCCCGTTAAAGTACATCAACCAGTTTGCTACGCTGCCAATATTTAACTTCCTGAACAAATTTAACTGGAACTACGGTATCATTATTTTGGCGCTTACGCTTATCCTTAAACTGGTTTTGTCGCCGCTTACCTATAAGTCGTACTTAAGTATGGCTAAAATGCGGGTGCTGAAGCCGGAGATGGACGAGATAAAGGCAAAGGTTGGCGAAGATAACCCTACCCTGTTACAACAGGAATACTTAAAGCTTTATAAAAAAGCGGGTGTAAACCCCTTAGGGGGCTGTTTGCCGCTGCTGATACAAATGCCTATCGTAATTGCGTTCTTCCGCTTTTTCCCAAGCTTGTTCGAGCTGCGTGGCCAAAGCTTTTTGTGGATGCACGATCTTTCAACCTACGATTCGGTTATTACATTCGCGCCAATATTTGGTGTAAGCCACATTAGTTTGATGTGTTTACTGATGACCATATCAACGCTGATATACACCTATTTCAACAACCAGATCTCGGGCGCTACCGGGCAGATGAAATACATTGGTTACATTACGCCACTGATTTTCCTCATCACCCTAAACAGCTACCCATCAGGCTTGAATTACTACTACTTCCTGGCCAACATGCTTACCTTCTTACAACAATACCTGATAAAATTCATGGTAGATGATAAGAAGATACACGCCCAGATACAGGAGAACAAAAAGAAACCCGAAGACCCTAAAAAGAAAAAATCAGGTTTCGGTGCCAAACTCGAAGAAATGATGCGCCAGCAACAACAAGTGCAGGCGAAGAAGAAATAAGTTAAGTCGGAAATTCCGAATGATATTTAGGCCCCGGTAGTATTGCTATCGGGGCTTTTTTTGTGGGGCGATTTACTCACAGCGTCATTGCTGTAAGGTACGAAGCCAACCGACCAAAGAGAGCTCGTTGATACATTAAGAAAAAACATCAATAATCTCTACACACAAAAATCGATTTTTAAAGTGGAACCGCTCACCTGGAGATTGCTTCGTACCTAATAATGACGTAATGAAGATAGTTGCGTTTCGCAGCCGATATCACCAAAACATTATTCTCATATCTTCATTAATATAATGCAATATGAAAGATATACTAAAACAATTCCGGGTAACCAACCCCAAATCCTTCTCGCTCAGTAAGCACGATACCAACTATACGGCCGGCTACAAAAAAGACGATGCGGAGGAAATTTTGAGCGAGCTAATTGCCAAAACGGCTAAACAGCAGTCGCGGTTATATGCGGCCAACACCTATTCGGTACTGGTAATTTTCCAGGCGATGGATGCTGCGGGCAAGGATAGTGCAATAGCGAATACTATGTCGGGTTTAAACCCGCAAGGGTGCCAGGTGTTTAGTTTTAAGCAGCCAACATCCGAGGACTACGAGCACGATTTTTTATGGCGGCATTACAAGGCACTACCCGAGCGCGGGCGCATCGGCATCCACAACCGTTCGCACTACGAGAATGTATTGGTTACAAAGGTGCATCCGGAGTTTATACTAAAGGAAAACCTGCCCGGCATAAAAGATGTGAAAGACGTTGGCAAAAAGTTTTGGGATAACCGTTACGAAAGCATCCGCAATTTCGAAAAGCACTTGCACCAGGAAGGCACGGTTATTATTAAGATCTTCCTGAATTTGTCTAAAGACGAGCAGAAAGAGCGTTTCCTGGCCCGCATTGCCGATCCGGAAAAGAATTGGAAATTTGCATCGGGCGATTTGAAGGAACGTGCCAGGTGGAAAGATTACATAGACGCCTACGAAACTGCTATAGCGGAAACAAGCACCGAAGATAGCCCCTGGTATATTGTACCTGCCGATAAAAAATGGTTTACGCGGATTGCCGTATCAACCATCCTATTGCAAACGCTTGAAGGATTGAATTTAAAATTCCCCGAATTGCCAGTAGAAGAAGTGGATATGTTGGCAGCATCAAAAAAATCACTGGAGGAAGAGCAATAACAAGATTTTAAATGATTATTTTGACCTTAATTTAAAGGTTTTAATTTAGGGAAAAAGCTCGCTACGTAACCTCCATGAACTACATCGACCTGCTGCTTCTGTTGATCATACTGTTTTGCGTTTATACGAGTATTAAACAGGGCTTTATATTATCATCGCTGGCATTACTATCCTGGATGGGTAGCCTGGCTATTGGTTTTGTAGCATACCGCCCGTTGGCGTCGTTCCTGCATGCGTTAATGCCTGCGGCAGGCTTTTGGCTGCCACCACTGTGTTTTATGATTGGCGTTACCGTAGGCAAACTTATTTTAGATGGCCTTATAAACCTATTGCTGGATAGGTTGCCAAAAGATGCCCACTACCATCGGCTCAACAGAGCGCTCGGAGTTATACCCGGGCTGGCCAATGGTTTTATTTGGGCGGCAATGCTATCAGGCATCCTGTTACTGATACCTTTTACCAACAGCCTTTTTAAAGAAACCAGGGATAGTAAGCTGGCAGGCAAACTGGTAGAGCAGGTAAGTTGGCTGGATAATTCCCTATCCCCTGTTTTTAGCGAGGCATTAAACCGCGCTGTGTCCAAAAAGCATGCGGCAGTAGGCGAAGAAAAGGCAGTGAAATTGCCTTTTAAAGTAACCGATGCCACCACCCGGCCCGACCTGGAAGCCGAAATGCTGGTACTGGTAAACAACGAACGCAAACAACGCGGCTTGAACCCGTTAAAAGCCGACCCGGAAATGGCCGCTGTAGCGCGCAAGCACTCGGTAGATATGTTTGCAAGAAGCTATTTTTCGCACTATACGCCCGAAGGTGCCGACCCGTTTGCGCGGATGAGAAAAGCGCATGTAGTGTTTTTAACTGCGGGAGAAAACCTGGCGCTTGCGCAAACGCTCAGTGTGGCGCATACCGGGCTCATGAACTCGCCCGGGCACCGGGCAAATATCCTTAACCCCGCTTATGGGCGCCTTGGTATAGGCATTTTAGATGGCGGGATATATGGTTTGATGATCACGCAGAATTTCAGGAACTGATAACAATAAATTAAGCCTCCCCCACATCGTATTAGTACCTGCAATGCAATCGGTTGCAGTTCTGGTTTTTATTTATATTTTTGATTATTGTAAACCGTACACTACCCGGGCTAACCACCCTTAACCTAAATACGATGTCGAAACTAAAACCTTTGTTTTTACTGGTTGTGCTTGGCTTTATGTCGGCCCCTGCCTTATGCCAAAAGTATAAGAACTTCCGCGTTGCTGTTTATTGCCGTGCCTACGAAGTGGCCAAAATGAACGATACCACCAATTATCTTAAACCAATTTGGGATGAACTTTCCAGGCAGCTTAAGGTAGATAAGGTTTACCTGGAAACGCACCGCGACACGCGTATTGTTGACCAAAAGACCCTGGATATTGCCAAAAAGTTTTTTAAAGACCGCGGCATAGTCATTGCAGGTGGCATCACCTACACCATAATCGAACCAAATAATTTTGATACTTACTGTTACAGCGACCCGGAACAGCGTAAAAAAGTGCGCGAGATTGCAGAATTTACGGCTAAAAACTTTGATGAGTTTATCCTCGACGATTTCTTTTTCACGGATTGCAAATCGGATCAAAGCATAAAAGATAAAGGAACCAAAAGCTGGACTGAATACCGGTTGAAACTGATGACAGATGCCGGCAAAGAACTGGTGGTTAACCCGGCGAAAAAGATAAACCCGAAAGTTAAGGTGATCATCAAATACCCCAACTGGTACGAGCATTTCCAGGGCTTGGGCTTTAACCTTGATGAAGAGCCAAAATATTTCGATGGCATATATACCGGCACCGAAACAAGGGACGCAGTAAGCAGCGACCAGCATTTACAGGCTTACCTGGGCTATAACGTGTTCCGTTATTACGAAAATATAAAACCGGGCGGCAACGGTGGCGGATGGGTGGATCCCGGAGGGATGGGCAATTACGACCGCTATGCCGAACAATTATGGATAACTGCCTTTGCCAAAGCGCCTGAGATCACCCTTTTTGACCTGCGGCAGCTGGTGCGCAAAACCATCCCCTCAGACCGTTCGGCATGGCAGGGGCAACAAACCAGTTTCGATTTTGAGACAATGATGGCGCCTGTAAATTACAATGGCGGCAAACCGGCGCCGCCAACAACCATTGCACGTGCGGCCGGCTACGCCTTTGAAACGGTTGACAATTTTTTGGGGCAATTGGGCAAACCCGTGGGGATAAAAAGTTACCGGCCGTACAATGCCACCGGCGAAGACTTTTTACAAAACTTTTTAGGCCAGGCAGGTATCCCGATGGACCAGCAGCCTGCATTCCCGGCCGAAGACTCGGTGATATTACTTACCGAAGAAGCCAAGTTTGATGGCCAGATAGTAGATAAAATAAAAAAACAGCTTACCGATGGCAAAACGGTTGTGATAACATCGGGGTTGTTGCGTGCCTTGCAGGATAAAGGGATAAAGGATATTGCGGAGATCACCTACACCGACCGCAAAGCTTACGTAAAGGATTTTAAAACCCGCCGCAGCCCGATAGTATCTATAGATAGGCCAATGCTTATCCCGCAGATACAATACCTCACCAACGATTCGTGGGAACAGGTATCCGCTATCGATGGGCAAATGGGCTGGCCTATTTTACACGAAGCACAATACTCTAAAGGAATGTTAAATATACTGGTGATCCCCGAAAACTTCTCGGACCTGTATCGACTGCCTGTAGAAGCGCTAAACCGCATACGGGCGACCCTTGGCGCTAAACTAAACGCACAACTAGAGGGACCGGGTAACATCAGCATCTATATCTATGATAACAATACTTGTATAATAGAGTCGTTTTCCGATGAATCAGTTAAAGTCAATCTATTAACGGCAGCCCCTTTTAAGAATCTAACCGATATTGTATCATCTGAAAAAATCGCCGGAACGACAAGGAAGGTAAACGGCGGCTACGGCCAAACTGCCAGCGAGAAGAATGTGTTTCCGCTAAGTCTTAAGCCGCATTCTTTCAGGGTATTTAAGTTCGAATAAAATGTTGTAGTAAAGCAGGATTAACGATAAAAAAGAAAAGCGAAGCATTACTGTTTCGCTTTTCTTTTTAGGTTACCACGGTGTTACGCCATAATCACTGAAGTACCCGCCTGTTGGGCCGTCTTTATCTATCGTCGCATATTTTACAATAGGCGCGGCGCCTTCTTCTACGCTTTTATATCCCTGGTTACCATTAAAATCGGTTTTGGTGTAACCGGGGTTCACCGCATTTACCTTGAATTTATCCCTTAATTCGTAAGCCAAAGCAAGTGTATAATTATTTAATGCACTCTTCGATGGCCCGTAAGCAGCGGTCTTCACTTCGTAATGCCTCCATGTTGGGTCGCTGTGCAGGGTTAGCGAACCAAGGTCGGATGTTACGTTTACTATCCTTGGGTTTGGAGCATTTTGCATAAGGGGCACAAATATGCGTGCCATACGCGCTACCCCTATCACGTTTACCTCAAACACATCCCTGAAAACCTGGTCGGCGGTATTCAGTGCCGGTTGCGGGAAACTCCCCGGGATACCTGCGTTATTTATCAGTACATCTAAGTGATCGGTACGTTTGGAGATTTCGGCATACGCTGCTTGTGCGGATTCTTCGCTTGTTACTTCTAATTGAATAAACTCCACATCGGTTAAGCCTTCGGCATGCAATTCGGCAACGGCTTTATCGCCTCGTTCTTTATCGCGGGCACCCAGGTAGATGTGGTAACCGGCTGTTGCCAGTTGCCGCGCGGTTTCCAGCCCAATGCCTTTATTGGCGCCGGTGATTAATACTGTTTGTTTTTTCATGATACAAAGTTATCGAGCATTGATCGTACCATCGCTGCACATAGCAAGGCATTAACTGTACATTTCGCGGATTTGCTGGCGGTATGCCATTGGGGTGGCATCGGTAAGGCGTTTAAAAAACCTATTAAAGTACGCAGCATCCTCAAAGCCAAGCTCATCGGCAATTTGCTTAACGGAAAGTTCGGTATGCAACAAACGGCGTTTTGCCTCTACAACCAATCTGTTATGGATATGGGTGATGGCCGTTT
>NZ_CAMLOV010000103.1 GCF_946481715.1 uncultured Mucilaginibacter sp. | reverse complement strand
TACCTTGGACTCGGCATCGCTAAAAACAATATGAACGACCGTGACGGCGCTATTGAAGACCTTAATGCAGCCATCCTCCTCAACCCAAAATATGACGAGTCTTACCAAAACCGCGCGGATGTAAAGGTTAATATGAAAAATTTTGCTGCCGCAATTGCCGATGCGGATACCGCTATCAGTATAAATCCCAAAAATGCTTACGGGTATATGTCGCGGGCGAAGGCGAAGATTGAGATGAACGATACGGTGGGCTCGCTTGCAGATTTCGCTACGACCATTAAAATAGAGCCAAAAGCTACTTATGCTTACGTTGGCAGCGGCGATATCAAAGCCGCCCAACACGATTACCCCGCAGCATTGGCGCTTTACAGCAAGTCTTTATTGCTCGATCCGCATAACGCGTATGCGTTGTTACACCGTGCAAGGGTTAAAATGAAAAGCGGCGACGTAGAAGGCAGCCTTGCTGATTATAAAATGGCAATAGAATCAACCCCGCAAAACAACGACCTGTACATTGATTACGGTAAGGCTTTGATCGCTTCGGGCCGTTATATGCAGGCATTAAAACTCTTTGATGATGCCATTGCGGTAAACCCAAAAAACGTAAATTTTTACAGCTACCGCGGTGTTGCCAAAAGCAAACTGAATGATATGGACGGTGCGATGGCAGATCACAACACGGCAATAAAATTAGCGCCATCTTCAGCAGATGCCTTCATAAACCGTGGCAATAGTTTAGTAGCCCTAAAAAAGTACGATGATGCTTTAACAGATATCAATAAGGGCATAGCGCTGAACGAAACCAATGATGAAGGCTACCTGGCCCGCGCCGACTTAAAGCTAATTAAACAGGAATATTTGGGCGCCGTGTACGATTATATTAACGTATTACTGCTCAACCAAAATAACGTAAAAGCATACACCGGCCGCGCCGTTGCCGAAAGTTTTACCGGCGATACCCTTGCCATGAAAAAGGATTTTGCAACCGCCCTAAAACTGGAACCTAAAAGCGCCGAAATACTACTGGCACGCGCAACGGCCCATGTGAATTTGAAAAAGTGGGCACCCGCTTTAGCCGACCTTAACACGGTAATACTGATAGACCCGAAAAATGCTGCAGCCTACCTAAACCGCGGTATAATAAAAGCACAACGTGGCGAAAAAACTTCGGGTTGCGCCGATATCAATAAGGCCATAAGCTTAGGCTCGAAAGATGCGGGTGAAAAGTTGGCTTTATATTGTAAATAATTATTTTTTATTACACCGAATTATTGGCTGATTACACTGATAACACCCAGTTGATTGCCCAACCTAACTACTCACCCTAAATATTCCCCTTCTTCAATTCATCCGCAGCAAAATTTGCGGCACGGGCAGTTAAGGCCATATAGGTTAAGGATGGGTTTTGGCAGGCGGAGGATACCATACAAGCCCCATCGGTAACAAATACATTCGGCGCATCCCAAACCTGGTTGTGCTTGTTTAGCACCGATGTTTTAGGGTCGTGGCCCATGCGTGCGGTGCCCATTTCGTGGATGCCGTCGCCAACGTTATGCCCTTTATCATGCGTTTCTATGTTTTTTACGCCCGCCATTTCCAGCATGGCTTTTGCCTCTTTCACAATGTCCACACGCATTTTCTTTTCGTTCTCCTTTATTTCGGCATCCATAGCCAAAACAGGCAGCCCCCATTTGTCTTTTTTATTCTTGTCGAGCGTAATCTTGTTTCCGTGGTAAGGCAATAGTTCGCCAAAGCCGCCAATCCCCATTTGCCATTGCCCGGGCTCGGTTAAGGCCTCTTTGTATTTAGCGCCGATATTCATTTCGGCAATTTCGCGGCTCCAGCCCAGGCGGCTCGCACCGCCTTGGTAGCCAAAACCACGCAGGTAATCGCGTTTATCGCCAAACAGGTTGGCAAAACGGGCTAAATAAATACCGTTTGCCCGCCGGCCGTAGTAGTATTTATCTTCGTAGCCCTCCATAATGCCGCTTGCCCCAAGGTTGTAATGATGGTCCATAATATTATGCCCCAGTTCACCGCTGCTGCTGCCCAGCCCGTCAGGCCAAATATCGGTTGCAGAATTCATCAATACCCATGCGCTATTTAAGGCCGAGGCATTTACAAACACCACTTTGGCGTAAAACTCGTAGGTTTTGTTGGTTTCGGCATCCAATACCTCTACGCCTGTGGCGCGTTTGGTGTCCTTGTCGTATAATACTTTAGTAACAATAGATTGCGGGCGGACGGTTAACTTACCCGTTGCCAAGGCGGCCGGTAAGGTAGACGATTGCGTGCTGAAGTACCCGCCGAAAGGGCAACCCTCCCAGCAGCGGTTGCGGAACTGGCATTTTGTACGCCCCGGTATTGCAGCAGTTAAATTAGCTACCCTGCCGATGATCATGTCCCTGCCGAAATTCTTTTTGATGCTTGCCGCCACATCGCGTTCCACCCAGTTCAGATCCATCGGCGGCAGGAAATGGCCGTCGGGTAACTGAGGCAGGCCCTCCATCGAACCGCTGATGCCGGCAAATTTTTCTGCGTGGGTGTACCAGGGCGCAAGGTCCTTATAGCGGATGGGCCAGTCGATAGCCCAGCCATCTTTGGCGTTGGCCTCGAAGTCGATATCACTCCAGCGGTAGCTCTGCCTGCCCCATAGTATAGAGCGACCGCCCAACTGGTACGATCGCCACCAGTTAAAAGGTTTTATCTCGGTAAAAGGCGCTTCCTGTTCATCTACCCAATAATCCATCACCGCCTCCTGCGCACCCCAGTTACGCGAAATTACCGGCCGATGCTTGCGTTGTGCCTGGGTTACGTTGCCACGGTGCTCAAAATCCCATGGATTGTTATTAGCTGTTTTATAATCTTTTATGTGTTCAAAATTAGGCCCGCGTTCCAGCATAATAGTTTTTAAGCCCCGCTCGGTAAGTTCTTTGGCAGCCCAACCGCCGCTGATGCCCGATCCTACAACAATAGCATCATAAGTATTATTGGCCGTAGCCTTTCCATTAATATTGGGCGCAGTTATTAGCATAGTTTATGGTTTTGCCCGGCGGTTGGCCGGCTTTATAATTGATAAACAATTTTATTGAATAATAATTGCATATGCAAACGATTGCCTAAGGTTGGAAGGGCAATACAAATCGGGAGGCGTTGTTTTAAAATCCTGAAAATTCTTTTAATCCGTTCATTCGAGTTCAGACAATATTATGGCGATGCCTGCGGCCCGGGCTATGCGCTGCAACTCCTCATTCCGTGCTGCTGATAGAAGCAGCACTTCATTGCGGGGTTTTCGCTTCTATCCCTATCGCAGGATTGTTTTCACTATTCACTACTAACACAATAATTACCTTATGGCAATCGTAATCCTTTTAACAAAGCCTTATTTTTGTTTCATGTTACAGGTGAGCGCGCTATACATATACCCCATAAAATCGTTAGGCGGAATTTCGCTTACTAATGCCCAACTTACCGACCGCGGGCTACAGCACGACCGCCGTTGGATGCTGATAGATGCCAATAACCGTTTCCTGTCACAGCGGGAGAACAGTCAAATGGCATTGTTAAAAACAGCCTTATCCGAGGATGGGGTTCTTGTTACTTACACGCCTGACGGTACTTCAATCACCCTTCCCTTTTTACCGCAAAGCGAAGAATTGCTGGATGTTACCATTTGGGATGATACTTGCATCGCGCAATTAGTAAGCCCGGATATTGATGCCTGGTTCAGCCAAAAAATAGGGATACCGGCTCGCCTGGTTTATATGCCTGAGAACAGCCTCCGCCAAACAGATTTGAAGTACACCAACGAAGGCAGCATTACTTCCTTTTCGGATGCTTACCCTATGCTTATCATCGGGCAAGCCTCGCTGGATGACTTAAACAACCGCATGCCCGAAGCGTTGCCTATGAACCGTTTCCGCCCCAATATAGTGTTCACGGGTGGCGAAGCTTACAGCGAAGACCTGATGAAGCACGTTGCCATTAATGGCATTGATATGTACGGCGTAAAACTTTGTGCCCGTTGCGTAATGACCACCGTTGACCAGCAAAGCGCAAAAAAGGGCAAAGAGCCGCTAAAAACGCTTGCTAAATACCGGTTAAAAAACAACAAGATATATTTCGGGCAAAATTTGGTGCATAATGGCGAAGGGGTATTAAATGTAGGCGATGAGCTGAGCGTTTTAGAGTTACACAACGAGGAACGGTTTTTTATAAAGCCGGTAGTAACTATTTAGTAAAAGTCAGCTACAATCACCCTTATACTGCTGCCCTTATCTTATCCAACATTTCCGCCTGCCGTTCCGCTGCCTGCTTTATCACTTCATTACGCTTGAGCAATAAGCTTGTCATATACTTTTCTAAAAACCATTTATCTACCAGTTTGCCCAGGTAGCCAAACGGCGATTTAAAAATAAACTCATCATTCATCAGTGTGTACTTTCCTTCTTTCCTGAACTGGTGCAGGTGGCGCAACATTTTAAAAGGCCCTTTTACTATTTCATCAATAAAGTAATCGTTTTCGGCAAATTCGCCGATGCGGATAGTCATGTTAAATTTCAGCCCGAGATGGTTGGCCTGCCAGGTTACCCAGTCGTTCAGCCCAATGAGGCCGGAAGTTTTGCCGGCGATGGCTTTCTCTTTGGTGTGCTCCATAGAGTTTACGTGCAGGTCGATACTGCGGGAAAGGTCGAAACACACCTCCACCGGTGCCTTTATTTTGGTTGTTAATTTTATAATAGCCATGGCTTACATCCTCAAGCTTAAAATATCGTGTACGGCGTGTTCCGCCTTTTCAAATTGAAATACAAACCCTGCATCCAACAATCGTTTGGGGGCTACCCAGCGGCTTTTTAATATCAGTTCTGTTTCACTGCCGATGATCCGTACCCCTATCTCCAGCAGCCATTGCGGTGCAGGCAAACCAAATGGCATACCGTAAGCTTTACGGATGATGCGCATCAAGTCTTTATTCTTTGCGGCCTCGGGGGCAGCTGCGTTGATAACGCCGTCCAGTTCGGTATGCTCCATCAAAAACTCGGTGATACGGGCGGTGTCGTGCTCGTGTATCCATGCAACATATTGTTCGCCGTCACCTTGCTTGCCCCCCATGCCGAGTTTAACCAAATTCAGCAACCTCGGGAAAACGCTGTCGCTGCGGCCCAGGGCAATACCATGGCGCAGGGCTATTTTTCGGGTATTTGGTGTATCAGCATCAAAAAAGCTTTTCTCCCACTGGTTGCATACATCTATAGAAAAACCATAGCCAATTTCGCCAGTGGCCTCATCCTGCGCGTGGTCTTCGGCATGGCGGTAAATAGTAGCAGATGCAAGGTTTATCCACAATTTTGGCGGTTGGGTTAATTTATTTATCGCCCTGCCTAACAAAGCAGTTGGCACTACCCTTGAGCTAATAATTTCGCGTTTATTCTTTTCGGTATAGCGGCAGTTCACATTTTTGCCACAAAGGTTTATAAGCATATCGGCACCATTAAGGGCCTTTACCCAATCGCCTTCGCTTGCGCCATTCCAAACCAGGGTTTTTATATTACCATCTGGGGGTGCGGGTTTACGGCTCAGTAGGATAATCTCCTCCGCAAGGTTCTTATAATATTTAGCAAGCACCGTTCCCAGGTAACCATTGCCCCCGGCGAGCACTATTTTATGGTAATTCATGATACGCTTAGTTTAAAATAACTATTAAAAGCAACAGCCGGTACACCACCCAGCTAATGGTGAGCAGCCAGCCCAATTGCAGCAGTTTGGTACGGCGAATGTGTTCTAAAAACATGAGCCCTGCAACACCCAAAAAGCATAAGATACATACTATCGGCGTCAACGCAACCAACTTCGCAAGCAACAACACCGGCAACAGCAAAAGCGCTCCTGCTAAAGAGATGGTCATCATATTGCCCAAATACTCCCAGCGCTTTGCCGGGGCATAAAAGCTAATTACAAGGCCCTGGAACAAAACCTGCCCGCCGCAGATATAATACTCGCGGAGAGGATCGCCAATTGGGACAAGCGGGGTTAAATGGTGTGCGTAAACCGTTAGTATGCTGCCAACCACCAGCCAGGTAAACACCAAATATATAAGCCGGTAGCTAAGCCTAAAGCTTGGCTGAATACCGGTTACCTGGTGCGCGGCGGGGATAATTACCCGGCGGTTGTAAGAGATAAAAGCATACACTTTCTTCATCAGCCAAACAAACGGTGCAAACCCAAATATCGGCTTAAACACCGGCATGCTGTTGCCAATAACCTTAAACAGGCTCTCTACACCGTAGCTTACCTCGCCGGTTTGGGTATTTACCAAAGCAATTTCGTTTACGGCGCGTTGCCTGTCAACCAGCGGGCATGTCTCTGCAGGCATGTCTTGGTAGCTTGCCCTGCCCCTATCATCCAGCATACCGGTGTGGGTAAATGCTTTTGTATAGGCCTTGCACATAGGGCAATCGGCATCGTAAAGTATCAAGTGGTTTTGCAGCGTTTTCATTTTTTTGCGAGTTTAAGTTTGTACCCTTATTGCATGCAACAAATGTAAAACAATTATATTGAACTTTCAAAATATATTGAAAGTTTATTTTAATTGTCAAAGGCTGAATTTTTAGTCGCGGATAAATTGCGTTAGGGATAGTAGTGGAAACCCCGGAATGAAGCACCGCTTCTATCAGCGGCGCGTAATGAGGAGTTGGAACGGATAGCCCGAGCCGAAGGCAACGCCATAGTGCATACAATATGCTTATTTAGCATTTTGCTACTCCCTCCCAATTAAAAATAAACTGCGCTTCAATAGGCCATAAGTTTTTTATCACTTTTTTGCATAAATCGGTTCTTTTGTTTTTTCTAAACCACCACTCATACCTACAACAGCCTATTTACTTTTAACCGCCTTTTAAACCTTTTAATTCCTAATCAAAAAATAATTCACTCAATACCCTCCCAAATAAAATTTACTTGTTAAAATTGCGTTTGTAATTTTTTATGCCGCGGCTATGGTTATAGTTGCATAAATTTCCATCTTTACCCAATGTTCAGAAGTATAAGCAACCGATACCTGAGATACCTTACCATCTTTGTTTACTTTGTTATCCTCTTTTTTTGCGCCATCGAATTAAATTTTTTGTGGCTGTTTGGCTATTCGCCTGATATGCGGGATATTAAAACCCCTACCCAACAATTTGCATCGGAGGTGTACACAGCAGATGGTAAACTGATTGGCCGCTTTTATAAAGAGAACCGGTCCCCGGTAGAATATAAAGATATATCTCCCAACCTGATAAACGCGCTGGTGGCTACCGAAGATGTGCGCTTTTATAAGCATGGCGGGGTAGATTTTATCGGTTTTGTAAGCGGTTTGGTATCAACCGCAAAAGGCGACCGCCGCGGTGCAAGTACCATTACACAGCAATTGGCAAAAAACCTCTTCAACACACGTAAGCGCAAATCGCAGGGCCTGGTAAAATACATCCCCGGTGTAAAAACCGTTGTTTTTAAATGTAAAGAATGGCTTACTGCCTATAAAATAGAGCATCAGTACACCAAACAGCAAATACTTACGCTTTACCTCAATACCGTCCCTTTCGGCAACAATTCTTACGGGATAAAAACCGCTACTTTAAAATATTTTAACAAAACACCTAACCAGGTTACCCCTGCCGAAGCCGCTACGTTAATAGGCATGCTAAAGGCAACGTCTACCTACAATCCGCGGGTGTATCCGCAACGTGCACTGGAGCGCCGTAACGTGGTGCTTGCACAGATGCTTAAATACAATTATCTAAACAAGGTTGGATACGATACCAGCAGCAAACTACCTATCGGGCTCGACCTGAGTTACATTGATAAAACCGGGCAGGGCGATTCGTACATTAGGCATGCGGTAGAACGCTGGCTGGATAAATGGTGCAAGGAAAATGGCTACGACCTGTACGAGGATGGGCTGAAAATATACACTACAATCGACAGCAAACTGCAGCAATATGCCGAAGAGGCCGTTGCCGAGAAAATGCGGATGCTGCAAAGGCGCTTTAATAACCTATGGGGCGATAAAAACCCCTGGCGCGATAGCAAGGGCGTAGAGATAAAGGATTTCCTGCTGAAAGCCGAACAGCGCCTGCCTATTTACAAACTGCTTACAAAAAAATACAAGGGCGATACCACGCAAATAAACGCCTACTTCGAGAAAAAGAAACGCATGAGCGTATTTACCTGGAAGGGCGACCAGGATACCACTTTTAGCAGTGTAGATTCAATTAAATACTACACCAGGATACTAAACACGGGCATGATGACCATGGAGCCATCTACCGGTAAAATAAAAGTTTGGGTAGGCGGTATCGACCATAAATATTTTAATTACGACCACGTAAACCAATCAAAACGCCAGGCGGGTTCTACTTTTAAGCCTTTTGCTTACGTAACCGCCATTGACAATGGTTTTACCCCCTGCGATAAGTTTACCGATAAACGCGTTAGCATCAAATTTAAGGATAACGGTAAAGACGATGTTTGGGAACCAAACAATGCTGATTTCAACTTCTCCGGCCGCGAAATGTCGCTGCGCTGGGCGATGGGGAAATCTGTAAATTCTATTACCGCACAGGTTACCGAGCATGTTGGTTGGGACAAAATAGTAGAATATGCCCATAAAATAGGCATAGAAAGCCCGCTAAAATCGGTACCGTCGGTATCGTTAGGCTCCAATGATGTTTCTGTTTTCGAAATGGTGAGGGCTTATAGCACCTTCCTTAATAAAGGACAAAAGGTAGACCCCTTGCTGGTTACCAAAATAACCGACGAAAAAGGCAACCTCATACAGGAATTTACGCTAAAAGCTGAACAGGTACTAAGCGAGGAAACTGCATGGCTGATGCTCTACATGTTCCGCGGTGGTATGGAAGAACCGGGCGGCACTTCGCAGGCGCTTTGGGAATACCCGGGACTTTGGAAAAAAGACAACCAGATCGGCGGGAAAACCGGTACCTCAAGCGACTACGTAGATGGCTGGTATATGGGTATTACTAAGGACCTGGTAACCGGTATTTGGGTGGGGGCTGATGACCGCAGCGTACACTTCACTACATCTGAAACGGGCGAAGGGTCTCACACTGCACTGCCTATTTTCGGTGCTTTTATGGAAAAGGTTTACGCCGACTCAAAATCCGGATACGGTTACGGGCCATTCCCAAAGCCATGGGTAAAAATAACCAAGGAATATAATTGCCCCTCGCCAAGGTTTACGGAACGCGATACCACAGCTGTAGATAGCCTTATGGAAATGCCAGTGGATACATCGGGTGTGGTAACACCGCCGGTTACAGAGGAAAACCCCGAAAATAATCCTGCCACGCCTAAATAAAATGCAACTTTAAGCGTTTGCCTTTAAGCTGGCTTTTAATTAAATTACGCCATATTCTTAAACCCAATTTATGAATAAACGTTACTCTTTTTACATAAAATTCCCAACGGTGTTATTTTGCCTGTTGTTGGCCTTATCGTTCAGCCAGCAGGCTGCAGCGCAATATTTTGGCCAAAACAAGGTTCGGTATAAAAAACTGGATTTTAAGGTTTATAAAACGCCGCACTTCGAGATATACTATTACATTAAAAACGATAGTATGATGAAGCGCTTTGCGCAGGAGGCCGAACTATGGTACACCCTGCACCAACAGGTGTTTCGCGATACCTTTAGCAAGCCAAACCCTATTATTTTGTACGCCAACCACCCCGAATTTCAGCAAACTACCGCCATTGATGGCGAAATAAGCGTAGGTACAGGCGGTATTACCGAGGGGTTGAAAAACCGCGTGGTAATGCCTGTGATGGAAACAAACCAAACTACCCGCCACGTATTGGGGCACGAACTGGTGCACGCTTTTCAGTACCACATGCTGCTTGGCCGCGATTCGTCTAACTTCGAGAACATCGGGAATATCCCGCTGTGGATGGTAGAGGGTATGGCCGAATACCTGTCGTTAGGGAAAAAAGATGCTTACACAGCCATGTGGATGCGCGATGCATACCTTAACCACGATATCCCAACGGTAGAGGAGCTTACCACCGGCAATAAATACTTCCCCTACCGCTACGGAGAGGCCTTTTGGTCGTTCCTCGGCTCAACTTACGGCGATACCATCATCGTTCCCTTCTTTAAAAACACGGCCCGCTTTGGTTTACAATACGGTATACGGCGCACCTTTGGTTACGATGACAAAACCCTCTCGCGCCTTTGGAAAAACTCGATAGAAAGTACTTATAAGCCATTTTTAAAAGATACGGTACAAAAACCTGTCGGCATAAAAATTATCGACGATAAAAACGGGGGCGATATGACGGTGGCCCCATCGGTTAGCCCCGACGGCAGGTACGTTGCCTTCCTATCCTCCAAAAACCTCTTTAGTATCGATCTCTACCTCGCCGACGCGCGAACGGGGCGGGTAATAAAACGGCTAACCAGCAAAACAGCAAATTCGCATGTTGATGAATTTAACTTCATCGAATCGGCGGGGGCATGGTCGCCCGATAGTAAGAAGTTTGCTTTCAGCGTATTTAGCAAAGGGCGTAACCGTATGCTGGTGGTTGATGTGCCCAACGGCAAAGTACTCAACGATGTTTCTATGGGCAAAGCAGAGCAGTTTAGTAACCTTACGTGGTCGCCCGATGGGAAAAATGTGGCATTCCAGGCCTTATCCGAAGGGCAGGGCGATTTGTACATGTATAACTTTGATACAAAAATGGTAAAGCAACTCACCAACGATAAATATTCTGATTACCAGCCAAACTTTTCGCGCGACGGTAAAAAGATCATATACTCCAGCGACCGCAGCACCTACGACCAGGTATTATCGCAAGAGATCACTTTTAACCTGGCCGAACTGGATATTGCAACAGGAAAAATCACCGATATAAAGATATTTAACCACGCCAACAACCTTAATCCGTTGTATTCGGCAGATGGAACGCAGGTTTATTTCCTCAGCAACCGCGATGGTTTCCGAAATTTGTACCGCTATACGCTGGCAACCGCGCGCGTAGAGCAAATGACCGACCTCTTCACCGGCATTTGTGGTATCACTGAGTATTCGCCTGCGCTAAGCATATCGGCAAATGATGATATCGTTTACTCATACTACCGCTCGCAAAAGTACACCGTGTACAATGCAAAAGCATCAGATTTTAAACCATTATTGGTAGATGGTGGCACCACCAATTTTGATGTGGCGATGTTGCCTCCAACCCGTGCCGTGGGTGTCGACCTCATCAACTCCAACTTAAACAACTTCCTCGCTTACCCTAAATTATCGGGCGATTCTATCCACAGCGCGGCTTATAAGCCAAAATTCAAATTGGATGCCTTGGCAAGTAATGGCGTGGGTGCACAGATTGGCACTTATGGCACCGGCTTATCCAGCGGTATCGTCGGTGTTTTCAGCGATATATTAGGGCGTAACCAAATTTACGCAAGCGCTTCTGTTAATGGCGAGGTGTATGATTTTGGCGCACAAGCTATTTATATAAACCAGGAAAGCCGCTGGAACTGGGGCTTCGGCTTATCACACATCCCCTACCAGTTTGGCAACTACGGGATAAACGCCACTACCATAGATTACCAGGGGCAGCAAGTAAATGTATTTGATCAGCATACCGATATTATCCGCATTTTCCAGGATGCGATACAAGCCTTTGTGCAATACCCAATATCTAAACAGTTGCGGTACGAAGTTGGTGCCAGCGCGGGGCGTAACAGCTTCCGGATAGACCGGTACAGCACCTACTACCCTTACGATACACTTGGTAACGTATACAATGCTATCGACTTTAAAAAACACAAAATAAGCCGCGAACAATACCTTGCAGAAACAGGTTACGATTACCGCGCTTTTAGTACCTATACCATAGGAACTTCGCTCACCGGAGACGACTCGTACTTTGGTATTGCGGCGCCGCTTGGTGGTTACCGTTTTAAGATAGGGATGGATTACAATTTTGGAACGTACAAATACTACGCCCCTAATATCGACCTGCGCAAATATGTAAGGTTACAGCCCATAACATTAGCGGCAAGGTTTTACGGCACAGGCCGTTTCGGCGATGATGCCAATTCGTTTTATCCGCTATCGGTTAGTTACCCATGGCTGGTGCGCGGGTACGACCTTTATAGCGATAATACCACCACCACAGCTAACACCAGCCTATGGAACAGCAACCAGCTAAATGGTAGCCGCATAGCGGTAGCTAACTTTGAGATACGCCTGCCCTTTACCGGGCCCGAGAAGCTTTCTGTGCTTCCATCTAAGTTTCTGTTCTCTGATCTTAACTTGTTCTTTGATGCAGGTTTAGCATGGGATAAGGGCGATAAGATCACCCTGTTTAAAACAGAGCCGGATGTTGTTGGTACTGTCACCGCGATCGACCCTAACACACATCAAACCGTTACCTATTTGCAATTAAGCCGTGTACCGGCATTTAGCGCAGGCATATCATTAAGGGTAAATGTATTTGGCGCCTTTGTATTGGAACCATATTACGCCTTCCCGTTCAACCGCAAGGATGTGAAGAAACCTGTATTTGGGTTTAACTTTACACCGGGGTGGTAAGGTAATGAGATTTGAGACGTGAGATTTGAGATAGCATCAACATTTTAAAATTGCATAAAGAAGGCCGGAGCGTTAACTGCTTTGGCCTTTTTTTCAGCCGTTAAAGCAACAATCCTTTTGGAGACATTTCCGAGTAACATTAAGTTTAAACATTCCTGGCGTAAATATCAGCAACGGGTGTTGGACAACCTGGATGACTATCTTATAGATGGGCACTTACACGTCATTGCCCCGCCCGGCTCGGGCAAAACGATACTCGGCCTTCAGGCAGCAATAAAGGTTAACCGGCCAACACTGATACTTGCCCCTACTATTGCAATCCGCAATCAGTGGATCCAAAAAATGTGCAGCTCGTTCCTCCAAACCGATACACCTCCGGATTGGATCTCGCGCGATATACGAAAGCCTGCCTTTTTAACCATAGCCACTTACCAGGGTTTACATGCGGCGTGTAACAATATAAAAGCCAAGGATGTTGACGATGAAAACGAGGAATTAAATATTGACGAACCGCCCCGGGCGGCGCAAAATCAAAATCTGGAGAATATTATTCTCCTGTTAAAAAACCACGGGGTAGGCACAATAGTGGCCGATGAAGCCCACCATTTAAAAAACGAATGGTGGCAAACGTTAATAAAAATAAAAGAGCGCCTTACCCCAGTCATTATCGGGTTAACGGCGACCCCGCCTTATGATGTTACGCCTAACGAATGGCAGCGGTATATGGAACTTAACGGGCCAATAAATGTTGAGATATCGGTACCTGAACTGGTAATAGAAGGCGACTTGTGCCCCCATCAGGATTATGTTTACCTATCTAAACCCACTGATAGCGAATTAAGTAATATTGCTACTTTTCGTAAAAACATCGAAAATGCTTTCAGTGCCCTCAAAAACGATAAAACACTTATCGAAGCGATAGAATCTCACCCGGCATGGATATCCCCTCTGGACAACCTGGACTGGATATACAGCAACTTATCGTGTTACTCTGCTTGTTTAATATTCTTAAACGCTTGCGGCAAAGCCATTCCCGAAAGCTACCTTGAAGTTATTGGCGATAAAAATCCGAGGACACCCGCATTTGACTATAGCTGGGCCGAAACGCTGCTGGACTTTTATTTGTATAAAGACAAGGAGGGGTTCAAATTATTTAACGATCACCGGGTACAACTTGAATCGGACCTCCGCAGGTGTGGTGCCATAGAAAACCGCCGGATAAATTTTGAGGGAAATAAAAGTGTTATCGGCTCTTTAACCTCAAGCATAAGCAAATTAAATAGCATAGCACGTATAGTAGATTTTGAGCATAGCCAATTAGGAGCTTCGCTACGGCTTGTTGTTTTAACCGATTTTATACGAACTGAATTTTATGGCAAAAATTCGGGCATCTTACCAGAGTTAAACAAAATTGGCATCGTCCCCATTTTTGAAAAACTTAGGCGCAACAAAAATGAAAACCTTAAAATAGGCGTACTAACCGGCTCGGTGGTTATTATACCCAAAAGTGCCCATCCGGTTTTTTTGACGAAATTGAACGTGTTAGGTATCAGGAACGTGGTTTGTAATTCGTTACCCGTAGACGAGGACTTTGTGCTAATAGAGGAATGTGCCCAGTTAAAAAATGATGTTGTAAATATTGTAACGCAATTATTTGAGGAGGGCGAAATTAATGCGCTGGTAGGAACAAAATCATTGCTTGGTGAAGGATGGGACGCCCCCTCGATAAACAGCCTTATCCTTGCCAGTGTTGTAGGGTCTTTTGTTTTATCTAACCAAATGCGCGGAAGGGCGATAAGAACGCAAAATGATTTTATCGGAAAAACCGGGAACATTTGGCATTTGTGCTGTTTAGATACAAGCTCATTTACTGGTGGGGCCGATTTTGAAATGTTGCAAAAACGGTTTAAATGTTTTGTGGGCGTTTCTGATAATTCAACTATCGAAAATGGCATTGATAGGCTTCACTTGTTAAACATTGCTTCACCTGTTACAATGGATGAGACAAACCAAAAAACCATGCTTGCCGCCGCCGATAGGGAAGGTTTAAAGAACAAATGGCAAAATGCACTTGATTGCGGTTCGTACCTGGTGGATGAAATCAGCGTACCTTTCCCCGATACACGGGGCCATAAAGTAGTTACCCAACTATACCTCAACAAAACTATTGCTCATTTAACTGCCGCGCTTGCCTTCGGTTTAATGGATTATTTACTAGTAATGGTAGAGGCGCTACCACGGGGATTAAAAAACGTTAAAAGTTTGACAGATTTGTACATCGTTTTAGGTGTTATTGTATCAATAGGATTTTTACTATTTGGGAGGCTGGCTTATAAAGCCTTTAATCTATATATAAGGTACCGCGACATTGCCAAAGACCTCCAACAAATTGGCGAGGCCCTTTTAAGCACAATGGCTAAATTGGGTATGGTAAAAACGGAGACAGCCCGCCTTAATGTCGTTGCGGCGCTTGATAAATTTGGTACTATTGATTGCCATTTAAGAGGCGGTTCTACCTACGAAAGTTCGGCATTTATAAATATGCTGCAGGAGATAATTGCCCCCATAGATAACCCCAAATACGTAATAGTAAGAAAAAGTTTATTGGCGCGTTTTATAAAACAAAAAGATTTCCATGCGGTGCCCGAATACATTGCGCGTAACAAAGATTTCGCTACCTATTTTGCGCGGCAGTGGGAAAAACACGTTGGCACCTGCGAATTGATTTATACGCGAACAGTTGAAGGCCGAAAGATGCTGGTGAAATCAAGGCTTGCTTCGCTTGCTTCCGAATTCATTCCAAAAAACCAACGGATAAGCAAGTGGAAGTAACCAGCATATCATTGCAACCTTTTCTGCTTAATAAAGCAAAAACTATTGAAAGGAATGGCTCGTTAATACGACCAATAGATGACAATCGCTTTAGCGCTATATTTCGTAAATTTAGGGTAGGAAAGCGAATTACAAAATAGCTAACAACCGATACAAAAGGAAGAAGAAAGAAAATGAAAAAAACGATTTTAGCCATACTGATCATCAGCATATTCGGCGCTATTGGCTGCCAGAATATTAACGGGCAAACAAAAAAACAACAGGCAAACCGCCCTAAAAGCAAACCGGCAACCGAGTGGAAAAAAGTGTTAACGCCAAACCAATACCATATTATGGTGGAGAGCGGCACCGAGCCGCCTTTTAAGAACGAATATTACGCTAACCACGAAAAAGGGGTTTACGTAAGCGCTGCTACAGGCGATGTACTATTCAGCTCGGCAGATAAGTATGAAAGCGGCACCGGCTGGCCAAGCTTTGTAAAAGCAGTGGATGCCGGCAAAATAGAAATTGTAACCGATAACAGCTACGGTATGAGCCGCGACGAGGTTATCGAAAAAAGTACCGGGCTGCACCTGGGCCATGTGTTTGACGACGGCCCTGCCGACCGCGGCGGCAAACGTTTCTGCATGAACTCGGGCGCATTAAAATTTATTAAAAAGTAACCGCCCTGCGCGCAGGCTGTATTGAAGGCCGTCCGCTGAAAACGGATGGCCTTACTTTTTGGCCGCTTTCGTAATTTAAGCCTATAGTAAGGTCAATCCAATCCGGGTTAACAGGGCGTATCATTTTTTCTTTTTGCGGGCGGGTAAAGGTGCTTACCTGTTTAAAACGCTCCATGGCCTGCTCCTCGGTATTTATCTCTTCAAAATAAACCAAACGGTTTAACTGCTGTGCGCTATCAAAAAAAAGCGTAGGCATTTCGCCATAAAATTTTAGCGTTTTTAACAGGTCTGAGCACATGCCTACATGTAAATTTTTCCTGTTCCTGTCGGTGATGATATAAACGAACCTCTTCATTTGATAAAAAAATTTGCCGGTTAAAAAATAATTACTAACTTTATGAGCATAAAATTACTAATAAATTTAGCAATTCCAAATTTTATGGCAAATATTTCACAAAATATTAAGTTTCTCCGCAAAAAGAAAGGTTTAACCCAACAACAATTTGCAGACCAGGTAGGCATAAAACGCTCATTAGTAGGTGCATATGAAGAAGAGCGTGCAGAACCCAAATACGAGCTACTAAAAAATTTAGCATTGTTCTTTGATGTGTCTATTGATGATTTCATCAATGAAACCATTGATGAGAAGTGGGCGCCGAAGCCAAAAGGCAACCCGGCCAACCTGCGGGTGCTTAGTATTTCGGTAGATAAGGATGATAACGAAAATATAGAATTAGTGCCCATGAAGGCAAGCGCGGGTTATTTAAATGGCTACGCCGATACCGAATATGTGGCCGCCTTGCCAAAACTGTACCTGCCTATGTTTAAGCAGGGTACCTTCCGCGGGTTCGAGATAAAAGGAGATTCGATGCTGCCGCTGCAGTCGGGTACTATTATCATAGGCGAATACCAGGAGAACTGGGCCGATGTAAAGGCAGGCGAAACCTATGTTATTGTTTCGAAAAGTGATGGCGTTGTTTATAAACGTGCCGGTAATAAATTTAAAGAGAACAAAAAACTGAAGCTGGTATCAGATAACCCCGTTTACGAGCCATACGATATAAACGGCGAAGATGTTTTAGAGATTTGGAAAGCTAAAGCCTATATATCTACCCATATGCCTATGCCAACACCCGAGCCTACCATGGAAAGCCTCACCAGCATGATGGCCCAGATGCAGCGCTCGATAGCAGGGTTAAAAGGAAATTAATTAATTAGCCGAAAGTCTTAAAGTGGAAAGGTTGGAACATCATAATGTTCCAACCTTTTTTATTACCGGCCCAATCTTTTACACTTTTTGTGAACGTTTCAACCTTCCAACCTTCCAACTTCCACCCAAGGCAACAATTAAGTTACACAATCGTTCTTAAACTATTGGTTACTATCTTTATCAAAACATCAATTAAAAACTAAAAATTTAAAAATGAAAAAAATTATGTTGATCTGCTGCTTCCTTATTGGGATTGCATCAGTAAGCCGCGCGCAGGGTGGTGGTATGAGAATGACGGCTGCCGACAGGGTTAAAGCGATGAAAGAATCGTTAAAACTAACCGACGACCAGGCAACAAAAATTACAGCCCTTTACGAGGCGCAAACCAAGCAAATAGATAGCTTGCGTACGGCAGGTGCCGATAGGTCTGCCTTCCGCCCGTTAATGCAGGCCACTAACGATAAAGTAAAAGCTTTGTTAACAGCCGAACAAGCTGCAGCATGGCAGAAAGAAATGGACGAAAGGCGTGCCCGCATGCAAAATGGCGGTGGCGGTGCCCCACCACAGAAATAATTTTTTCAGGAAAATAAAAGAAGCGGCGATGGGCCGCTTTTTTTATTTTAGCCAAAATTTAAAATGCAATCAACATCGGCAGAAACATTGATGAGGGACAAACTGGGCGACAGGAAAGCTGCGGGTATTTTGCGTACCCTGAAGCCTGAGAACAGCCTCATAGATTTTTGCAGTAACGATTACCTGGGTTTTGCACGCTCAGGATACCTTAAAGAAAGTATCGAACAGGAGCTTGCCCGTTACCCTACCAGTTTTACCGGCTCTACAGGTTCGAGGCTGTTAGCCGGTAATTTAAAATATGCCGAAGAACTGGAGCAGAATATAGCCAAATTCCACCAGGCGGAAGCGGGCTTGATATTCAATTCGGGTTACGATGCTAATGCGGGACTGTTCTCCTCGCTTCCGCAAAAAGGCGATACCATCATTTGTGATGAACTGGTGCATGCCTCTATCATCGACGGTGCGCGCTTAAGCCACGCCAACCGGTATACCTTTCGCCATAACAGTTTGCAAAGCCTGGAGGGTAAGTTAAAGCAGGCTAAAGGCGTTTGCTATGTGGTGATAGAAAGCGTGTACTCCATGGATGGCGATACCCCTCCTATTGCGGATATATTAGCTTTAGCCGGCCAATACGGTGCATACTTAATTGTAGATGAAGCGCATGCTGTGGGGCTTTATCCTGCAGGGCTTATGGTTCACCTGAGCTTACAGGACAGGGTGTTCGCCCGTATTGTAACGTTCGGAAAGGCTTTGGGCTGCCACGGGGCCATCGTTTTGGGAAGCAATTTACTTCGGGATTACCTGATCAACTTTGCGCGCTCGTTTATATATACAACGGCCGCCCCCTTTCATCAGCTGGCGGCCGTAAAAATGGCTTATGCGCTATTGCCCGATGCAGAAAGCGATATAAATACCCTTCGCGGCCACATAGCCTTTTTTAAGCAAAAGCTGGATATAAACAGCGAATACACACTGTTGCCGAGCGATAGTGCTGTCCAGTGCATCGTGCTGAATAGCAACGAAAAAGCAAGGCAGGCGGCAGAGAGATTGCAGGCCGCCGGCTTTGACGTGCGCCCCATATATAGCCCAACCGTGCCCGCAGGAACCGAACGGATCAGGATCTGCATCCATTCGTTTAATACTTTGGAGCAGATCTCATCACTTATTTCAGCTATAAACAACATCCTCCATGCCAAATAAACCCCTTTTTATTACCGGTATTGGCACAGGCATTGGCAAAACGCTGGTGGCTGCTATACTTGTAGAAAAACTAAAAGCCGATTACTGGAAGCCTATCCAATCCGGTGACTTGCATAACTCTGATACCATGACGGTGCACAGCCTCGTATCAAACAGCCAAAGCATTTTCCATCCCGAGGCTTACCGGCTTACGCAACCTTACTCGCCCCACAAATCGGCAAAGCTGGATAACATAAGCATTGATGAGAAAACTATTATCGCCCCAAAAACTGATAACACCCTGGTAATTGAAGGCGCAGGCGGATTAATGGTGCCGCTGAACGATCACTTTTTAATGATAGACCTAATTAAACAGCTTGATGCGGAAGTGGTGCTGGTATCGCAAAACTATTTGGGCAGCATTAATCACACCCTGTTATCGGTAGAAATGCTGAAACAGCGGGGCATTGCTATAAAAGGCATCATTTTCAATGGTAATGCCGATGCTTCGTCTGAAGAGTATATCCTCACCTATACAGGCGTACCGCTTTTAGGCAGGATACCCGTTTTAACCGAAATTAACCAACTAAACGTTTCCGAGGCTGGCGGTTACCTTAAATTTTAAGAATAATATCGAATAATGAAGTTTTTTCCCTTCGTTATTCGAAATTCAGTATTGGGTGTTCGATATTTTTTTCTTTCTCAACCTGCTT
>NZ_CAMLOV010000102.1 GCF_946481715.1 uncultured Mucilaginibacter sp. | reverse complement strand
ATGGCCTTCGCAAGCTGGATGCTGGCATTATTAGGGGCTGATTTGAACGTTCGGCCTGGGGGAGTACTTATTTGGGCTTGGCCAGCTGAGCGATAGGGCTTACTATGCTTCTAACTGCCTTTTTATGGCATCAAGAAGCTGATCGACATCAAATGGCTTTGCAATAAAATCATTTGGGGCGCCGGGCAAATTAAGCACCGCAGCAAGATTGTGCGTGCCTGAGATAAGGATAACGGGCAACAATTTGGTAAGATGATTTTCCTTTATTTCTTTACAAATGGTGCGTCCGTCCATATCGGCAAGCATTACATCCATTAAAATAAGGTCGGGGGTAAAATCTTTAATGTGGTTGAATATGGCGTCGCCGCAGTTTAAGGTTTTCACCTCATAGCCACTTTCGGTTAACAGATAAGAAACAACTTCTAAAATATCATCGTCATCATCTAAAACCAATATTTTTTTGCTCATAAATTAGGTAGAATAGTATCATGAGCAGATAGCCAATTATAGTGCCAGCATTATGGTTTTTGCTGTTTAATTGTTTATTTACCAGATATTTATTCAATTAGTTTAAAAAGGGAGTTATGGCCAGGGTCTCGGTTTCTATTTTCAGGTAGATCATAAAATCAGAACCTTTTCCCGGCTCGCTTTCTACAACAATTTTACCCCCGGCAGCATTCACTATTTTTTTGGCGAGGTACAGCCCTATACCATGCCCCTCTACATCCTGGTTTAGCCTGCCGTACATATCAAAAATTTTATCGATGCCGCCTTTAGGGATGCCTTTCCCGTTATCCTTTACCGATAAAACCACGCCGTCACCCTCTTGCCGGGTAATGATGGTTATCACCGGGCTTTCTTCCCTCCTGAACTTGATAGCGTTTGAAATGAGGTTATAAACAATGCTCCTGAGGTTCTTTTTAGAGAAAAGGATCTGCTTAACTGCCAGGTTGCGGGTAATTACAGCGCCCGATGCGGTTATCTTATTTTCGAGGCTCCATTCTATATTATCTATAATTTCATCCAGGTCAACCATTTCCATCGCTATCATATCGTTCTCCACTTTGGCTATCGTAGCTATATCGGTTATCAGTTCGCGGAACTTTTTCACCGAGCCGTTAATGATATTCAAAAAATCCATCAACTTAGTATCGGTTAAGGTCAGCTTATTCATGATGTTGATGCTGGTTTCGATATTGCTGAGCGGGGCCAGCAGATCGTGCGAGGCTGCGTGGATAAAATGGTCCAGGTCGGTATTAATGCGGAGCAGGGTTTTGTTCTTTTTATCAATCTCAAGTTCATTGCGTTTTAACTCAGAAATATCATTAAAGGTGATGATAGCACCGCTGTTGGTATTATCGGCCAGCAAATAGGGCATCGTCATGATCTGGTACCATTTGCCGTTGTTAGTTTCAATTTCTTTAGTGATAACAGATCCGTCATGCAGCACCTGCCTGATATCATCTATAATCGTTTCAAATTTGATATTAGTAGATATATTGCTCAGCGGCCTGCCAATATCCGTGTCCAACAGATTTATCTGTTTTGTTGTACCCGGCGAAAACCGCATCAGCTGCAGGTCGTTATTAATAAATAACTGCCCGTTCACATTGCTCCTGAAATAATTATTCAGGTCTTCGTTAATTTCAACCAGTTCTTTGTTTTTTAACTGGTAGTCGGCATTAATGGTATGCAATTCCTCATTTACAGATTGCATCTCTTCGTTAGTGCTCTGCATCTCTTCGTTGGCCGAGATCAGCTCCTCGTTAAACGATTGCATGTTTTCGTTAGAGGCATCAAGCCTTTCGTAGGATAAATGCAGCTTGTCCTTCAGCTCTTTTAACTCAATTTCGAGGTTTTGGGTGTACTGGTCCAGGTAAATGGTTTCGTTATACACGCCATCTGCCTTGGCGGGGGTAGTTTTATCTTTGGTGAAAGTTACCATCAATAGTTTTTGTTCGCCTTTAACTTCTAAGGCACTAACAGAAAGGTTAACTTTAAACACCTTTTTTCCCTGTTTAATTTTAACGCCCTGCACGGCACTGCTTTTGCCATCTTTTAATACACTGCTGCTTAGCGTATTAAATACAATAGCAAGGGGCTTGGGTAAAAGTTCGGTAAGGTTGGTGGTAAAATGCTTTTGGAGTAAATAAGTTGCAGTGTCGCCGTAGGAGTTTACCACCTGGTTATTCTCGTTCACACAAACCACCAGATAACCAAGCCCGGCCGCCAAAGCGGTATGCATCGCTTCGGAAAGAGCGGGATTTGCATTTTTAGGGGCCTCATTTATTGCAGAACGGGAGGGCACCCTTTTTATATCCAAAAGATCGGGCAAGGAAAAAACATCGAAGCTGATCCCTCTCTTTTTTTCGAGATTTTTATAGATCTTCCATTTTTTATGAACCACTTCCAGGTTCTTGAGAATAGGCATCGGGTTTTCGCTGGAGCCTAAAAACAAATAGCCATCCATTTTTAGCCCGAAAAGCAGCATGGTGAATATCTTCTTTTGCAGCACGGTTGTCATATAAATGAGCAGGTTGCGGCAACTGATAAAATGCATATTGCAATAGGGTGGATTTTTAACCAGGTCGTGTTGGGCAAATATCACCATCTTGCGGATAACCGGATTCACCCTATATCCGTCTCCCTCTTTATTAAAGTATTTCCCCAGGCGTTCGGGCGAAACATCTTTTGCAATATTTGAATTGTATAGCCCTTTGCCTGCATGCGATAATGCGGGCGCTATCAATATCAGTAGCAAATATTTTCACTACATGGCCTTCATCATCATCTTTCAGCAGTTCGGCTATTAGTATGGCCAGTGAGTAAACCTCTTCGCCGGTAGCACAGCCTGCAACCCATAACTTTAATTCTTCGCCGGGGGTAAGCTTTTGTAATATGCCGGGCAATACTTCTGTTTGTATAAATTCAAATGCCTCTTTATCCCTGAAAAACGACGTTACACTGATGAGGAATTCTTTAGCAAGCGCCTCAACCTCGCCGGGGGTTACCTTAAGATAATTGAGATAATTGGCCAGTGAAGTAAAATTGCCGTAAGATGCCCTCCGCTTGGTTCTGCGGAGTATGGTGGTTTGTTTGTAATCAGAAAAATCGAGCGGTGAGGTTTCCTTGATCAGGTCGATAATGGCTTTTAAGTTAGTTTCATCATCTTTATCGTCTATCAAAAGTTCGCCTGCGTTTTTAACATAATCCTCTATCGCGCCGGGCATTAGTGCCGGTTCTAAAACAAAATCTACCAAACCGGTAGCAATGGCGCTTGATGGCATGCTGCCAAAATCGGAGGTTGCGGGGTTGCGCGCAATGATCATACCGCCCGCTTTTTTTATCGCTTTAATACCTTCGGTACCATCACTGCCCAGGCCCGAAAGAATAATACCGATAGCTTTTTTACCGCAATCGGCAGCAAGCGACAAAAAAAAGTTATTGATGGTTAAATGCGGGCCTTTGATATTCTCCTTATCGGTTAAATATAAGGTGCCATCGTTAATGGTCATGAATTTATTGTGCGGGATAAGGTAAACTTCGTTGCACACAACATGCATCTCATTTTCGGCCTCTTTTACAACAAGCTTGCTATGCCGGGCCAACAACTCCACCATACGGCTTTTAAAATCTGACGATAAATGCTGAATGATAACATAAGAAACCCCATCAAGGGGCGTATGATCAAAAAAGGAATTAATTTCATCCATACCACCCGCGGATGCGCCTATGGCAATAATATGGTGGGGTTCTGCTAAAAGCATGCAATAAGAAATTAATAACGGGTTAAGATGTAATATTGTGCAAGGCAGGGCAAGGAAATAAAACTTACCTTTAATTTTTTGAAAATCAAAAAGTTATTAAATGATGCTCGTCGCTTTATTCAGCCCGTGGTTGGTGTTTTTACCGTAGCACTTTGAGCCACAGGCCATCCTAACCCTAAACTTCCACTGCCACAAGCGTCCCCGGCTTGTGGCCCGTATGCAAGGTAGCCACTATGCAGAGCCCACTCCGCTGCCGCAAGCGTCCCCGGCTTGTGGCCCGTATGCAAGGTGACCGATATGCACAGCCGACAACGCTAATCGGGCTTGCGGCAGTGGAGATTATAATCGGAATCCCTGCTGTGAATACAGGTTTAAATAAAATATACGTTTTTTAAGTAAACTGCACTTTGCATGGTTAGGCACGAGAAGCATTCGCCCGCTTGCCCAACCCGTCATTCTCGCGCCAGGTAGGGAAAGAAATTGCCGATTATTTAAGTTTTGTGGAATTAGAAGCCTGGGGTGAAAACCTAGATGATGCAATCGATTTGCGGACGACTCCAAAGTCGTTCAAAAAAAAATCGCCGACTATAGTCACCAACTTTAACAACGACCAAAACCCCAAACTTTCTCGCGCTAACTTCTTTATTGACGCTAGTGTTGAGGTCCATTTAGTTACCGTTCTTTGGCTTACAAAAGTTGGGCATATTCTGTCGAAAGACATTGTAGGTGAAAATTATGCTTACAAGTTAGAACTCTATAAGGAAGATGGCGATGAATACGAGAGTTTTAAACCAGTAGTAAACGGTTTGAGATTATATAAGCCGTACTTTATTCAATATCAAAAATGGAGAGATGAAGCAATTCATAAAGCACAAATGCTCCTGGATGACGGTAAAAATGTTGTTTTATTGAGTCTAGATATAAAAGATTATTTTCACTCTGTTAAGGTAGACTTAGAACAAATTCGCGGTTATGTTTTAAATCAAATTTTGTTTGAAGAAGAAGATAGTCAAGTTGATCGGTTATTTGATCTTTTAATTGCGATACATAATAATTATACGGATAAGTTAAAGAAAGTAAAGATTATACCTAAACTTTCTTACGATGAGTCGATACTTCCTATTGGATTATTGTCGTCTGGTATTTTAGGAAATTATTATCTGAGAGATTTCGACGAAGAGATAAAAGACAAATTAAATCCAGCGTATTATGGGCGTTATGTTGATGATTTATTATTTGTTTTTAGTAATGTAAAAATTGAACACGATGCAATTTACCCGATAAACGACTTTTTAATAAAATATTTTGTAAATCGAGAGATTTTGGAATATCATAATTTACCTGAACTTGATCCAACATTAGTTGAATATAGTTCAACAGAAAAACCGTACTACAAAAATCCAGATATTTCTGAGATGGATGAAATCGAATTTTCTCAAATCGTGCTCCGCGCCGGTGAACTTAAATTTCATTTGCTTTCGAAACCCGACCTTATAATCCAAAGTAAAAAAGTAATTCTTCAATTTTTCGATCATAAAGAGTCTTCAGCAATCATAAATAAATTTAAAAATAACTTAGAAAAAAACAGAAGTGAGTATCGATTTCTGCCAGATGAAGATGAAGTCGATTCGGAATTTGATGAAGAAGCGTTTTCACTTCACTACAATGATTCAATAAATAAACTGAGGAGTATTAAAGAGTTTAGTGAAGACAAATATGGTGCTTCAAAATATCTGGCGAACAAAATATTTGCATCTAGTTTTAGTGACGAAAAACCGGATAAAAAAACTAACAAACAGATATTAACTTTTTTTAAAGGGGATGTTGGACTAGCTTTTCATACTTTATGGGAAAAGGTTGCAACATATTTTATCATTAATGATCAACCTAAAGAACTATTCAAATTTTATAAGCAAATCTCTACGTCGATTGACGCAATCGATGTTGCAAGTTATGAAGATTCGAAACGTTCCAAGAAAATAAGCCAGTTGATAAAAAAAGATTTGCATTGCTATTTACAAATTGCGATTGCGACACCTTTAGCTTTAAATCCGAATTTTTTTAATTCAAAGTGGCAAAAGGACTTTGAGGTAATTTATGACAAAATTTTTGATATAGCGTTAAACGTAAGGTCATCAAACATGTACCGTCATTTTCTCTTGCCAATCTCCGCACTTAATTTTACAAAATACGCTTCTGATACCCATAATAATCTTGTAAAGGTTAATTTGGTAAACGTGCTTCCAGGAAATTACGCTTTAGATGACCGCCTGAAGCTATTGGCACCTAGATACGTTGGATTTCATGAAATTAATATTTTAGAAATTTATCACACAGTTAGCCAAATCGACAGTTATAAATCAGCACAAAATATTAATCAGATATTGAATAACGCTTTTTCAAAATACTGGCAAATTAACAACCATTGGAAATATCTAAAATCGATTGAAGAATATGAATCTAAGATAAATCAAAGTAGGAATTCTTATTTTTTAGCTACCGATGGAACCGTAGTCCATGAAACAGGAATAAAAAACCGAGAGGATAATTTAAAAAACAGAACCTATTATGTGACAACACATGATAGTTATGACGATTCGGAATTAAATAAAAAGATTGCTATTGCAAATATAAAAGTTGATTCAGCTAATGTTAGAAAGAGTATTCTTAACTCACCTAATACAAGCCGAGAACGGAGGCAGGAATTATTTAATTTAATTAATCAAGTTGAAAAAGAGAAATGTAATCTTTTTGTTTTGCCTGAAACATGTGTTCCCTATAGGTGGATTAATTTATTAGTTTATCAATCACATCGGAGAAATATTGCTATCGTAGCTGGGCTTGAACACTGGATTAATCGCAATAATTTTGCTTTTAATTTTGTTGCGACAATTTTGCCTATTCAAAAAAAGCACTACAGGACATGCTTAATAAAAATTAGACTCAAAAACCACTACTCGCACGAAGAAAAGCATGTGCTCAAAGGTTATCGACTATTAATTCCGTCTGAGTCTCCCTTCCGAAGTCTAAAAAGATATGATTTGTTTCATTGGAGAAAAATTTATTTTTCGGTGTACAACTGTTTTGAATTGGCAAACATAGACGATAGAGGTTTATTTAAATCCAAAGTTGATTTTATTATTGCATCTGAATTTAATAAGGATATTAGTTATTTTTCAGATATAGGCGGATCTTGGGTAAGAGATATTCATAGTTTTTTTATTCAGGTCAATTCGTCTGAGTTTGGCGACTCTAGAATTATACAGCCATCACAGTCAGTTACAAGGAACATCTTGCAAATTAAAGGCGGAAAAAATTCTACAATATTAGTTGACTCCATTAAAATAAAGGAATTAAGAGATTTTCAATTGAAGGAATATCACTTGCAAAAGGACGATATAGCAAATAAATTGACCGATTTTAAACCAACACCACCTGATTTTGATACAGATAATGTTTGGACTAGAATAAATAACCAGTAAATAATAAGGTGGATGGCTAACACAAATCAGAATTTACATAAAGGAATTATATATTATTCCTTCGATTTGTTAATCAATATCCTGAAGTATTGCAATATTGCTACGCTATTTAGATACTGTGCAGTCGTTATGAGCAAAAGTAGCAACAATGCGATTGTAGAAATTAATTATAAGAGAAATTTTATAGATGTTTATGTTGTTTTGAAGTGGTTAGCTCTTGCTGTAATAACCTATATAAATCCAGTTGCTTGGATATTTATTTTTTTTAAATGGTATTTTATCTTTGCTACCTTACACAGTTTTTTTTATTCTTTTATTTGGAAAGAAGATACCACTACTTACGATGCAGACAGGCGAAAAAGGAGATTTGTACACTTGTTGCAAGCAATCTTTTTCACTCACTTCACTTTCGCTAGTCTTTATTATCGCGATTATGCAACTGAATTGAAATGGAATAACGGAGTTGATTTTTTAGAAAGTTTATGGTTTAGTATTTCAAATTCTGTCTCCGGTAATTACGATTTAATAACACCAGCGGCTCCACATGCGTCGTCAATTATGATGGTACAATTTGTAATTTCGTTCCTGTACCTCACCATAATAATAGGTAGGGCAGTGCCTGAATACCCTTCTTCAACACCTTAGGTTAACTCAACCATAATTGACATATTGATGTGGCTTTAATATTTCCCCTAGTTGGTGTAAGTGTGCCCTGAGTGTCGCATTAGTATAGTAGCCATTTACATGTTCAGGCACCGGTAGTAGCAATCCAACATAACCCCAGTCCACCTAAACCCGCATAAAGCCAACGGCTTTCAGCGAATAGCGGAACAACTGTACCCCAAGTACCACAGCTATAGCTTTTCAATCAAAGATTTGTAGGCAGCGGGGGAAAGCTTCACTGGTCAAACTTTTCCAGTATCCTATCCGCCTGGGTAGAACCTGTTTTTTGTAATCGTTTCCAATCGGCTATGGCAGCTTGTTTTTTACCCAGCACCAATTTGCAAATGCCCCGCATGTATAAGCTGTTAACGTCGTTGGGATTATAATCTAAGATATTCCCGTAAAGTATCGCCGCATTTTCGAAATCTCCGTTATTAAAGTAATGTAATGCATCGTCAGCTATACGCATTAGCGGGAGCGCAATTTCGCTGGTTGAATAGCCCAATTGTACGTGAGCTGTTGCCGATACGTTTTTCCCGTTTAACACTGCCGGCGACCACTTTTTGCTGGCTTTGATAAAGGCCTTAATAAATGCTTTATCAAATTTAGGGCTGATGCCTTCTGTTATTTTCAGGCTATCGGCAGCGCCGTTTTTAAAAACAATAAAAGTGGCGGCAAGCCGGCCGTTTTTGCCACTCATACTTTGGCCAACATTGCTGTATATGTACTGCTGAAAATTATCGTCGGCAAAAATTGGGTACAGTTTTGGGCTGCTGTTATAAACGGTATCGCCGTTTATGATGCTGTTAATGTCCGCGTTTTTTAATTTGATGGCTTTTTGAACAGACTCCTCGGGCAAAAAGTAATACCTTAACGATTCGGGCGAAACGTTTTTCCTGTCCGGTTTTTGGGTTAGCGTCATCCTATCTGCAGAAAGTTCGTCTATACGGTACGAGTTGCTGGTCCAGCCTTGGGGCGTTTTTATGTTAAGGTCGTTACCCGTCACGTCGAATAAAAATGCATCGCCTTTGGTGAAATATTGCATCGATGAATATATGGTTTCGGGTGCGCTGAAGGTGTATTTGACGTAATTGTATTTTAATAAATTATCGTCAGGTAGTTCAGACCCGTCCAGGGCGGTTACCCTATCCAGCACCCAGCTTTTCCAGATGTTGTTTTTATCGATAACCTGTGCGGGCAATTTAGCGCAGATGGTTAAAAGCTGTAGTAAGGCAAGGTATTTCATCAAACAATTTTATAGGTTAAATATACCTATACAACCAACAACAGCAAATGAATTTGGAAATTTGGAGAGGCATGAATAAATGAATAGGATAGGAGCACCCGGCGGAAGATTATATAATTAATGTTAATTTGGCTTATTAAGAATCCGGATATGGCAAAACGATGTAAGGCAAACGCAGCAATAGCGGTTATCAGTTTCATCTTATCGTTTTTTTTAGCGCAAAATTGTAAAGCTCAAAACTTGCAGCCTGATAGCGGCGTGCTTTGTTTTAGTATTCAATTTAATGAATACTTTAAAAACGATAAAGTGGATTTGACCATAAACGATTCTCTGATCTTTAAAAAGGCCGTCCTGACAAGTAATCCATCGTATGGGCTAACAAACGTTTGGGCCACTATTACAAAGAAAAATGGAAGGTATTATATCGCTACTTCGGAGTCGAAAATAGAGAATCCGGTTAGCTTCAATCCGGATATAGTTAAAGTAACTTTACGCTATCATAACAAGCAAAAAAACTTTGTGTTTAAACTAACTAAGGGCAAATATGTGGTGTTTAACGATGATGGTCGCGATAAAATATCCTGCAGCCAAACTATCCGGATGCCCTTTTTTGATTGAGCGGCGGTAATTTAGGAATTTTATTGATACCTACCATGATAAACAGCTTACTCCACAGCATACAAGCCATGATAACGCTAAGCCCGGCGGAGGCTGGCATGGTAACATCGTTATTTAAAGAAAAGGCCTATAAAAAGGGCGACTACTTTTTAGAGGAAGGGCGAATTTGCAAACACGTTGGCTTTGTGGTAAAGGGCTTAATGCGGTACTACATTAACCATGATGGGGAGGAAAAAACATACGCCTTTTCGCAGGAGAATAATTATGTGTGTAATTACGAAAGTTTCCTTCCGCAACAACCATCCACCAAAATTATCCAGGCTTTAGAAGATTGCGAGGTGCTGCTTATATCGTACGAGAACCTGCAGCTGCTTTATGCCGGCATTAGGGAAGGGGAACGTTTTGGCAGGATGGCCATTGAAGCTGTTTTTATACAATTACTACAGGATGTTACGTCCTTTTATACCGAGACGCCCGAAATGAGGTACGAGAGGTTTTTAAAAAACCATGCGGACCTGCAGCAACGGATCTCGCAATACCATATTGCCTCGTTTGTGGGGGTGAAGCCGCAGTCGCTGAGCCGCATCCGTAAAAGAATTTCAACGCAGTTTTGATTTGTTAACCCAGGTGCATGAACGCCGGCCGGGGGCGGGGTAATTTTGTGTCATAATTTAAAACAAACAAATCATGACAACAAAAATTTCTTATGCAATAGCATTCGTAACCGGGCTGGGATTAGTATTCCTGGGTGCACGTTTCCTATTATCTCCCGAAGTAGCCGAAGCCGGGTTTGGCATCCATTTTAATGAACTGGGAGATTATTCATTCCACTACATAAAGGGCATTAGGGACATACTTTCCGGGCTGCTGATTTGCACATTCGTTTTGCTGAACGAAAGGCGGGCTTTGGGCATAACCTTATTAGCCGGGACGATGGTACCCTTTACCGATATGCTCATCGTACTCAACAAAAATCAGGATGGCTTGCTGCAGGCCATGCCGCATATTGTGGCTATTGTTATTTGCTTTGTATTCGGGGTGATTTTATTGGCCACTAAACCCACAAGGAAAGCGCTGTGAAAATATAGGGCGATATAAAGCAGCTTAGTTCGGCGGGCGCAGATCAGGTGGCGCAAAAGAACCCGTCAAATGTCGCCCTGCACCTCAAATATTTGGCCGGTAAACCCTACTTTTGATAAATAATGCTAACCTAAAAAACATAACCATGAATGTTAAACAAAAAATTTGGGCTAATTTTAGCGTAAAAGATGTTAAGGCAACCAATGAATTTTACACACAATTGGGCTTTACGCCAAACGGGCAAAACAACTACCCGCAGCTTGCCAGTTTTCTTTTTGGCGAGAATGATTTTGTGATCCATTTTTTTGAGCAGGGCACAACAATAGATGAATTTTTACCACCGGGGCCAACCAATAACAGCGAAATTATTTTTACCCTTTCGGCAGAAACAGAGGAGGAGGTAAACGAATTTGCAGAGAAGGTAAAAAATGCCGGCGGCCAAATATTAAAACCCGTGAAACGCGATGAGGCCAATTACTATGGCTTCGCCTTCGCCGACCCCGACGGCCACAAATTTAATGTTTTGTTGATGGATAATATGTGATGCCCCCGGGCAAATATTGCGGGGGTGAAGATGACGGGTTCGATAAAGCAACCGGTGACAACCGGCAGATTTTAATCGCGGTAAGCATCCGGTAGCAGGCAATTGCGAATGCCAAATTTCGGCCTGGCAATGGTCAAAAAATGTTTTTTTGAGAAAATTAAAATTGCGCCGGATGTTGCCCTAAAAACCACAGAAAAGCACCGAAAAACCACAGAAAAACGCAGATTTTCGCAAAGCGCATTTTAGCTGTACGAAACTGTGCGAAACTGTACGAAGTTGTGCGAAACTGTACGAAGTTGTGCGGATTTCAAGAAAAATTGTACGATCTGTACGAAACTGTACGAACTGTACGGATCGTACAATTGCAACCCTCAAAAGAGATACCCCAAATAGCCCCACTGCAAACTGAATTCGCACATCTGCACATTTACCCCTATCTTTGCACCTTTAAATTATTACCTATGCTTAAAGGATTTTTTAACGTTCCGGCGCCGGTAAACGAACCCGTTTTAAACTACGGCCCGCGCAGTGTGGAACGCGCAGCGCTCAAAGCCGCCCTCGAAGAGGCCCGCGCACAGCAACTGGATATACCTATGTACATTGGCGCAGATGAAGTACGCACCGGCAAACTGGTGGAGCTTCGCCCGCCGCATGATCATCAGCACCTGTTGGGCACGTTCCACTACGGTGATAAAACACATGTTGCCGCCGCTATTGATGCCGCCCTTGCCGCTAAGGCCGCCTGGGAAAACCTGCCCTGGGAGCAGCGTGCAGCCATATTTTTAAAAGCAGCCGAGCTGATTGCAGGCCCTTACCGTTATAAATTGAATGCGGCCACTATGCTTGGCCAAAGCAAGAATGCTTACCAGGCCGAGATAGATTCTGCCTGCGAACTGATAGATTTCCTGCGCTTTAACGTGCAGTATATGACGGAGATATACGCCCAGCAGCCCCCCGTATCAGGCAAAGGCGTTTGGAACCGTTTAGAACAAAGGCCTTTGGAGGGCTTTGTTTTCGCGCTTACCCCGTTCAACTTTACGGCTATTGCGGGCAACCTGCCTGCCAGCGCCGCCATGATGGGCAACGTAGTGGTGTGGAAACCTGCCGATACGCAGGTTTATGCCGCCAACGTCATAATGCAAATATTTAAAGAGGCAGGTGTGCCCGATGGCGTGATCAACCTCATCTACGCCGACGGCCCTGAAGTGGGCGAAGTGGTATTTAACCACCCCGATTTTGCGGGCATCCACTTCACCGGTTCTACAAAGGTTTTCCAGCATATTTGGCAAACTATTGGCACCAATATCCACAAATACAAAACCTACCCACGCATAGTGGGCGAAACCGGCGGTAAGGATTTTGTGCTGGCTCACCCCAGCGCTAATGCCGATGCGGTTGCCGTTGCCCTGTTGCGTGGCGCATTCGAATACCAGGGGCAAAAATGTTCTGCAGCATCGCGTGCGTATATCCCCGCAAGCCTTTGGCCTGCGGTGAAAGAGCACATGGTGCGCGAAATGGCCACCTTTAAAATAGGCCCTACAGAAGATTTTGAGAATTTCATCAACGCGGTAATCAGCGAGGCAAGCTTTGATAAGCTGGCTAAATATATCGATGCTGCCAAGAAGGATGAAGGTGTTGAAGTGGTAGCAGGCGGTAGTTACGATAAAAGCAAAGGCTGGTTTGTGCAGCCAACTGTACTGCAAGTGCAGGACCCATACTACGTAACCATGTGCGAAGAACTATTTGGCCCGGTATTAACCATCTATGTTTACGAGAATGACAAATGGGAGGAAACGCTCAGCATTATCGATAAAACATCCATTTACGCCCTTACAGGCGCCGTATTATCACAAGACCGCTACGCCATTGCCGACGCTACTTACAAGCTCCGCAACGCTGCCGGGAACTTCTATATTAACGATAAGCCAACCGGCGCCGTAGTAGGTCAGCAACCCTTCGGTGGTGCCCGCGGAAGCGGAACTAACGATAAAGCCGGCTCGATGATCAACCTGCTGCGCTGGGTATCACCACGAACGATCAAAGAAACGTTTGATTCGCCGAAGGATTACCGTTACCCTTTCCAGCAGAAAGAAGTGTAGTAAGAGTCAAGAGATAAGAATCAGGAGACAAGAAATAAGATAAGAATATGAAGCCCAATTCCGGTAAAGAATTGGGCTTTTTGTTTTTAAACTGGTTTATCTTTATCACATAAAAGCCAAACCTTTATTATGTGGAATACAGAAACACTTTGGACGGAAGTAGCCGTTGTAACTATTTTTTTCCTGCTCGGGCACATTTACTTCGGGCATTTTGAAGAGCGCAGCCCTAAGTGGCGGAAACTGGTAAAATATATTATCACATTAGCCATCATCATTTGCATCTCCAATTATGCCGGGCGAATTTATGCTTTCGGATTATTGGGATTGGCGCTAATACCGGTTATCTATATCCACGGCATTGTCCTCCCCAAAAAAGGCATCAACGGCTGGACAGGGGAACCCAAGGGCAAATATTATGATTTTAGAGGCTGGAGCAAGGATATATTCGACAAATAAAATTCTTATCTCTTGATTCTTGTCTCTCGCTTTTTAACTCTCGTCTCTATTTTTCAAACCTAAATACCTCATCCATCTTCGAGTTGTTATCGGTACTTACTTTCATATCGGTAATAATGCCTGTTGCAAGGCTATACACCCAGCCATGTACGCTCAGTTTCTGTCCGGTTTGCCAGGCGTTTTGCACTATCGAGGTTTTGCAGAGGTTATTTACATTCTCAATTACGTTCAGCTCTACCAGGCGGTCGCCACGTTTGGTTTCGTCGCTAATGGCGTCCAGTTCACGGGCATGTACCCGGTAAACATCCTTAATGTGGCGCAGCCAGTTGTCTATAAGGCCAAATTGCTTGTTGGTCATGCTGGCCAGTACACCACCGCAGCCGTAGTGGCCGGTTACTATCACATGCTTTACCTTTAACACGTTTACGGCATAATCCAGCACGCTCAGCATGTTCATATCGGTATGTATTACCATATTGGCAATGTTGCGGTGCACAAATATCTCGCCCGGGTTGGTGTTGGTTATCTGGTTGGCCGGTACCCGGCTATCGGCGCATCCTATCCACAAAATGGGTGGTTTTTGACCATTGGCAAGGGTTGTAAAATAGTCGGGGTCCTCTTGCAGGGTTTCCTCAACAAACTTCCGGTTGCCTTCCAGCAGGCTTTCGTAAGTGATATGGCTGGTGTCGTGTATCAGGTGTTTTGCGCACATAGTATAGATAGATTTTGTGTTTTTATTTATGCCGATGCTTTTCTCCGCGAGAACAGCCGCATCAGTTTATGCAGCGCAATGGGAGAAAGGTCGTAGTACAAAATTGTTAAAAGTATTGCAGGTAAAAAATAAAAAATAGCAAAATCAAACAAGTCGAACAGGTAACCGCCGGCCAGGCAGCCGAAAAAGTAAAAACCCAGCACAGTGGTGCGGATATAAACCTTGTGGCGGGTAGCTTCGGTTACGTTTTTCCTGGCGTGCATCCAGTCGGCAATGTCGCCGCCCAAATCTGTAAACAAGCCAGTGAGGTGTGATGATTTAATCAATCCGCCCGATATGGTAGAAACCAAACTGTTCTGCAAGCCCATAGCAAACAGGATGGCTGCGATAACGATTTCGCGCTCGGTTTGCGTCTCTTTATAAAAATTGTGCCCATATACGGCTACAAATAATAGGATAATGGTTTCGATAATGATGGGGATGGAGTGTGCCTTGTAAAGGCTTTTACCTTCGTAACTCCTCACGATATACGTTGCTAAAAACGCCCCAAAAAAGAACATGCCCAACCAAACGGCAAAAATGAGTATTTCCCAAAAGTTTTGTTCTACCATGTGCCTTGCCAAATTAGCCACATGCCCGGTGATGTTGGAGGTAAAAGCCAAAAACGCCACAACGCCCGCCACATTAGTAATGCCCGATACCACCGCCGTGGAGGAGGCGAGCAGCAAGTTCCCGCGCAGGGTGCGTTCGGCTTTTGATTGACGGAGCATGTTTGGGGGCTATAAACAGATAAATATTGTACCCCATAAACATATACAAATAATGTGGTATATGAAACTTGCACACGCTGAAAGCTTGCCCGGTTCCCGTTACGAGATGTGTTTCGCTAATTTCGCGGCCAACGAAATTTTGGCCATAAAAAACCCCGGCTGCCTCCCTGCAAGCCGGGGTTAATTGAAACCACTCACCTCAAAATGAGTATCGTTAATGCGCAGCTACGGCTTCCACGCCATTCAGCTCGTATACATAACCCAAGTTCTGTGGGCTGCTGCTGGTAACTTTAAGGTCTTTCACAAGTCCGCTGCCCAGGTCTATCACCCAGCCGTGCACCTCAAGGTCGTGGCGTTCCATCCAGGCATTCTGCACTATAGATGTTTTGCACAGGTTATACACCTGCTCGCTTACGTTAAGCTCTACCAGGCGGTTAACCTTTTGCGTATGGTCTGTTATACGGTCCAGCTCGTGGCTGTGCAGGCGGTATACATCTTTAATATGGCGCAGCCAGTTATCAATAATGCCAAATTGCTTATTTGTAAGCGCGGCAGCTACACCGCCGCAGCCATAGTGACCTGCAACAATTACGTGCTTTACTTTCAATACGTTAACCGCATAATCCAGCACACTTAGCATGTTCATATCCGTATGATTACACACGTTTGCAATATTACGATGTACAAATACCTCGCCCGGCCTGGTACCAGTAACCTCGTTAGCCGGTACACGGCTGTCTGAACAGCCTATCCACAATACTTCAGGGCTTTGGCCTTTAGCCAGGTTGGTAAAGTATTCAGGGTCCTCGCTGGTGCGTTTGGCTACCCATTCGGCGTTATTGGCTATCAGCTTATTGTAGCTGTCCTTTTGTGCAAGCGAGATCTGGCTCACATCAATTTTCGGTTTGCTATCCTGACCGTTTAGGCCGTTGTTGTTTTTTTTGTTCTCTATGGTCGACATGGTAAATTTCTTTTAAAGTTTATAAACTAATTCTTTAAGCGGCGGTACATCGTATTTATCCTTAATATCCACCAGTTGCACTATAATGCCTTTTGTAAAAGCATTGTGCCTATAATTTTGGATGATTTCCAGTACATCCGGATCTATAAAGCGCGAGTTGGAACCATCAATGATCACATCGCTGCCTTTTGGCAAACTGGTAAGCGTTACCTGTATGGCCGCTTTATTCAGGAAGGATACCTCTTCTGCAAGCCTTAGGGTGATGGTTTTCTTATCGCCTTTGGTGGTTATCTGGTAAAAATATGGGTTACGCAAATTGGTACGCAGTATATAAAATATACCTACCATCATGCCTATCCCTACACCTATCAGCAAATCGGTAAATACTACCGCTATTATGGTTACCACAAACGGGATAAACTGATCGAGCCCTTTGTGCCACATATGCTTAAACAGCCCTATACGTGCCAATTTATAACCCGTCATTAACAATATAGCAGCTAAACACGATAGTGGGATCTGGTTAATTAATTTAGGGATAAATAACAGGGATAAAAGCAGCAGCAGCCCGTGAAAAACAGCACTCACTTTGGTACGCGCACCTGCATTTACATTTGCAGATGATCGTACGATAACCGCTGTCATAGGTAAACCACCAAGCAAACCGCTCACTAAATTGCCAGCCCCCTGAGCAACCAGCTCGCGGTTCGTCGGTGATACTCTCTTTATTGGATCTATTTTATCTACAGCCTCCAGGCTCAGCAGCGTTTCTAAACTCGCTACCACGGCAATGGTAAAGGCAGTAATCCAAACTTCTTTATTTGTTATGGCCGCAAAATTCGGGCTTTTAAACAGCGCGAAAAATTCTCCGCTGCTATTCACCATCGGTAAGTTAACCATCTGTTTTTCCTGCAATGCAAACCCCGTCCCGGCAAATAGGGCGCTTAGTCCAATCCCCGCCAATACTACTAATAATGGCGCAGGCACCATGGCAACTTTCTTAATTTTCGGCCAGTAGATCAGCAGTAATAACGATACTCCGGCAATAATTACGGCACCATAATTTATCTTGCCGAGTGCCATCATAATGCCGCTAAAAGTGTTGTTGCCTTCACCTGCCTCACTAAAGCCTTCATCACCTTCAAAATCTTTATCATAGCCAACGGCGTGCGGAAATTGTTTCATAATAAGGATGATACCGATAGCGGCAAGCATACCTTCTATAACGGGCGACGGGAAGTAATTGGCAATAGTACCGGCCTTTATAATGCCCAGCAATATTTGAAGTGCGCCGGCTATCATCACCGCTAATAAGAATGTTTCGAACGAGCCCAACTTGGTAATAGCATTTAATACAATAACGGTTAAACCCGCGGCAGGCCCAGCAACGCTAAGTTGCGAACCGCTGAAGATACCAACCACAATACCACCAATGATACCGGTTAATATCCCCGCGAAAAGCGGTGCGCCGGATGCCAGCGCTATGCCTAAACATAATGGCAGCGCTACCAGGAACACTACTACACTTGAAGGAAGATCTTTTTTAAGATTTTTGGACAGAAAATACTTTTTCAGGTTGAGATCGCCGCCGGCGATGCCTCCTTGATTAATTTGCATAACAAGATTTTTTAGAATGAATTTGGGGACCTAACAGATGGATGCAAAATGCCCATAACAATTGCGGGCAAAGCATACTGTTTCAACCGTAAATAATGATGTACGGCTGCTTACCCGGCTCAGCAACTGAACCGGCGAATAAATGTTAGGCGTTGGGCGGTGGGGTAGGGACTACCGGATGGTAAAGCTGCTGGTAAAGCGAATGCTCCTGGTTGTGCAGTATGTTGGTTTCAACAATAAAAGTTTTGAAAACAACAAAATGGAGGTAATTCTCATCGAAGATCTTTTTCTCTTTAAAGGCATCCTTTTCAGGGTCTTCCTTTTCAGTTTTCGATTCGTGCTCCAGTTGCATAATAACCGCGTTTACCGCTTTATTATCGAGGCATAAAAAAGCAGGCGCAATGGATATGGCCATCTTTGCAACAAAGATGCTCATAAACAAAACCACTACCGAAAGTTTTAAATTCCTTGCTTTCATGCGCTGCAAATATAGTAAAATCTGTAAACCAAAAACAGGGTAATCACAATCTTACAATTTAATTACTATTTTTAGCGCTGTACCTAATAAGCCAGGATAGTGAACAAAAAGTTAGAAATATTAGCGAAAAAGCGCCAAAAAGCGCTTGAGGGGGGCGGCCACGCCCGTATAGAAAGCCAGCATAAAAAGGGCAAGCTCACTGCACGCGAGCGCCTTCACTTTTTATTGGACGATGGTAGTTTCCAGGAAATTGGGATGCTGGTTTCGCACCGTTCGACCGATTTTGGGATGGAAAAAGAAAAGTACCCCGGCGATGGCGTGGTAACAGGTTATGGTACAATTAACGGCCGTTTGGTATACGTTTTCTCGCAGGACTTTACCGTTTTTGGCGGGTCGCTATCAGAAACCCATGCCGAAAAGATATGTAAAATAATGGACCTGGCCATGAAGAACGGTGCGCCCGTTGTAGGGTTGAACGACTCTGGTGGAGCACGTATACAGGAGGGTGTGGTATCTTTAGGAGGCTATGCTGATATATTTTACCGCAACACCATGGCCAGCGGCGTAGTGCCGCAAATATCGGCCATTATGGGCCCATGCGCGGGCGGCGCGGTGTACTCGCCCGCTATTACCGATTTTATTTTGATGGTAGAGCATACCAGCTATATGTTTGTAACCGGCCCCAATGTGGTGAAAACTGTAACGCACGAGATAGTTACTTCCGAAGAACTTGGCGGCGCCAACACCCATGCCACCAAAAGCGGCGTAACCCACTTTGCCTGCACAAATGAGATTGATGCCATTCAGCATGTAAAGAAACTGCTGAGTTACATGCCACAAAATTGCGAGGGCCGTGCGCCTGTTTTGCCTTACGAAGTAGGCGATGAAAGCCGCCCGAAACTAACAACACTGCTACCCGAGAATAATTCTCAACCCTATGATATTCGCGAAGTGATAGAGGAAGTATTGGATGCCGGTTCATTTTTAGAAGTTCATAAAGATTTTGCCGAAAATATTGTGGTGGGTTTTGCCCGTTTGGCGGGCCGTAGCATTGGTATTGTGGCTAACCAACCAGCCTTTTTGGCTGGCGTGCTTGATATCCACTCCTCGCAAAAGGCAGCCCGCTTTGTCCGTTTTTGCGATAGCTTTAATATCCCCTTGCTGGTGTTTGAAGATGTGCCGGGCTTTTTACCGGGCACCGACCAGGAATGGAATGCTATTATCACCAACGGTGCTAAATTGCTGTTTGCGTTCTGCGAGGCGACCGTGCCGCGTATTACCGTGATTACCCGCAAGGCTTACGGAGGCGCTTATGATGTAATGAACTCCAAGCACATTGGCGCCGATATGAACTTTGCCTGGCCAACCGCCGAAATTGCCGTAATGGGGGCCAAAGGC
>NZ_CAMLOV010000101.1 GCF_946481715.1 uncultured Mucilaginibacter sp. | reverse complement strand
TGATGGATACTACCGCTCGCACTATGGTATTGACAATGCCGAGGGAAACACCTTTAGTACCAACTTTATCAAATTCCGCGAGGCACGGTTTGATTATACCCTGAATCCGGGCTTTGTGAAACGGTTGGGCTTGCAGCGCGCATCAGTAGGTGTATACGGCCGCGATCTGGTTATCTGGAGCAACTGGCCGGTATTCGATCCGGAATTTGGAACGCTTGCGGGTAACGACATTGTACAGGGATTTGAGATAGCGCAGTTCCCGTCTACCCGAACCTTTGGCGTTAACATCATTATTGGCCTATAATATTATCAATTATGAAAAGGAATATATATCAACTCATACCCTTAATTATACTGCTTGCCATCACGATGGCATCGTGTAAAAAGGGCTTTATCGACCTGAATACCGACCCCAACGGCACACCCAACGCCCTGCCGCAGCAACTGCTTGCCCCGGCGCTTGTGAATACCGTAAGCATTAACATGCTGCGCGCCCGCAACTTTAATAACGAGCTGATGCAGGTAACGGTAGATCCCGGCGACTCGGAAGGCAAGGTTTTTAGATACGATGTAAAGCGCACCTGGGCAGATAACACCTGGAACGGCTGGTACACCCAGCTTACTAACTTTAAGGATATCTACAACGTCGCCAGCCAGCCGCTTACTTATAATAAAACGTATATGGGAATCTCGCTTATCTGCCAGTCGTGGGTCTATTCCATATTGACCGATACCTACGGCGATGTGCCATACTTTGATTCGAATAAAGGCAAGGATGGCAACTTTACCCCTGCGTTTGACAAGCAGAAAGATATTTACCTGGATATTTTCAAAAAGCTGGAGCAAGCAGATACCCTGCTGAACGGCGCGGCCAACGTAAATGGCGGCAGCGACCCGGTTTACAACGGCAACGCTTCCAAATGGCGCAAGTTTGGTAACACCCTGTACCTGCGCTTATTGCTCCGTGTATCGGGCAAGGCAGAAGCAAGTGCAAATGTGATTGCTAAAATTAAGGAGATAGTAGATACCAACCCCACGCTGTACCCGCTGATGGCCGGTAACGAAGACGCCGCAGTATTGCGCTGGAACGGCGTAGGTGCCTTAACATCCCCCTTTATTGGCGGCGTGCGCGAGCAGGACTGGCGCCAACCCAGCATCGGTGAGTTCTTCATCAACAACCTTAACCGTTGGGCGGATCCAAGGCTTACAGCTAATCGCTGGTCGATAGCTACTTACCAGGGCGGTTACGTGGGTGCGCCAAGCGGCTACGCACCGGGCGAAGGGGTGGACCATAAATCTTACTTCCTGTCTACCACATCAACCACCACCCTGATGAACGACCCGCTGATGGGCAACATTATGAACTACAGCGAGCTGCAATTCATTTTGGCGGAGGCGGCCGCAAAGGGCTGGATATCGGGCTCGGCAGAGGCGTATTACAAAGCTGGCGTACAAAACGGCATCACCTTTTGGATCCCAACATTTGCCACCCCGATAGATACCTATTTAGCCACCGGCGATATAGCCTGGAATGCAGCGGGCAGCCTGGATGATAAGATGGAACAGATCCACCTGCAAAAATACTACTCCATGTTCTGGACAGATTTTGAGCAGTGGTTTGAGTACCGCCGCACCGGGCACCCTGTTTTACCAAAGGGCAACGGTTTGCGCAATAATGGCATAATGCCTGCAAGGTTAACCTACCCGGTGTACGTGCAAAGCGCCAACCCCACCAATTATACTACAGCCGTGGCAGCGCAGGGGGCAGATGAAATATCCACCAATGTGTGGTGGCAAAAACCATAATTGTACCAAACCTTCAGAAAGATACAAACGATGAAAAAGATATATTTATACCTGGCAGCACTTGGCATTATGGCCGTAGCCGGCTGTAAAAAACACGATTATGCCGAAGGCACGCTTAGCCCCATTATAGCGGTGGTAGATGTGAAGGCGCTGTATAAAGGTGCCGACGTAACCCTTACTACCGATAACATGAGCGGTGCAAAGGAGATCGTAGGCGTGGTAATTTCCAACGCAGCAAGCGGCAACAGCCCGGCAGGCATTTTGGTGGTGCAAAACAACCGCCGCAATGCCATCCGCGGTATTGCCATTGATATTGGAGCAGCGGCATCAAACTACGTTCCCGGCGATTCGGTAATGGTACAGGTAACCGGCGCTAAGTTAACAAAGGTAAACGGCAGCATGCGCCTTACCGGGCTTACAGAAGCAGCTGTAACCAAAATTGCTGCCAACCATGCGGTAATTGTGCAGGCGGTGCCCTCGGGGCGGCTTATCGCCTCACCGGATGTTTACGAAAGTACCTTGGTAACAATCAGTTCGGCTATTGTTGAGCCTGAACCGCAGCCCGGAGATTCCTACGCCGGCGATAAAACCATTAACGATGGCTTTGGCAGGGTAGTGCTGCATACCGAGGCTACGGCAGGTTTTGCAAACTCGACCTTACCGTTCAGCGCAAATTTCACAGGGATTCCGATTATATTCGCAACTGCCGCAGGTACTACCATACAGGTATGGCCGCGCACGCTGGATGATATGTTTGCGTTAGCGGTTATCAAACCATCGTCCATTATTATTGCCGGTTACCTTACCGACCCAACTGGGGGCGATGCCAACCAGGAGTACATCCAGTTGATGGCTACGCGCGATATCGATTTCGCGGTGACCAACTTCGCCATTGTTACCTGTAACAACGCAGGCACCAACCCGGCACCGGCAACAGGATGGGCTATTGGCGGGGTGCGCAGTTACAAAATAAACCTAACATCGGGCACGGTGAGGAAGGGGCAATTCTTCTACGTAGGCGGCAACAAAAACATTTGGGGCCTGGGCTCAACAGATATCAGCGCAGCCAACTGGATAAGCAGTACGCAATACTCCACCGTAAACGGTGCCGACTTTGGTACAGCCACCGCAAACCTGCTGGCCAACAGCGGCAACGTGGCCGGCATATCTGTATTTGCCGGTACAACGGTAGATGCCGGCAGCATACCGCTTGATGTGATAATGTATGGTGGTAACGGTACCGTTTATTCGCCCGGGCCACCAGAGATCGGTTACCGTATTACCAACACCGATTACTATAGCACCATAAACCCCGTAACGCGCGAAAACCAGGCATTTTATGGAGGCGGTACTAATAAATCTAAATTAACCTTACCCGCCACGGGCAACTTTAGTGCATTGGGTGGCGTTTACGATGCCGTTACCGGTCGGTGGATAACCGGGCGTACCGTAACCAGCATCCCGTTAACCTTAGCATCGCCCTTAAGTACGATAGAAACAGGAACGGGCTTCACAACCGTCCAGAATTAATTACCTGCAAGCCGGTGTTGAAAATACCGGCTTGCTTTTTATGCAAAACATGAACAGAAGGAATTTTATACAAAGCGTTGGGCTTTTAACCGGGAGCGCCTTTATAGCACTTAAAGCAAATGCGCTCTCACCGCTTGGCACCGTAGAAACTATTACCGGCAAAGTTACCGACGGGAAAAAAGGCCTGGCAAACGTGGCCATTTCTGATGGGTATTCGGTAGTATTGACCGATGCTAAAGGGAAGTACTCGCTAACGTCGAATACGAAGGCAGGCTGCATTTTTATGAGTACGCCAGCAGGCTACGAATTTAAAACCGATTATAATGTTGCCCGCCAGTACGAAAATATCGGTAACAAAAACAGTTTCGATTTTAAGTTGCAACCGCTGAAACGGAATGATGACAACCACCATTTCATAATCTGGGCAGACCCGCAGGTGAAAAACAAAAAGGATGTACAACAGATGATGGATACCTCTGTCCCTGATACCATTGAAACTATAAAATCATTGGGTAAAGATGCGTTGGTACACGGCATTTGTGTTGGTGATATTGTTTGGGATAACCACGAATTGTTCCCCGATTACAATGCCGCGGTGGCAAAATGGGCATCCCGTTCTTCCAGGCGCTTGGCAACCACGATATGGATTATCGCATGGGAGGGGACGAAACCTCCGACGTTACCTTTAAAAAAGTTTACGGCCCTACCTATTACTCCTTCAACCGCGGTAAGGCGCACTACGTGGTGATGGACGATGTGCGTTACCTGGGCAACGAGCGCGAGTACGATGGCTACATTACCGAAGACCAGCTGGGCTGGCTGGCAAAGGACCTGCAATACGTGGACAAGAATGCGTTGCTCATTATTAACCTGCATATACCTGTATATAACCAGGTGAAGAACAATAAGGATTTTTATGCTTTGTTAGAGGGATATAAGAATGTACACATCATGTCGGGCCATACCCATTACAATGCCAATAACCTAAGTAACGGCGTATTTGAGCATAACCATGGAACGGTTTGCGGCGGCTGGTGGACGGGCCCTATCTGCGGCGACGGTACGCCGCGCGGTTACGCCGTGTATGAAGTTAACGGTACGATAATAAAATGGTATTATAAATCTACTGGTTTGACGGTGGAAAATCAGCTAAGTTTGTATGTGGAGAAGTTGACCAACCAGATGCGCCTGATAGCCAATGTTTGGAATTACGACCCCGATTGGAAGGTAGAATACCTGCTGGATGATAAGCCGATGGGCGTATTGCCTAAAGAAACCGGTTACGACCCACTATCGGTTACCCTGTATAAAGGCGACCAGCTGCCCGCAGGCAGGCATTTTGTAGAGCCGGTACAAACCGATCACCTTTTTATTACCCATTTCGACCCATCAGTAAAGAAGGTTCAGGTGGAAGTAACAGATAGGTTTGGCAATAAATATTCAAGCGAAGTAGATGCAAAATAAACTCTTAATTGCGTTAGGTATAAGCCTCGTAATATCATCGGGCTTTACCATTTTTAAAATGGCAGAAGTACCTTACCCGGCATTTAGTACCGAAGCGCACCGCGGCGGCCGCGGACTGATGCCCGAGAATACCATCCCGGCCATGAAGAACGCCATCGGCCTGGGTGTTACCACGCTGGAGATGGATACCCACATCACAGCCGACGGGCAGGTGGTGCTCTCGCACGATGAGTATATCAACCCGCTGTTCAGCCTTACGCCAGAGGGCGAAGCGATAAGTGCCGAAGAGGCTAAACAACTCATCCTCTATAAAATGCCCTACGCCGAACTAAAAAAGTATGACGTGGGCAGCAAGTTTTACAAAGCATTCGCGCAGCAAAAGAAGATAAAAACATACATGCCGCTGCTTGCCGAATTGATAGATTCGGTACAGGCTTACGCGAAGGAAAAGCACAGGCCACAATTATATTACAACATCGAAACCAAGTGCGCTCCCGAAGGCGATGGCATTTACAACCCGGGCCCCGAAGAGTTTGTGAAACTACTGATGGCTGTGATTGAGAAGAAAAAAATTACACCCTTTGTAGTGGTACAATCTTTTGATAAGCGCACTATACAGATCATCCACCAAAAGTACCCTAAGGTGCGTACCTCATACCTGGTGCAGAAAAAAGCTGAGGCTGCGGAGTATATCAAAGAGCTTGGATTTATGCCATTCATTATCAGCCCAAACTACAAAATAGTGGATGCTGATTTTGTAAAAAGCTGCCATGATAGCCATATAAAAGTACTGCCATGGACGGTAAACACCATCGAAGATATAGACAAGCTGAAGGAGTTTGGTGTTGATGGCATAATCTCCGATTATCCAAACTTGTATTAAAATAACCCGCTGGTGTAAGGCATTATTTGGAGCAGTTCAAAATGGAATTTACAAAGAATCATAAAACCTTTTGCCTTCCATTCCGAGGATAGTTGGTATGTCCCTTTTTTTTAATTGTGCGGCCGCTTGTTTCGCATATAATATCTTAAGCTAAAGTTTTAAGACATCATCTGCTATTCTCGAAGCATAAACAAAGCTATGAGCTTTACGGTGGGCTGCGTTAAATTCCAATGCAGCAGTGCAGAGAAAATTGTGTATTTCCCAATCGTTCACCTACTTTAGCTCCTGCGCATAATCCATATCGTAAGTCAGCACGGTAAAGGACAGTTGTATTGGATATTATTTTTACTTTTCGTCCAAACCAATATGCCCTTCATTTTTTGTTGGTATCGCGATATCAACCCCAATAAGTTTTAATAAATTCAGCCCAAACGCTGCGTTAGGAAACTGGTTGCCGGGCAGTGTTATATTGAAGTATATGGTAAGTAAAAAGATTCAATTCGTTTTAGCTTTGGTAAGCGTTGTCGCTTGCTCATTTAGCGCAAATGCTATGGTGGTAAAGCCTGTTAACCTGCGCACCGAATATCTCGTTAACCCGATCGGTTTGGATGCCACACACCCCCGCTTCACCTGGATGCTGGATGATACCAGGTCCGGTGCAAAACAAACCGCCTACCAGGTTTTTGTAGGTACAGATTCGGCAGCGGTGAGCCATGGGGCAGGAGCCGACTGGGCAACTGCAAAAGTAGCCTCTTCAACTATATTGGCAACCTACCAGGGTAAAGCTCTGCAACCCTACACCAAATATTTTTGGAGGGTGGATATATGGGATAAGGATGGCAAAAAAGCCGCGCCATCTGCCATTAATAGCTTTGAAACCGGCGTGATGAAAATGACTAACTGGAAAGGCATGTGGATAAGCGATGATGAAAATTACACAGTTAAACCCGCCCCGTACTTTCGTACTGCATTTGGTACCAGTAAAAAAATAAAATCGGCAAGGGCTTATATTGCCGCGGCAGTTTTGTACGAGTTATACATCAACGGCGAAAAAATAGGTAACCACCGGCTCGATCCCATGTACACCCGGTTCGACAGGCGCACTCTGTATGTTACCTATGATGTTACTGCTAATATAATGGCGGGCAAAAATGCGATAGGGGTATTGCTGGGCAACGGCTGGTACAACCATCAAAGCACCGCCGTATGGAATTTCCATTTTGCCTCCTGGCGCAACCGCCCGGCTTTTTGCATGGACTTGCGCATCACATACGAAGACGGCACCTTCGAAACCATTAGCTCCGGCGAACATTGGAAAACCAGCTTTAGCCCCATTACATTAAACAGCATTTACACTGCCGAACATTACGATGCAAGGCTGGAACAACCCGGATGGAATACCATTAACTTTGATGATAAGAAATGGAAGCCCGCATTTAACCGCCCTGCGCCATCGCAACACCTTGTGGCGCAGGCCATGCATCCGGTGCGCAATGTGGAGGAGATCTCCACAAAAACAATGAATAAATTCGACGGTAAAGATTACGTGTTCGATCTCGGGCGCAACATTTCCGGTGTAAGCAAAATAACGGTGAGCGGTAAAGAGGGTACTATTATCCGCTTAAAGCATGGCGAGCGCCTTTACAAAGATGGCCATGTAGACTTATCCAATATCGATATCCATTACCGCCCTACCGATGATAAAGACCCTTTCCAAGTAGATATATTTATACTTAGTGGCAAGGGCGAGGAAACTTTTATGCCAAAATTCAACTATAAAGGCTTTCAATATGTGGAGGTTACCAGCAGTGAACCGGTCGAACTGTCCGCCACCAGCTTAACAGGGTATTTTATGCACAGCGATGTGCCACCAATAGGCAATGTGACTACTTCTAATCCCACTGTCAACAAAATATGGTACGCTACAAATAATTCATACCTGAGCAACCTTTTTGGCTATCCTACAGATTGCCCGCAGCGCGAGAAAAACGGCTGGACAGGCGATGCACATATTGCAGCAGAGACGGGCTTATACAACTTTGATGGCATCACCGTTTACGAAAAATGGATGGCCGACCACCGAGACGAGCAGCAGCCAAACGGCACCTTGCCTTCCATCATACCAACGGCAGGCTGGGGTTACGAGTGGGGAAACGGGCCAGATTGGACCAGTACAATAGCCCTCATCCCCTGGAATGTGTACCTGTTTTATGGCGATACCAAAATACTGGCCGATAATTATGAAAATATCACCCGTTACGTAAATCATATAAACGACCTATACCCAACGGGCCTTACCAGCTGGGGACTGGGCGATTGGGTGCCGGTAAAATCGGTCTCACCGGTAGAGATGACCTCTACGGCATACTATTTTGCCGATGTTACCATCGCCGCTAAGGCAGCCAAAATATTGGGTAAAACCGAAGACGTTGCTAAATACACAGCCCTGGCAAATAAAATAAAGGCGGCGTTTAACGCCAAATACCTGAACGTGCAAACCGGCAATTACAACAAGGGCCTGCAAACCGAACTGGCTGTACCGCTTTACTGGGGTTTGGTGCCGGATCAATTTAAAAGCAAAATAGCCGCCCGCTTGGCCCAAAGGGTGGCGGCAGATAATTTCCACTTAGATGTGGGGATACTTGGAGGCAAAGCTATTTTAGGTGCATTGAGCGATAATGGCTACCCGGATGTCGCCTATAAAATTGCCTCTCAGGAAACGTACCCGTCCTGGGGTTGGTGGATGGTAAACGGCGCTACTACGTTATATGAGAATTGGAAGATAGATGCAAAATCAGATATATCGCTTAATCATATTATGTTTGGCAATATAGGCGCATGGCTGTACAGCGGCATAGGCGGTATTAAGCCCGACGAGCAGCAACCCGGCTTTAAAAACGTGGTATTACAGCCCAATTTTGTCCCCAATCTTAACCAGTTTGAGGCCAAACATACCGGGCCATACGGAGAAATAGTATCTTCATGGAAACGTACCGGCGATGGTATAGAATACAATGTGGTTATACCTGCTAATTCAACGGCCCGGGTGCGGCTTAATCTTTCGGGGGGCAAAAAAGCTTACCTTGGCGATAAACCGGTAACGGAAAATTATCAATTGGGGGCCGGTTATTATAAAATTATAGTTAAATAAAAAGCGAAGCATTTTATAACAGCCAAAACCAGCCCGTTTCCAGGAACCCCTAAATTAATTGTGCCAGCCTGTAACTTACGGTTTCACGGTGAAAGTAAATTGCGCGCTGCCGGCTTCGCCGTTGGCGGTGATGCCCTGCAATATACCAACATACACACCCGGTTGGTCTGATGTGTAAAACGATACGGGATCTGTACCGTTTGCCTTTACACCCGGCGACCAAAACAGCAGGTTACGGTAGTCGGGTACCCGGCTGTTTACCTGGTTGTCGGTATCATAAACAGGGGAGTAGAAGACACGTTGCATTTGCAGCCCTTCATAATCTACAACAATTGCATGCGGGTCTATCTCCACGCCCGCTTGGTTGCCTTTGTAACTGGTATAGCTTAATATGCCCTCCAAAGTAGCGGGACCGTAAAAATATCGTTGCGGTATTACTTCCAGCCGTTTAATCAGCAGCGGGTCTATTGCCATCACTTTATCGCCATCAAACAGCGGAATACCGTCAACCAAGGCAATAGGATCGTACAAAAAGCTTTTTTCGCCAATAAACCTTATACGGAATTTATTTTTTGTCCTTACTACATTTACTTCTCTAATGTACTCGCGCAATACTTCCTCCATCGTTGTAAAGCGGGTATAATTATCCAGCGGGTAAGTTTTTACAGGGCTGGTATAAAACCCGAGGCTATCGGAAAGTGGGTTATAAAATTGTCTTATCTTATCGGCGGCATAAATATTTTGCACCTGCATCTCTACGTTTCGTGCCTCAATAGCTTCCAGCATATCGGGCTTTGGCCTAAAGGGGGGCAAAACAGTTTGACTGAATTGGCCGGAAAATGGGCTTGAAATATTGATGTGGTAAGTGCTGTCGCGCAGGGTGTTGGTTTGCGCCACCAGTTCGGTGCCATACAAGTTTTTTGTATTGAAAAGCAGCCTGCCTAACGAATCGCTCTTGGCGGCAAAAAGTTGCACCCGCTTTCCGGGCACGGCTAAATACGCCAGCATGCCCTTAGCCGGTGTGTTTGTTGCATTATCGGCAATGGTAGCACTTACAATGTGTCCATGTATTTCGGGCACATAGCTAAATGCCGGCATTTTATTGTTTAAAACATTTGCCCACTCAAAACGGCGCCATCCCTGGGTCAGCATCAAATTATCGGCAGCTTCGTCTGCCTCGGCGGTATTGTTTGTGAAATAATAACCCGGCGACTCCACGTTTCCTTGCAGGTCAGAACTTAGCCAGAGATAACTTAAGATATCGTCGCCCGCATCAGCTGGCTGAAGCCCGTCTAACCGGTAAACCGACATGGAAACGTCGGCGTTTAAGGGCTTGCCCGATATGCCCTTTGCAGATACGGGTATATTTACTTTTTTACGATAGCCGTATTGCGGCATGCCGGGTGCTGAGTTAATAATTAAGCTGGCCGCTGGTTTTTTAAAGTAAAGGCGTTCGCAAACAGGCTGCTTGCTGCCGTTAAAAATAGTTATATGCGATATCCCTTCATCCAACTGGCTTTTATCTAACTGGAACTGTGCCAGGCCATTTGTTAAAATGGCTTCTTTAACTGCCTTTATCTGTTGCCTGCTATGCGCGAAAATATAAACTGTTTCAGATGTACTGTTCCCGCTGTTTACGCTAATATTAAGCTGCCCTGTGTTATTATTGGTTAACTGCATGGTATAGCCGCTGGCGGCTATTGCTGGTAGCTCTCTTACGGTTGGCTTGCCGCCGTTTGTACGGATAACAGCCTTATAGGTATAACCTAATACTGGGGTAAACATAAAATGCCCCATGCCAAACTTTAACGATGCAAATCGTGCTACCGTGTCGTTTTTTTGATCGATCACTGCGCCTTTAACATCCACCCCTTTACCATCGGTGCCTGTTGCCTTAAATGCTACATTGCATGGCAAGCCGGCTACCAGATTACCACCCTCCGGAAAGAAACGAACGTCATCATCTGCTTTGTTTTTTGCGGGTGCAGCCGGTATAATTTGCGGGTTAATAATGGTTATCGTTTTTTCGAAATAATAAGCAGGGCTAAAATTTTTCATCCAATTTGTGTATGCCCTCAACCTGTAGTTGCCGTTCCCCACGGTTACCGGCACATAAAACGACCCATCACCGCTGCCGTCTTTCATAGTTATTTTTGCCTGTAAAATGGCGTTTTGCTTAGCATCCAAAACTTCCACATAACCCACCTTGCTCATGTTTAGCGGTTTATTGGTTGCGGCATTAACGGTGTACAATTTAAACCATATTATCTCGCCGGTCATGTAAGTGGCCCTATCGGTGTGTACAAATACCTTCTCCTGCAGGGTAGTTTGGCTATAATTTTTTAAGCCCTCCTGTACAGCCGGCAAAGTTTGGGCAAAGCAATTGCCAGCAAGGCATAATACATATACCATACTCTTTATCACCTGCTTATATACGTTTGTCATCTGCATTTTAGTTAATCTACATCTATCCAATAGTCGGGCCGTTTGTTAGTACCCCTAAAACGGCAATCCGCGCAAAATGCCGACGAGGCCGAATAACCTACCAGTCCTACAAACGGCGCATATACAGGCTGTATCGGCAATGCACTGCTGGTGTAAAAGCCCAAAACATCATTGGCGCCTGTTTTAGGGTTTTTAAAATAAAAAGTATCCAGTTTGCAATAATCGTACGGTAAACCAATCGTCAAGGACCATAGGGCCGGTATCTTCGAATAGCCTAAAAAAGCGCGCAGGGATGAGGTGGCACCCGCGCTTACGAATCCCAAAACCTGCTCATTTGGATCGCTTACCGAATGAATATTACCTTTGAGCTGTGATGGCTGGGCATCAAATATGCTACCCAACTGTTCGGTGTTTTTCTTTAAGCTTTGCCAGTAATTAAAAGCTTCCTTGGTGAGCGCATATTGTTTTAACCCGATGCTATACTCTCTCCTCAGTTTTTCTGAATTGGAAGCCACAAAAGCAACAGGATTATGCACAATTACATCCTGGCTTAATTTTGCGGATGAATTTATTACAACACTGCTTGAGCGGTCGAAGGCCCAGCAGGTATATATCTGGTGTTCAGTTGTCCGGTTAATGATGGTATCTTTTGGGATCTTGACCGCCTCGCTAACCGAACGATAGTTTGCGTATATTATCCAGGCTTCATTAAAATCCCAGCGGTAGTAGCGCGTGTTATTGGTTGCATCGTGCGTAGCCGAATATACCTGTACCCCATTGGCTTTTACTTCAAAATTAATACTATCTATCGCCGGTGAATTTTTCGGCGCTACAAAATCCGATTGGTAGGTTTTATTATCGGCTGTAATTATGGTTAACCTGTACTTACTATTGGGCGCTGCATTTAGCGCAGGGGTGGCGTAATAGCCGTTTCCTTTTTCTTGTAAAGGGTATACAGTGTTATTATCCGTTTCTACTGCGACCTTTGCATTCAATTCGCCCGGCGCCTTGCCCATGTCGGTGAGTTTTATGCTTCGGGTAAGCCGGAAAATGGTAGAATCGCCACCGGTATTTATAAAGCCCTCAATCACTAAGGTTTTGGTATTGGTTGAACTGTTTGGCGGTACATAAGATTGCTTGCAACGCACGTAAACCAATGCTATAGCTACTATGCCCAGTGTTATGTATATTGTTTTAATTGTAATTTTCATATTTCCACACCCTATTAAAACCTTATATTATAGTTAACAAACGGAATAGGCTTAGCAAAAATGGATAGTTTGTAGCCATTTATACTGCCGCCCTGTTCGGTAAAAAACGTTGAATACGCGTTGGCCCTGCCGGTGAGGTTATAAACCCCGATGGTCCAGGAATTATGCGTTAACTGGTGCACCTTATGGTTACCTTCAATATTCATCGAAAAATCAGTCCGGAAGTAATCGGGGATGCGGTATAAATTCCTGTCGGAATAATTTACCCGTTCCGATCCGCCATATTCATACTTCGACACGGGCAATGTTATTGGCCTGCCCGTGCTGTAAGCTACATTTAACGAGACGCTAAAACGGTGGCTAAAGCGGTAATTACCCGTAAAATTAAAGTTGTGCGGCTTATCATAATTAGCCGGATAGTAAGCACCATCGTTGATCAGTTCTCCCGCGTTGGGATCATCCTGCTTTAAAAATGTGCGCGAATAGGTGTAGCTCATCCAGCCGTTTAACTTGCCCACATTTTTGCGCAACAAAAACTCAACGCCGTAAGCTTTGCCCCGGGTGCTTAATACATCCTGTTCAACAGCGTGGTTTAATAGCAACACAGCACCGCTTTTATAATCGAGGTAATCTTTAATTGTTTTGTAATAAACCTCTACCGAAGTTTCTATCGTATTGGCTTTAGCATTTCTATAAATACCGAGAGACACCTGCTGCCCATATTGAGGCCTTATATTGGGGCTGCTTAGTTTGTATACATCGGTAGGCGAGATGGCGGTGGTATTAGATAACATGTGCAGGTATTGGCGCAAAGTGTTATAGCTTGCCTTTACCGATGTATTATCGCCGAGGTTATAACGCATAGACACCCTGATTTCCGGCCCATGGTAGGTATTGATCAGTTGCCCTTTTTTATAAGTGGTGCTATCCAATATATTGGCATCTATCCTGGGTAAATTAGGGGCGTAGTTATTTACCGTTTGTGGCCCCAGGTAATTATAAATGGAATAGCGTAGCCCTACGTTTAAAGAAAGGTCTGGTGTGATATCAAACTTGTCGCCAATATACATCGCGCTTTCCAGTGCTTGCTCTTGCGCAACGGTTTCCGATTGTGCTAATGATGTACTACTGTTAGGTGTAAAATCGCCAGGGTGCACTTTATAGTAAATACCGCCTATGCCAAAGCTTATGCTATGTGCGGGGTTTAAAAAATATTTAAAATCCGTTTTAAAATTTGTTTGGTTTACGGCAAACTTCAACCTATAGGCGTTAAGCGGTATAGCGGTGCTTGCAATACTATACTGATAATCGTCTACGCCTGCGGTTACCACACTAAATAACTTATTATTAAAGTTATGCTTCCACTTAATGTTTGCGTTCTTGTTGCTGTAGCCATAAGCGGTATCACTATTCAACTTAAAATTATCTTTACTTAAATAGCCGGTAATATAAATATCGTTCTTCTCATTTAGGTGATGGCTTAAATCCAGGTTAAGGTCGTAAAACGATGCCGAACTATGTTTATAAGCATCGGGCAACAATTTCAAAAGCCAATCGGAATACGTTGTGCGGCCGCCGATGATAAATGATGTTTTGTCCTTAATAATTGGCCCTTCTACATTTAACCTGCTTGTTAAAAGGCCTATTCCGGCCGAACCTGCGAATTTCTTTTTATTGCCTTCGCGATTAGTTACATCTAACACCGATGACAAGCGCCCGCCAAATTTTTCGGGAATACTGCTTTTATAAAGTTCGATACCCTTTACGATATCGGGGTTAAAAGCCGAGAAAAAACCAAAGAAATGCGCCGGGTTGTAAATGGTAGCGTCATTAAGCAAAATAAGGTTTTGATCTGTCGAGCCCCCGCGTACGTTAAAGCCCGTAGTAGCCTCGCCCACCGTTTGCACGCCCGGCAATGTTAATACCACCCTCAACACATCAGCTTCGCCAAAAACAGTTGGCACCTGTTTAATGCTTTTTACATCAACCCTGTTTAAGCCCATCTCCACGCGGCGCACATTAGCTACTTTTTCAGCAGAAATTTTCACCTCTTTCAACGAGGTCACCCTGTCCTGCAACTCGATGTTTAATTTGCCGTCGCCGTATAATATGATATTGCGCCGGGTATCTTTAAGGCCCAGCCCCCTTATGGATAGGGTTTGCTTGCCTTTTGGCAATGTGATAGAATAATAGCCAAACTGGTCCGACGCAACACCTATGCCGTTGGCCGCATTATAAATGGCCGCCCCAACTATCGGCTCCCCCGATTTTATATCGCGCAGGTAGCCCGCTATAGTGGCATTGCCGGGTTCTATGGTGTTGGTGCGCAGCCCAATTTCGTAAGTTTTATTTTCGGTAGTTGCATCAGGCACTTTTTTATCCTTGTCTTCTGCGTAATCTTCAACAACTACGGCAGTTTTAGGGGCAACACCCAACTGCGGCGTAGCCTCAAAAAAACCAGCTATAACGTGCGGCCTTAATATTTTGCCTTTGGTTAAAAATATATTTTGCTTTATGATGGTGTAATGCGAATCTGTTCCGTTAAAAGCTTGCGCCAAAAAAGCTTCAATTGGTTTTCCTGTTAAAGTAAAAGTTATCCGTAAACTATCAAATTTGGCAGGCTCGTAGTAAAAATGAACGCCGGCTTTGGCCTCCAGGTCGGTTACAAATTGCTCAAGCGTGGCGTTTTGATAACTGCCGCTTATGGGTTGCGAATTGCCCTGCTGTGCTACAAGCGTGCCAGACAAAAGCAAAAAACAAAAACTTAAAAGGTAAAATTTCTGCATTTAACTGGTTATTTGATCATAATAGGCAAGGATGCTGGCTAAGGCCGTTCCGGTATTTTTATTGTACTTTATTTTGTTAGCCTTAATGTATTGCTTTAGCTGGCTTTTACGGTCTTTTAAAATATCTAATACATCGCCCTGGCTGCTCACCTTATAGTACACCTTATCTTTACGGATAAAAAAATCTTCTTTTGTGGTAGTGAAAAAACTGTAGGCTGCAAGTTCGCCGACTGAAGACGTATAATTTTGAATTTCCTTTTTGCGTTTCGTTAACACCGCCGACCTGCCGCTGTACAATTCATCGTAATAGCCATTTTTTATCACGTTATTGTTGGCAAGGGTATCTGTATTAATATTGATAAAGTGATGGCCGAGCAAATCGAAGTTTTGCACTAGCCCCGGGAGTAAAACATAACTTGCAGACTGGTTATCAATGGTTACCAGTTCATCTTTGTAAATATCGTACAACAGGCGCACGCCGGTGTACTTTTCTCCATCATAATATACGCTACCCGGCGTGTGTGGCATTTCCATAAAATATGCCGAACCTCTTACCTCTGCGGGATCGTAAAAATAATATTCAGGGCCGTTATTCAGGGGTAATTGTTGGCCAATTGCCTTTACATATAGCGCATTGGCATAATTTACGGCAGCGCTTTTACCACTGCTATCTATAGCAACAGATTGGCCGTAGGCAATATTAAAAGTTAACAAGCATAAGCCGCACAGGTTCAAATGCAGGCACATCCACTTCTTCATAATTTAGGTTTCAATAAAATTTGCGTATTAGGTAAGCACGCAAGTAATATTATTTGTTTTCAAACATAAACTAATATTACTGTATAAACGACAGTTAATAAAAAATAATTCTCTGCATACCCGCAATGCCATTATTTGTTGCGTTGGCAAAATTAATTGCCAGCTAATAGCACTGTTTTAATTTAATATAGACGGTTTCCTATTGATTCACCCCCTCAGGTTTTTTTTGCGCTCAAATGCTCACCATTGCCTTTATAACGCCGTTGGCCGGGTTTAGCCAACTTTCAAACTTATCGCTCACTTCTCCAAATGCAACGCGGTGGGTAATATAAGTAGCGGGATTTATTTGCCCGCTTTTAATGGCTTGTATCACTTGTTCAAAATCTTCGCGGGTTGCATTGCGGCTACTCATTAGCGTAGCTTCCCGTTTATGAAATTCCGGGTGGCTAACAATAAGGTCGCCTTTTTGCAGCCCAACCAAAACATACCTTCCGCCATGCGCCAAATAATAAAACCCATTATTTATAGCTTTTTGGCTACCGGTAGCATCTATCACTACAGTAGGCATATCTCCGCCGGTTATTTGGCTTAACCGGGCAACAATATCTTCAGTTTGTACATTGATGGTAAAGTCTGCATTTAGCTTTTCGCGGCAAAATAAAAGGCGCTGCTCGTTCATATCGGCAGCAATTACTTTGCCGCCCGCCAGGCGCACAAATTCCATAACACCCAACCCTATTGGGCCGGCACCCATAACTAATACATATTCGCCTTTTGTTACACCGGCTCTCCGCACGCCGTGCGCGCCAATTGCCAATGGTTCTACAAGCGCCAGTTCATCAAAACTTAATCCCTGGCTTTTAACAAGTAAACGGGTGGGTACCTGCATATATTCGGCCATGCCGCCATCGGTATGCACCCCACAAACTTGTATGCGGGTACAGCAGTTTGGCTTCGCCGATCGGCAGGCGATGCAATCCCCGCAATTGTAGTACGGAATAAAGGTGACGGCTTCGCCTTTTGCAAAGCCTTCGGCCCCTCCGGTATCAATTAATTCGCAAGCAAGCTCGTGCCCCAAAATGCGCGGATAGCTAAAATAAGGTTGTGTACCCTCAAAGGCATGCAGATCGGTTCCGCAAATGCCTATCCGTTTAATTTTTACCAGGGCATTGCCAGGCAACAGTTCGGGCATGTCCGCAATGCCGTATTCTAAAAGCCCCGGGCTGGTACAAGTTAATATCTTCATTGTTATGCTCAATGGTTTATCCTGGCGTTAGCATTTACAAAAAATACTTCCGGTAGGCTATATCTTTCAACTGTTTAGTTTAGTTCTATTTTTAAGCCTAATACGGTCCACGCAGGCATGTTAGCAGGTTTGTTTATCACCAGCGCATCATTTTCCTGTTTCCATTGCAGTTTTTGCGTATTGCCTAACAGCGTTACCGATTTTATCGATTTATCGTTCACTTTCGAGTTTTTGCCGAGCGATGTAACCCGGATATCTCCCGTAGGTGCATCCATGCAGAAAGCATATAAGTTGTTGCCTTTGGTGGTAAAGCGGAAATCAGTTGCCTGGTAAGCGTTAACATCGCTCAGGCCGCCAAACTGCCCTTTCTTTTGGTTTGTTTTAACGGTAGACGGGCCTTCGCCGTATATCTTCCAGGGGCGGGTGCCATAAATGCCCTCACCGTTGGCAGGTATCCACGCCGCAATCTGCTCTATAATAGCCAATACATCTGGCTCGAGGTCGCCTTCGGGTGTTTGCACAACGTTTATTAGCAAGTTGCCATTTTTGCTTACAATATCCAGCAGCATTTGTATTACCTCGGTACCTGTACGGTACTTCTGCCCGGTTTGGTAATACCAATCGCCAATGGAAGTATCCGTTTGCCATGGATAAGTACTGATAGAATCGAGTACGCCGCGCTCCACATCCTGCGCCCATTTCCCTTCAGACGGTTGTTTGCAATTATAAACCGCTGTTAGTTTGCCGCCGTTGTGGGCAATATCCCCATTGTAATAATTTGCAAGCATGCTGCGGCCCACCACCTCAAAAGGCAATTTGCTATCAGAGTACAGCAGGTCGGGGTGATAGGTGTCCACCAATTCTTTAATTTCGGCATACCATTGTTTCATGTATTCGGGGTTGGTAGTTAGCCATGCGTTATCGCCGGCTGCTGCTTTGGTATGGTAAAGGTCGGCGTATTGTGGGTTGGCACCATCGTAACGTATTCCTTTGTATTGCCCGGCCGTATCGGCACCGTGTGCGGGTTGGTACCAGGTATAGCTGGCCGCCAGGTGCTCGGATACACCAAACCGAAGGCCCTGTTTTTTTGCTGCTTTTTGCCAAAGGCCCACCACATCTTTATGTGGCCCCATGTTAACCGCATTCCATTTATGGATCTTCGAATTCCATAAAAAGAAGTTATCATGATGGCTGGCCATGCTTACAAAGTATTTCGCGCCGGCCCGCTTGTATAAAGCCATTAACTTTTCGGGATCCCATTTCTCGGCCTTCCACAAGGGGATTATATCCTTGTACCCGAATTTTGAAGGGGTGCCGTAGTGCGCTACATGGTATTTGTTTTGCCGGCTGTTTTCCACATACATATTGCGGGCGTACCAATCGCCCTGGCGCGGAACTGCCTGCGGCCCCCAATGTGCCCAAATGCCGAATTTGGCATCCCTGAACCACTCCGGGTACTTATATTCTTTTAACGATTCGTCTGTAGGTTTAAAAGGCCCCTTATTTACGGGCAATTCCTGCGCCTGCACAGCCAATACGCTTAGTGCCAGCGCCGTTGCGGATAAGCCGGTTAATAGTAATTTTATTCTCATGGTTATTTTTTGGGTGTTTTGGTATTTAAAATCAATTTAGGATGACTGATTAAAGGATAGGGGAGACAGCTAATTCCGTTGGTTCTACCTTACGTACATGATGCCCTTTAAGCCCGAATAATGCTACTACAACAAAGCATACCAGTGGCACATAATAGCCCGCCTGGATGTTGCCCGTAGCGTCGCTAACGTAACCAAAGATACGTGGGACAATAGCGCCGCCAACAATAGACATAATAATGAGGCTGCTGCCAAATTCGGTGTCGCCTTTTAGGTCTTTAATCCCCAGTGCAAAAATAGTAGGGAACATGATGGACATAAAAAAGCAAATACCAATAACAGTATAAACCGAAATAATGCCGTGTGCAAAAACCGCAACTAAACAGAGCGCGATATTGATGATAGCGTAGATGGCTAGCAAATTCTCAGATCTGAAAAACCGCATTAACGCTGTGCCTACACACCGGCCAACAAGAAACGCGCCCCCGCATATGCCAAGGTAATCAGCCGCCTCTATATCAGATACCCGTGCAGCATGTGTGGCATATAAAATAAAAAGGCTGAATACCGATACCTGGGCACCTACATAAAAAAACTGGGCGACCACTCCCCAGGATAAATGGCGATGTTTAAATGCGTGCAGGATATTTTTACTCGCTGCAGGCCCATCGTTATTTTGAATTTTTGGGAGTTTGGTAAACGCAAAAACGATGGCGATAACTACCAGAATGGCGCCCAAAACAAAATAGGGCGTTTTTACAGTTGATGCTTCGGCGGCGAGGGCTATTTTACGGGCACCTCCTGTCATGACATCCAGTTGAGCAGTAGTGTTGCCTTTATTTAATATAAGCCGAGCACCAATAATTGGGGCGAGCGTTGCCGCAAGCCCGTTAAACGACTGTGCAAAATTTAACCGGAATGTAGCACTTTTTGGGTCGCCCAAAACGGTTATATAGGGATTAGCGGCGGTTTCCAGAATGGTTAAGCCGCAGGCTATTACAAATAACGCACCTAAAAACGGGGCATATTGCTGCGTGTTGGCTGCCGGGATAAAAAGGAAACAACCAACGGCAAAAAACAGCAATCCGGTTATGATACCTGTTTTGTAGCCAAACTTTTTCATGATATATCCGGCGGGCAATGCCATAATAAAATAAGCAATAAATACTGCAGAGTCGA
>NZ_CAMLOV010000100.1 GCF_946481715.1 uncultured Mucilaginibacter sp. | reverse complement strand
TTAAGGCTCATCGGAAGAACCAATAACAACTTGCGAATCGTTAATAAAACTCGCCGTGTTTATTTCGACCCCAGTATCAGGGCTCAAAACCGACTGATCTAACAATAACGGATTCCGAAGGCAATCCTTGATATTAAAAACTTCCACAAAGTCTCGAGGATGCCAATACCAACCTTTGCTCATTAAGTATGTATTGCCGGGGCTTATTTCAAAACGAGAATGAAACGCATCTGACGGCTCACGGCCTTGCACATCGGTTATCAATTCACCGGTTGCAACATTTTCAAAATCAATCCGATTATATTTTAAAGGGCAATGAATAAGGTAGGTAACATCATCAACTTTTACAAAAGCGGCCGGGTATTCATAAGACTCCGAGCAATAATAAGAACGGTTTATCTCCCGAATCAATTTCCCGTTCTTTAATAACAGCCCCTTTGTCCCTAATCTCTTATATGCAAAAGCGTACTGGTTATCAGGCGAACTAACAACACCATCAAAAAAATCGTAGGTATCCCCGCCACTGCTAATAACCTTACCTTCCAGAGAGTATATCTTTCTGGCAGAAGGCCAATCAACTATTTTATCATCCAACCAACTAATAGTTTGTAACCAGTTAGCTTTTATAGTTTTTCGTTTCATAAATGTGCGGTTGATGTTGTGCCATCAAAAAAAGAATTAAGGTTGGGCGATTTGAAGTCCTAATATACTTATTATAGCAACATTTCTAATCTACCTTAATCCAAATGACATCCCACACTACTGCTTGTTCTACAACCCCCGAATCGTTCGAGCAGATGAAGATGCCGATAAGGGCATCATGAGGAGCCTACAGCTGTCAATTACAAGCATTTAGTAGCACAATTTTAACTGTACCACTAAATGCCTGCGGGGATATGTTTTATTAATTCACCTTACGGATAACATTGTTGCCATAATCGGCAACGTAAACGTTGCCGGCGCTTGCAGCTATGCCGGTTGGGTTATTAAACAACGCGTTGTTGCCCGCGCCATTGGTTGCCCCTGTTGTGCCCGATGTACCTGCAAGTACGGTTAGCTTTTTGCCGGCGCTTATTTTTAATATACGCCCGCTGGCATCGCTTATCCAAAAATTACCGGCGGCATCAATACTTAATGCATTGGGGTTACCCAGCCAGGAAGTGGCTGCAGGCCCGCCTGTAAAAGTGGTAACCAGCATATTGGCATCAATTTTCCTGATGGCATGGTTTAATGGCTCAGCAACATAAATGTTCCCGTTGGCATCAAGGGCAATTCCGGTAGGTTTATTAAAATTAGCTGCAATACCCACGCCGTTAACGTAACCCACCGTGCGGCTACCTGCTATGGTTGTAACTACCCCTGCGGGGGTGATCTTGCGGACGAGGTTGTTACCATAATCGGCAACGTAAACATTTCCGTTAGCATCAACCGCTATACCTATAGGTGTGTTAAAGGTAGCTGTTGCGCCTGTACCATCTGCATAACCGGGGTTACCGTTGCCGGCCAGCGTGCTTACCAACCCGGTTGGCGTTATTTTCCGTACAGCATTGTTACCGCGGTCGGCAACGTAAATATTGCCTGCCGCATCTACTGCCAATGCCGAGGGCGAATAAAACCGGGCAGTTTCTGCAGTGCCGTTTACCAGCCCGATAGTACCATTCCCTGTAAGGGTACTTACGGTACCATCTACAGCTATTTTACGTATGGCCGAGTTGAAGGAATCGGCAATGTAGATATTGCCTGCAACATCTGTTGCCAGCCCCATTGGGTTGTTAAATTGTGCAGATGCAAGCGGACCGTTTGTAAACCCAGGTGTACCATTGCCCGCGAAAGCAGATACTTGCCCATAGGTTGCCGACAGATCGGCACCGGTAGTAAACTGGATAACGCTGCCATAAGCGGTACTGCTTACATTGGTAGCGTATGCCCTTAAATAATACGTGGTATTGGGTGTAAGCCCCGTTAAGCTGCTGGTGAATGTGGAATAAGTTACCGTTTCGGATGTAGTTTGATCGGTTAGGCCTGGCTGTTGATTACTGCTGCTATAACATACGCCATAGGCCGTGGCGTTGCCACTGGTTAAAAACCCACCGCTTATTGCAGTGGTGCCGGCCGCATTTACTATTACCTGGGTAGTTGCCACTTCGGGCGCGGTGATAGTGCCGTCGCTGCTTTTTATGCAGGAACTAAGCACCGTTAGTATTACAATTGAAAGGAATTTGGGGAGTGTAGAAAGTTTTTTCATAACGTTTCAGTAGCTTTTTACTGTATAACGTAAGTATAAGGCATAATGAAACAGCGGGCCGTGTAATAGCGGCCAATCTCCGTTTTGTGCCGATGAATAGACCCGAGTTGACGAATTAGGAGGAGGAGTTTCCTAATCAAATACGAAATTTATACTATTGAATTCCGTACTAATTGCCCCAATACCTTAAAGCTTTTATCTACCGTATCGTCATAGGGCATCCCAAAACTTATGCGGATAAAGTTGGTAAACCGCGAATCGGTGCTAAATATCTGCCCCGGTGCTATACTAATATTGTATTGCATGGCCTGCTTATGCAATTCAAAGGCGTTGATGCTTTTATCAAGTTCTATCCACAAGGCATAGCCGCCCTGTGGCCGGCTTATTTTTGTCTCCGCCGGAAAATGCGCTGCGATGCCCTGCATATAGCGCAGGCACTGGGTATATAAGGCCTTGCGGAGCTTGCGCATATGCAGATCATACCGTCCCGCCTCAAAAAATAATGCTATGGCCGCCTGCGTTGGCGTGGCCGAGCTGATGGTATGCATCATTTTTATATTGATAACCTGCTCTTTAAACCGGCCGGGTATGCACCAGCCCACCCGGTAACCCGGCGCCAGCGATTTAGATACCGAAGAGCATAGCATCACCCAGCCTTCGGTATCGAAGCTTTTGCAGGTATGGGGCCGGGTTTTGCCAAAGTATATCTCGCCATAAATATCATCCTCTATTAAAGGTATTTGCTTTTTGGTGAGCAGCGATACCAATTGCTGCTTACGGCTGTTGGGCATACAACTGCCAACCGGGTTGCTAAAATTGGTTACAAAAAGGCAGGCCTTAACAGCTGTTTTATCCAGTGCCTGCTCCAAATATTCAACATCGAGCCCGCTTTCGGGGGATACGGGTACCTCCAGCACTTTTAGCCCGAGACTAAGCATCACATTAAAAATACCGAAATAAGTGGGGCTTTCAATAGCAACCGTGTCGCCCGGGTTAGTAACCGCCCGCAGGCAAAATACCAATGCCTCCATGCAACCCTGCGTTGTTACCACATCATCAGCGGTGATATTACCACCCCAATTGAAGGCGTTTTTGGCCACCTGTTTACGTAAAGCCAAATTACCCTGCAGTTGCTCGTAATTGCTATTGCCCGATGGGCTTTTACGGATAGCCTCTATCATAGATTTGTTGAGCTTAGCCAAGGGGAGGAGGTTTAGGGGTGGCGCCGCGCGCGATAACCTTAATACGCTTTCTTCGGGCATGTTTTGATACACCATCGCTATCATATCCGTAACGCTCACTTGTTTTACACTTTTCAGCGGCGGCGTTACGGCCGGGGCTTTGCTGAACCGCGCCGGGGAGAATTTAACATAGTAGCCCGATTTTGGCCGGGCCTCTATCATCCCCATATTTTCCAGCGCTACGTAAGCTTTATAAGCTGTACTAATGCTGATACCTTGCTCACGGCTTAAAGCCCGTACAGATAAAAGTTTATCGCCCGGCTTTAACAGCCCTTGTTTTACCTGGCTTTCGAACCGGGAAGCGATCCGCTCGTACAAAAAATCATCATCGGGAGTAGCGGCGGCAAGTTTCATGCAAAATCTGTTATGCTCAAATTTAACAAATCTGCATCTGTTTTAGTAAGCCCGCAATCATTTTATTTGCACTATAATTAATGGCAATGGAAACAACACCGCTTACCCAACAGCAAATACAACAATACCGCGCCGAAACCAAAGGAGCTGACGCGCTTATACATTTTAATAATGCAGGTGCTTCCTTACCGCCTGATGTGGTGCTGGATACGGTGATAGATTATTTAAAGGAAGAAGCTACTTGTGGCGGTTACGAAACAGAAGCCAAATACCAGCCACAGTTACAGCATACTTATGATTTGATAGCCCAGCTCATTAATGCCGGCCGTGATGAAGTGGCTATTGTAGAAAGTGCCAGCGTTGGCTGGGGCCTGGTATTTAATGGCATAGATTTTAAAGCCGGCGACGAGATCATCACTTCCGAAATGGAGTATGTTACCAACCTGATGGGCTTTTTGAACGCAAAGAAAAACTACGGCGTGGTATTTAAAGTGGTACCTAACGATGAGCAGGGCAATTTTTCGTTGGAGGCTTTGGAGGAAATGATATCAGATCAAACCAGGCTGATTGCCATTACGCATATCCCGTCGACAGCAGGCGGCATGACGCCGATAGTAGAGATAGGCAAGGTTGCCCGCAGGCATAACATACTGTATTTGGTAGATGCCTGCCAAAGTGCAGGCCAAATCCCGATAGATGTACAGGAAATTGGCTGCGACATGCTTTCGGTAACCGGCCGCAAGTACTTGCGCGCACCGCGCGGCACCGGCTTTTTATTTGTGCGGAAGGAAGTGCAGGATAGGCTAAAACTGATATTGATGGACAGCTTTGCCGCCGAATGGGTTAGCGAAACTGATTTTAAGATCCGCAGCGATGCCCGCCGTTTTGAACTTTACGAAAAGAACCGCGCGCTAACCCTCGGGCTGGGCAAAGCCATTGAATATGCATTAGAGATTGGCGTAGACAGGATATGGCAACGCGTACAATACCTGGCAGAACTGATGCGCAACCAATTAAGCGCTATCGATGGGGTAACCGTACATGATTTTGGGGCAGAAAAATGCGGGATAGTCACATTTTCTGTGGAAGGCGTTGAAAGTATTGCCGTAAAAACCAAGCTGGCAGCGCGGGGCATCAACGTATCCGTAGCCAAGGCCATCTCTACGCTTATCTACATGAACAAGAACCATTTGGTAAGCATTGTAAGGGCATCGGTACATTATTATAATACCGAAGAGGAGATTGCAAAGCTATGCGAAGTGCTGCAAAAGTTGAAGTAAATCAGGCGAGGCTTAAAGTAAACCTCACCTTATCTAATCCTTTTGCCGAAACTCTTTTATAGAAACGGATAGCGGGTTCGTTAAAATCGGGCGTTTGCCATTGGATATTGATACAGCCGCGCTCCGTGCCAATTTCCTTTAACAGGTTAATAATTTGCTCCCCTATTTTTTGCCCCCTTGCATTTTCTGTCAGGAACAGGCAGTCGAGGTACATAAATTCGGCAGCATCCCAGGTAGAATAATCGAAGGTATAAGTGGCATAGCCTATCAGTTCCCCCTGCTGCTCCACCACCAGGCAGTTAAGGCGTTTGGTTTCAAAAATTGCAGCGGTTAATTTTTCGGCTTTGCCCTCCGGATCAAAAGCTGCTTTTTCATACGCAGCATGCGCCGCTATCATCAATAGTATTTCGCTTAGATCGCTAATTTTCGCCTGGCGTATTTTATGGTCCATGGTTACTTTATAAGTTCCGGCTTCAGGTTATCTATAAACTCGAGGATGTGTTTTTTATGGCTGTCTTCGTGCCTGATGGCAGCGTAATGAGTCCGGATAAGCCCTTTGCTGCCAATTTTAACTAAGGATAACGATTGGGATGCAATAAATGGCTTTAGCGCCCAAACGGGCATGGTCATGATACCCATATCGGCTTTTACCATTTCCAAAGCAACCTCTGTTAGCGGAATAGCGATAATTTCCCTGGGCTGTACTTTCTGCTCTTTTAAAAAATGCTGGTAAATGGTAACGGTATCAAGCGGGTAAGAATGGATGATCAATACCTCGTTGCTAAAATCCTGCGCGGTGAGGTATTTTTTACCGGTTAACGGATGCCCAAGCGGTACAACCGCCATTACCTCGTCCTTAAACAACTCTATGTATCTGATGCTTTTATCGTCCAGCGGGTCGGACGTTATGCCCACGTCCAATTCGTTATTCAGAAGCTTTTGCAAGGGTTTATGCGTGGCCTCCATTACAATTTTCACATTCAATTTGGGGTAAATCAGCTTCATTTTTACCATAAATGCCGGCAGCCAATGGTAGCTGGTATAACATTCGGTACTGATGCGGATATCGCCCACATGCCCCATGCGCAGGTCGTTTATTTTAGCGTTGGCTAAGTCTATCTCGTTTAAAACCTTTGTTGCCGTATCGTACAATATCTGGCCCTCGTCGGTAAGTATCCATTGGTTTTTTGTGCGGTAAAATATTTTCACGCCAATACGCTCTTCAATATCCCTTAACTGGTGGCTTACGGCAGATTGGGTAAGGAACAATTTATCTAAGGATCTGGTAATCCCTTTTTCATCGGCTATGGTTTTTATCAGTTTTAAATGCCTTACATCCATAGGGTAAAGTTAAGGATTTAGGGTAGGTATTGCCATGCATATTAGTCATGCACACTTGCGGCAATTCTCATACAAATCTGTTTATGCCCTGCCTTATTTTTGGAATATCAAAACAAAAAAAATGAGCACAGCAATTGAACACTACCAAAACAAATTAGCCTTCGAGATGGACCCGTCAGACCTGTTTAGCGCCCTCGAAGCCAACGAACAAGTTATTGTGATCGATGCCCGTAAAAGTTTCGCCTACGAGCGTGAGCGCATCCCGGGTGCTATTAACCTGCCGCATCGCGCTATGAATGCCGAGTCGACCGCCGGCTTTGATAAGGATAAGCTTTACATCACTTATTGCGATGGCATCGGCTGCAATGCATCAACCCGCGGCGCTTTAAACATGGCCAGGCTTGGATTTAACGTAAGGGAACTTATTGGCGGCATCGAATGGTGGAAATTTGACGGCTATGCAACCGAAGGGACGATGGCGAACGCGGGATTGGCTATTCAATGCGCCTGTTAGGCGTACACCCGGCGCCAGCCTAACAAGCGTACTTTGACGGCGTTTTAACATTCGCTTTAAATAAGTATTTTTGAGGCCCGATGTTAAAAGCCGTTTTTATTTTTTGCCGATTCCTCATCTTTTGGATAGTTTTCGCCTTCATCACCCGTGCAGTGTTTGAGGTGTATTTCCATGAGAAATTTACCGGTACCACTGCATCCGATATCTTCCAAACCTTTTGGTACGGGCTTAGGATGGATGCCTCCATGGCCGGTTATATCGCGCTGATTCCCTTATTGGTGTTCGGGGTTAACTGGTTCACCAAGTACCATATTAAGCCCATTTGGCTGCGGGGCTATGTGTACTTTATGCTTTTCCTTATCTGTTTTATTACCATCCTTAATTTCAATATTTTCCGCGAGTGGGGTACAAAGGTGAATTTTAGGGTTTTCGCCAATGTTTATAATTCACCGTCGGAGGCTATGGCATCCACCGGCTCCTCGCCTATTGGCATCAGTTTATCCATTGGCGCTGTGCTGCTTACCATTGGCACCGTACTGTCGCATTTTATTATTGATTATAATTTCCGGAAACCGAAAGCACCGATGATTGCCAGGCCTTTTATCTTCTTGTTGCTGTTTGGGCTAAACTTCCTTATTGTACGCAGCGGGTGGCAATTGGCACCCATCAGCCAAAGCACGGTATATTTTTCGGATAACCCTATCCTCAACCAGGGTGCACTAAACACCGAATGGAACCTGTTGCAAAACACCTTCGAGAGTGTAAAAACGCAGAGCAACCCTTACCTGTTTATGCCTGCCAAACGCGCTGCTGCACTGGTTGATAGCATGTACGCCGTAGCAAAAGACACTACCGTCCACATCCTCAACACCGACCGCCCTAATATCGTCGTGATACAGTTGGAGAGCTTTACTGCGGATGTAATAGCGTCCCTTGGCGGCGAGAAAGGCGATGCACCAAACTTTGAGGATTTCATTAAAAACGGTATACTATTCGATAGCATTTATGCAGCCAGCGACCGTACCGACAAGGGCATCATCGCGATTTTAAGCGCGTTTCCGTCGCAGGCATCGCGTACCATGATCGTGGATAACTCTAAACAGGAGCGGTTGCCGGCCCTGAGCAGTACCCTTGCTGAACGGCGCTACAGCACCTCCTATTTTTATGGTGGCGATGCCAACTTCATGAATTTTAAGGCTTACCTGCTCAGCCATAATATCAACGGCATGGTTGATAAGTTTAGCTTCGCCGCGAAGGAAATGAACTCGAAATGGGGGGCGCATGATGATATTGTGCTGAAACGCAACGTAAAATACCTTAACCAGCAACCCCAGCCTTTCTTCAGCTACGTACAAACTTTAAGCAACCATGAGCCTTTTGAGATACCGGTTAAGGCCCATTTCCCGGGGGAGGACCTGCCTAATAAGTTCCGTAGCACCGCTTACTATACCGATGCCAGCCTGAAAGCGTATTTCGATGAAGCCAGGAAGCAGCCCTGGTACAAAACCACCCTTTTTATTTTAGTTGCCGACCATGGGCACCGCCTGCCGCTGGACAAAGCTGAGCCATACGAACCGCGTAAATACCATATCCCTCTGCTGTTTTTTGGGGATGCCATTAAACCCGAATACCGCGGCAAACGGATAAGCAAACTCGGCAATCAAACGGATATGGTTACCACCCTGCTTGCCCAATTAGGCTTGCCACACCAGGAATTTAAATGGTCTAAAAACCTGCTTAACCCTTATACTAAGGACTTTGCGTTTTTCGATTGGGACAACGGCATGGGCTTTATGCTGCCGCAGCAAGCGGTATCTTATGACAATGCCGGCCAACGGGTAAGCTATATTAAGAACCCAGATGCACCCAAAACCACGACGGACGAAACGCTGCTTTTGGGTAAAGCATTTCTGCAGCAGGTGTTTACCGAGTATATGAAATTCTAAAAAAAACGCCCCGGGAACCACCCCGGAGCGCTGGCGCCCTTCAATCTCAAAAGCGCCATAAACCAAACCAAATCATACTTAAATCAATTTCTTACAACTGTACGATTCGTACAGTTTCGTACAATCTCGTACAGTTTCGTACACCCTTTTTGCCTATTTTAAAAACCTGCGGAAATCTGCGTTTTTCTTCAATTTTCGGACGCTTTTCTGCCCTTTTAATCAATTTTAAAAAAAGCTCTTTTTAGTCCAATTTTGCCAGCCGGGCGTAAGTTTCCAACATGGCCGACTGGTCTATCAAACTTTTTATTTTGCGTTTGCCCAGCAGGTTTTGCCCGTCGCGTTCGTTCTCCCAAACGTGCTCGGCATCGGCCTTGATAAAGTTTAGCCGGGCCTTGTTTTTCTCCACTTTATACAATTCTACATAACCCCTTATCAGTACCGCATTGAACCAGTAGTTGCCGGGCAGTTTGCCATTGCGGAAGAAAACCTTTTCGGCGCCATCGGCGACATTGAGGGCATCATCCAAATATTTCTTGTCGCGGGTGATGTTGTACAGGATAACGCCCGACTGCAGCATTGTCCCGGCGTTATAGGTGTAAAATGCAGAATCTATTTTGAGTGATGGCAGCCTGATGTTATCGTAATAAACACCCTTAGGCGATAGCAGGTTCTTCTTCGTCCAGTTGTAAACGGAGATGGCGGTATCTAAATAAGCTTTCTCCTTTGTCGCCTGGTACAAGCGCAGGGCTACCAGCACACCGGGGCCGTTAGAGCAGGTGTTTTTGCTTTTGAGGTTGCCTTCTTCCCAATAAAAACCACCGCCGGCAACGTTATTAAGCCCGGTAAGCAGGAAGCGGTAGATCATTTTAGATGTTTCCAAATACTGTTTTTTATGGGTACGGGCATAGGCATCCATCAGGGCAATGGCTATCCATTCGTTATCGTCGTAAAAGCGGGGGTCTATCTTTTCTTTTACCACCATGGCCTGGTAGGCGGGTGCTGGTGCCCTGTCGGAGTAGTATTGCTCAATCGCTTTCATCACCGGGGCAACGTATTGCTTGCCCGGCTCCAGCGCCTCCATTTCGTTAGCGGCCTGCAGCAGGGCGGTCAGCGGCCACAGGAAGGAGTGGTTGCCTTTGTTGGCTTCCACATTATTGGTTTCCAGGTACAAGTTGGCGCCTTTATCATAAAACGTTTGGTAGATATTTTTATTGATAATGCTGATGCGCTCTTTGTAGTTCGGCGTTTGCGCTACCGCGCAAAAAGCCATGGCACAGCCAAGTACCATTAATAATGATATTTTTTTCATAGGGTGTTTTCTATTTGTTAAGCCAGTAGTTGCGGCTTAGTGGTGTACGTTTCCCAAAGCAATTCGCCAAACAGGGTATTGGCCCAGGCAAACCATTTACGGGTGAAATTCTTTGCATCGTTTTTGTTGAACGATTCGTGCATAAAGCCGGTGCCGCCGTGTGTTTTGCGCAACTGTTCTATAGAGGCCTTTATCTCGGCATCATCTTTACTGGTTAAAGCCAGCACGGTGATGCTTATGGGCCATATCATATCCTTGCCGGCATGAGGGCCGCCAATGCCTTCGCCTGCTGTCCCTTTAAAGAAGAAAGGGTTATTTAGCGACCACAGCATTTTGCGGGTATTGATGTAAACCGGATCAGTATTCTCAATCGCGTTTAAATAAGGCATGGCCAATAAGCTCGGTACGTTGGCATCGTCCATCAGGTTAAAGCTGCCAAAGCCGTTTACCTCGTAGGCATAAACCTTACCGTATTGCGGGGTATCAATCACGGCATGCTGTTTCAGTGCGGCATCCACCTCGTTTGCCAAAGCCAGCAATTCAGCTGAAAGCGCTTCGTCCTTCAGTATCGCCTTCACCATTTCTGATGATTGCTTTAAACTTACCACCGCGAAAAAGTTTGATGGTATAAGATATGAATAAACCGTTGCATCATCGCTGGGGCGGAAGGAGGAGCAAATCAACCCAACCGGTTTTACCGGGTAGCCATAGCCGTTCATCGGTACGCCATCGGTTGCCCAGGCTGTTTTACGCTGGAACGAGTACGGCCCGTCGTTTTCCTTGCGTTGCTGCTCTTTAAAGGTTTTCAGCACGTTTTGTATAGCGGCCTTCCAGTTAGCATCAAAGGGCGAAGTATCCCCTGTAAGTTTCCAGTACTTGTAAGCCAAACGGATGGGGTAACAAAGCGAATCTATTTCCCATTTGCGTTCGTGCAGCCCCGGTTTCATTTTGGTCAGGTCGTCCTTCCACTCGCTTTCCTTGGTGGTATCATCGTAAAAAGCATTAGCGTACGGGTCGAAGTTGATGCACTTGGTTTGGCGGTTAATAACGCCCGCTACCAGGCTTTTCAGTTCGGCATCCTTATTTATGAAAGCAATATAGGGCCAAACCTGCGCACTGCTGTCGCGCAGCCACATAGCGTCTATATCGCCGGTTATCACATAAGTATCCGGCTTGCCGTTCACGTTTTTATAGGTTACCGTGGTATCCAGTGTATTGGGGAAACAGTTCTCGAACAGCCAGCCCAGCTCGGGGTTTTTTACTTTCGCTTTAAATTCTTTTATCGCTGCTTCTACCGCTTTGCTGGTAAATTTGCGCTGTGCTGCCGGTACCCGCACTACCGGGTACGCGTCTGCCCCAAAGGATAGTTTGCTTGCTAATACGCCTGTACCAAGCATGGCCGTGCTGCCAATAAATTGCCTTCTTTTCATAGATAATATCTGTTGTTACCGTGTAAAATCTGCCGGCAAATTAGTTAAATCTGCCGGAAGATGTTCTTCGTGTTTTAAATATGCACTGGTTCCCCTCTTGAGAGGGGTTAGGGGTGTGTTCGTTAGCATTGTGGCTAACCCACCCCTGCAGCCGCACCGTCCGCCGCGCCCCCTCCCAAGAGGGGAACTGCATAATCGGCCTACCACCGGCCTCATCCATAGCGATGGGTTTCAAACCCATCGCTATAAAAGCATTATTACAAACCGTCATCCTGAACTTGTTTCAGGACCCCATCATAAAAGTGACCACTATCCGGAGTCGCTTTGCATGCCGGCTACCTGCCGTGTGGGGTGCCGAAACAAGTTCGGCATGACGATATTTTTTATTTCATCCGTATAGCGATGAGTTTAACACCCATCGCTATACGGATATTGTTTAAAATAACCCCGTCGCTTTTAACGTTGCCGCTGCTTCTATCATGGTTAACCCGCTTACTTGTGTAGTAAGGTCTACAGTTGCTGGCGGTGCCGATTTCCAATCGGGACTAACCCTCATGTCTGGCCGGCTAATACCTTTTACAAACAATGTTTGCGCATTGTATTTTAAAAACTTTACGTAAGCGTCTTTATTCGATGGGGTAATATCCGGGCTTTGTATCAGCAGGGTAAGGTACCTCACCAATATCCCTTTAAACAAGCCGCCATCGCCCTGCCCTTCAGATTTCAGCAAACCGCCCGGCGAGATATCGGTATCCACAATGGTCGCGCTTGCATTTTGCATGGCATCTGCCAGGTATGCTGCATCTTTAGTTACGTTATATAGCTCCAAAGCGGCACCCATATAAACACCCTGGTTATAGGTGAATTTGTTTTTGCTGATCTGCCCATCGTGGTTGCCGTTAATGCCATCCCATATAATGCCTGTTGATGGGTCTACCAATGTGGTTTTCATCCAGCTATATAATTCCTTTGCCAGGGTTAAGTCTGCCGCGTTGCCGCTCACTTTGTACAAGCGACATGCAAAAATAATGGCAGGCGCGTTTGCCGGGGTATTTTTATAATCCAGCTGGCTTTTGCGCCAGGCTATACCCCCACCCTGGTTGGCGTTTACGCCGGTTTTAATATCCGTCCATAGTATGTTTGCGGCATCCAGGTAGTCGTTATCTTTTGTTGCATCGTATGCGCGCAGGCTTGCCAGCGCCAGCCATTCCATATCATCGTAATACTCGTTTTGGTATTTATTGCCGTTGGTAATGCGGGTACCGTTCAGCAACGATTTCATGCGCTGCTTGTATATATCGTTTTTGGTGCGCAGGTAGGCATCAATAAGGGCATCAAGCGTATGCGCCTGTGGCCAATAGTTGTAATTGGTGTTGCCGCTATTGTCCTGTTTAAAGTAATTGCCGTTGGCCGATAGGTAGTTGGTGTAGGTAGCGGTTTGCAGCGAATCTGCCGTTTCGGCCCAGGTATAATTAATAACTGCTGCCGGCTTGTTGCCATATAGCGGGAAGGGCTTGTCCTTAAGGCACGACGTTAGCATCAGCGGTATAAGGCCCGCCAGCGCCACTTTGCCTATATATTGTATATTGATTTTCATGTTGATTGATGTTAAGCCCTGCAAGCCGTTTTAGGCTTTGCAGAGCTGCATAATACCTTTATTAATTAACCTTAACCGAGTGGGTGTAAGCGCCGGCGGCACCGCTAAAATCAACCTTAATATCTGCCGTTTTATTATCGGCAGCACCGGTAAATTTAAAGCAGTAATCGTACTGCGAGCTGTTAACAGGCACCATGTAATAATACGATGGCGCAGTACCCGCATCCGGGCGGCTATTATCAGAATTGGTACTGCCGTAGTATTGTGTGCTTGTTGCACCGGCTGCATCCTTAAAGGTAAAGCGGAACTTGTAACGCTCATCGCGCCCCCACGATTCCTGGTGGAACACTACCGATGCACCGTCAATTTCCCATACGCCGGCCGCTTTGTAAGGCAGGTCGAACCAGATCTTGTTATCGGCAGCAAACCATAAGCCTACCGATACAACTTCGGTTGTTTTAAAAGAGGCAACGTTAAAATCAACCTCTATCCGCTGCACTTTGGTAGCGCCTGCTACGTTAGTATTTCCACCTTCGGTAAGCTTGGTACCATCGTAAGAGAAGGTTGAAGGGGTGCCTGTGTTCCTGTCGGCAAAGTGGTAAGTACCGGCTTTTAACGAGGTAAATGCCTCGAATTTGCCGGGAGCCGTTAGCTTTAATTTAATGGCTTTTGTAAGGTCGTCACCGCCTTCGGTTGCTGTACCGGTAAGGTATAGCTCTGTAGGTATATCAGTAAAACCTGCGGGGCGTTGGATCTCCACGGTGCGGATCTGAGCAGATTTTTGTACGTTGATGCCTTTCGACGACATCACCGTCCAAATAACCTTGCCCGATTCCTGTGGTTTTACGCCTGCGCTGGTGGCTATTTTGTTCAGGTCGCTAAAGCTGAGGCTTAATTTGTTGTATAAGCCGTTACCATCTGATGGTACCGAATAAAGCGGGTGCGAGAAATCGCCGCCTTCTTTGTCAAAAGCAACTTCGTATAAAACAAGGCCGTTATCTTCTGCATGTGCCTGCTCCCACTCAAAGGAAACCGCACCCGATGCGCCTGATACTATCTTTACAAATTTGTTGTTCTCCGGAGCAAACAAGGTGCCCACTGCCGATACGTTTGTGTGGTTTAATGTTTTTTCTTTTTTGCAGCCCGATACCACCAACACAGCAACTATACAAGCCAAAAGGCTATAGAATGTCTTTTTCATGATCTTACAGATTATAAATGTTTTTATAAATAATTAAGAATTACCAACCCGGGTTTTGTGATAAATTAGGGTTAACGTTACGCTCATCGCGCGGGATAGGCCATAAGTACGCCTTGCTTTTATCAAAGCTGCGCAGGTTGGCACGGATGTACCCGTTATCAACCGATGCAGGGCCATATTTGGCACCATGTGCCCATCCGTTTAATACCACTTCGGCAATTTTCCACCTGCGGATATCAAACACCCTAAGCCCTTCCATAGCCAATTCGCTGCGGCGTTCGTTGCGTACTATATCGCGTAATGCAGTTTGCGCACCGCCGGGGAAGTTAAGCGCCGCCGCATCGGTAAAACCGGCGCGGTTACGTATAGGCTTAATGGTTTTGTCCCAAACGCCTGCATCCATTTGGCCAAGTTCGTTTTTGGCCTCGGCATACATCAGCAACACATCGGCATAGCGGATGAGGATAAGGTTTAAACCCGACTGGAAATTGGTAAGCGAGGTTGGGTCGTAATACTTACGGATGTAGTAGCCCGTTGGCGAACTAACAGCGCCCGAGGCGTATTCATCCGGGCCGCGGCCAGTGTTGGCATCGGGGTTTGGATCCGACCCCGGTTTGGTATAAATGGTTTGCAACGAGCCGTCGGGTTTTTTCCATTTGTACAGGTTGTACACAATGGTGTTGGTTAAACGCGGGTCGCGGTTTACATACGGGTTGTTCTCGTCGTATCCGCTTCCTGTTTCGCCCGGTTTTTTACCGTTGGCCATCAGGTAGCTATCCACCAATTCCTGCGTTGGGGCAAGCGCGTTTAGCCTTGCGCCTACAGCCAGTGGTGCAAAATCAAAAAAGTTGCTGTACGATCGGTTCGGCGCGCCACCTACATACTGCAGATCCAGTATCACCTCGCTATTGTATTCGTTTTGCGGAAGGAACAGGCCTTCGTAAGAATTAAACAAACCATAGGTGCCGTTGGCTGTCGAGCCGATCAACTGCTCGCAGGTAGTTACCACGTCGGCCCAGCGGCTTTCGTACAACAATACCCGTGCTTTAAGCGCAATAGCAGCCCCTTTAGTTATGCGGCCACGGTCGGCGGCGGCGTAAGCAGTATTTACAGGCAATGCTGCTGCAACTTCGTCGAGCTCTTTCAGCACAAAATCTACTACCTGTGCTTTTGGCGTACGGCTAATAATACGTGCCTCATCAAGCGTAATGTCTTTTTCGAAGAAAGGCACATCGCCAAACCAGGTTTCGAGCTGGAAGTAATGGAACGCGCGCATAAACCTTGCTTCGCCTTTCATGCGGGCTTTAAGCGCAGCATCCATAGATGTTACCTTGTCCACATTTTCTAAAAAGATATTGCAGGTTTTAATACCCTGGTAATGGTTATTCCATTCATCGCGCACACGCCCAAGCGAGGCATCGTAAGTGCCTGCAGCAAGCGATGCTACACCACTGGCGTCGCCACGGCCGTTGTAAGCATTATCAGATGCCCCCTCGTTGTAAAAAAACCAATCGTTTGGGTACAGCTGCGCGTAAGCAGTATTTAAAAAAGTGGCCGCTTTTTCTGTAGTTGTCCAGTAATTTGCCTCGGTAAACCTGTTTGCCGGTGCCAACTCGAGTTTTTTACAGGCTGAAAGGAAAACGATCAGCATGATGAAAAACGCGGTTTTATTGTGATTTTTAATCTTTTTCATGATAACAATATTTATAACGTTACATCAATACCAAACCCGTAGTAAATTGGCGTAGGGTATGCCCTGCCGCTGTTTGCGCCGTTTGCCCGTACACTGCCGGAAAGCTCGGTGGTTTCGGGGTCGATGAACTTCATGCCCGAGAAAGTGAGGATATTTTGGCCGGTAAGGTATGCCCTAACTTTGCGCATCCCAATTTTTTTGGCAATGCCACCGGGCAGCGTGTAACCCAATTGTACATTTTTTACCCGCAGGTACGAGCCATTAAACAGGTACATATCCGAGCCACGGCGAAAGTTGTTTTCGTTGCTTTGGCTGCCGTTTGCTGCCAGGCGCGGGTAACGTGCATCGGGGTTTTGCGGCGTCCAGTAATCCAGTTGGTGCTGGTATATCACCTGCGAGTAGCCAAAGTGGAATGGCTCCACCTGCTCGCCGCGTACAAACATGGCGCGTTTACCCACACCCTGCATAAACACGTTCAAATCGAACCATTTATAATTTACAGTGTAAGTAAAGCCAAATGTTAAGCGCGGGAAACCGTTGCCCAAAACAAACTTATCGTTATCATCCAGCACACCATCGCCATTAACATCTACATAGCGGTTATCGCCCGGCACAACGTTTAGCCCCGGGAATTTAGGGCCGTTGTTTACGTCATCTAAATTTTGGAAGTAGCCGTCCCTTTTGTACCCTACGTACGAGCCAATAGGCAAGCCAACCTTGTTGATGATCTGCATTTCGTCGTAGCTGTTCAACTGATCGCCGCCTTCCAGGTATAGCACCTTGTTTTTAGAGTCGGCTACGTTAAAGGCAAACGAATGGTTGAAATTGCCGGTTTTAACACGGTAGTTTAAATTGAACTCCCAGCCGCGGTTTTGTACCCTGCCGGCATTGTAATCGGGCAGTGTAGGGGCGCCATAAACACCCGAAAAGGTGGGCCTCAATAAAATATCGCGGGTTATCTTGTTAAAATAATCAACCGAAACGGTTAGTGCGTTATTTAAAAACGTTGCATCTATCCCTGCGTTGAAGGTGGCAGCCCTTTCCCAGCGGATATCCGGGTTGGCAAAATTGATTGCAGTAGTACCAACTACGCTGTTGTTGAAACCATAATAGGTACTCGAGGATGCCTGGTAAGTGCTCTGATACTGGTAATCGCCCACGTTTTGGTTACCCAATATACCGTATGATGCGCGCAGTTTCAGGTCGCCTACCTTTTGGCGGTAGTTGTCCATAAAGCTCTCCTCGGTTAAGCGGTAACCACCGGAGATGGACGGGAAGAATGCATTGCGGTTTTGCTTTGCAAAACGCGAAGAAGCATCTATCCTGAAATCTACCTCGCCGTAATATTTGTTTTTGTAGGAGTAGCTGCCGCGGCCGAAAACCGAGTTGAGGCTGCTTTCCGTTGTCCGGTTATTGCTGTTGGCCGATGATGGATCGATAATGGTACCCGTTGTTGGCGTACCCAGCTCCGGGTCGGTAAATTTTAGGTGGACAAAGTTGCTGGTATTGTTGGTACTTTCATTTGCCACGCCCACCAGCACGTCCACATTATGGTCTTTAGCGAAGGTTTTGGTATACTGTGCAATAAACTGGGTATTGATGAACAGGTTTTTATCGTTGTCGTCATCGGTGTTCCTATCTGCACCGTAAGTGCCTTTTGGCAGGTAATTCACCTGTATAACCCGGTTAAACATATGGTTGGCCAGTACGGTACCGCCAAATACGCCTTTTAGTTTAAAGTCTTTGGTTATGGCCAACTCTGCGTTCAGGTTACCAAAAATATTGTCGTTATCGCGTTTGCGGTAGCCGCCTTTCTCCAATATACCCAGCGGGTTAAACTCCTGCAGTACATCGTTGGTAAGGTAGTTGCCGTTGGCATCCTGTATTTTATAATAGGTAGGCGTTCTGCCTGCATCTACAATAAGTGTACCCGTACTGTACGAGTGTTCTTTAATTTCGGTACGGGCATAGGCTAATATGCTTGTAAGTTTCAATTTGCCAAACTGCGTAGTCAAATTCATACGGTAGTTATAGCGCCTTAAGCCATAGTCGGGGCCAACCAAATTGCTGCGCTGGTCTGTTACGCCGGCCGAAACCAGGTAAGTAGTGTTGCTGCTGCCGCCGCTTAAAGCCAGGTTATGGTTTTGCTGTACTGCATTTTTAAGGATGGCATCTAAAAACCATTCGTTGTCGCCGCTTTGCTGGAAAGCGCGGATCTGGGCAGGGCTATAAATAGGCTGCAAACCTGCATTTACAACGGTTTCGTTCCGCAGGATGGCGTTCTCGAAGCTATGCACCGGGCGGTAACCCACATGCGGCATTTGCACGCCGGCTTGCCCATTGTACGTTAATGCAGCTGCCGAATTGGCCTTACCTTTTTTAGTAGTGATCAAAATTACGCCGTTAGCACTCCGCGAACCGTAGATGGCCGCACTACCCGCATCTTTCAGCACCGAAACGCTTTCTATATCCTGCGGGTTTAGCAGGTTAATGTCTCCGCCGGTAATCCCATCAATAACCACAAGCGGGCTGTTGTTACCCAGGGTACTCACCCCGCGGATGTTGATGGTTTGGTAAGCGCCCGGCTCCGAGCTGGTTTGTTGGATGGTTAAGTTGGGCAAAGTACCCTGCAAAGCCTGTGTTAGGTTTACCGATGGCTTGCCTTCTATAGCAGCGGCAGATACCTGGTCTACCGCGCCAATTACGTTTACACGCTTTTGGGTGCCGTAACCTATTACAATAACCTCGTTTAGCGATGTCCGCTCGGGCAGCAGCTGGGTATTAACGGTGGTTTGCCCATTTAACGGTACCTCCTTTGCTGTAAAGCCAATAAAGGTGAATACCAATGTGCCCTCGGCTGTTGGCGCATCTAAAATAAAGTTGCCGTTTATATCGGTTACGGTGGCAATGGTGGTACCCTTTAGCCTTACGCTAACACCCGGCAGGGGCTGGTTGGTATCATCGGTTACTTTACCGTTTATTTTGGCAAATTGCCTTACGGTTTGTTTTGCAATCGCAACATCCGCTTCGGTACGCTCGCTGATAACTACTACGTCATCAATAATTTTGTACGATAGGTTAAATGGAGTTAAAACCTCATCGAGTACCTGCTTAATGGTTTTGTTGCTTACGTTAACATTTACCTTAAAGCTTTGCTTTACCACGTTATCGGCGTACGCAAATTTCACCCGTTTATCGGCAGCTATCCTGTCTAAAACATCGGTTAGCTTATCGCCGTTCAGCTTAAGCGTTACCGGCTGCTCCAGGAATTTCTGGCCGAAAGAGTCGCTTGCAATTGCCGAGAGGCACATTAAGCAAACAACAAAACAGGCAAGCGAGGTAAATTTCATTAATATAAAAACATAACGAACTACTCCATTTGAAAATAGAGATATATTCATAAATTTGAGAAAATTAAAGTGTTTGAAATTCAAGCGTATCGTTCTGAATTGGACCTCTAAACGGTACACTTAATAATAACCCGGCATTTTAATCAACCCTGATCAAATCCCTTTGAGCAGGGTTTTTTTATTTTTTATGTCTTTGTTGTACTCATAGTTTTTGGTTAGCGGTTAATTGGTTATATGTCTTTTTATGATCAGTTTAAAATTTTAGCAGCCTTTACCTTTAACACGGTAAGCTTGCCCATCCTGTACTATTTTGCCCTTTACCAGTTTGGATAAGATCACCATAATATTTTGCAGCGAAACATTGGTAAAATTGGCTGATATGGTACACTTAACAAGGTTGGCGTCTGCCAGTATTTTAATATTGTAGCGGTGTTGCAGGGCGTTTAAAACCTCCTGCAAGGCGGTATTTTTAAACACCAGCCCGCCGTCTTTCCAGTCGGTTAAAGCAGCAACGTCTACCCCACCGGTTTTTAAGGCCGTATTATCCTTTTTGTTGATGAAAACCTCCTCGGCAGGGGTAAGGAAAACCGTTTGCGCCGGA
>NZ_CAMLOV010000099.1 GCF_946481715.1 uncultured Mucilaginibacter sp. | reverse complement strand
AATTATCTTTTCCATTGTGTTTACTTTTATGTAAACTCATTTTAGGACAAGACAGTCTGTCGGTGCCATCGCGGGATTTGGTGCAAATAGGGGCGAATTATTACGAAAATTTCGAATTTTACCTTTGTTTTTCTTCAAAAAATAGGGGTTTTTCGGCAGTAAAAATCACATAACCCTCAACTTTTAATTCTGTTTACAACAAACATACCGTTGTTACATTCTGCTCTTTATCTTTTCAATAAATTTAAGTACGTTTGGGCTACACGATTTTAACTATTACTGATCTTATAAAAAATTAACATGAAGTTATTCATCAAGAAGCCGATAGCGCAATTAATGGCGGCATCGGCGGAAACAGAAAAAACATTAAAACGAACGTTAGGTGTCGGTTCGCTTATTGCACTGGGTATTGGTGCCATTATAGGTGCCGGTATATTTGTACGGACAGCAGCAGCGGCCGGTGAACATGCAGGGCCTGCAGTAACCATTTCCTTCCTTATTGCAGCTGCAGGTTGCGCGCTGGCTGGATTATGCTACGCAGAATTTGCCAGTATGATACCTATCGCAGGTTCGGCATACACCTACTCTTATGCTACCATGGGCGAGTTTATCGCCTGGATCATCGGCTGGGATTTGGTGCTGGAGTACGCTTTAGGCGCTGCTACAGTATCCATAGGCTGGTCGCAGTATTTTAACGAGTTTTTGCATACGTTCTTTAACGTGCATATACCTTTTATATGGTCGCACTCGCCGCTGGAAGTATCCAACACAACCACCGGCATGTATGCCGCCGAACTTGGGCAGCATGGTTATGTAAACCTACCGGCTATCTTTATTTTATTAATGCTTACGATGCTACTTATCCGTGGCACAGCAGAATCAGCCGTGGTGAATAACATCATCGTGGTAATAAAAGTGGCCATTGTATTAATGATCATCGGCTTTGGCTGGCACTTCATTAACCCTGCTTTGCATACGCCATACATGATCCCTGCTGATGCCGGTACTATTAAAGTAAGCGCAGGCACGGTTGATTATGGCGATACCTTTAACCACGGCTGGCTCGGCGTATTGCGCGGTGCAAGCGTGGTGTTCTTCGCCTTCATCGGCTTTGATGCGGTATCTACTGCTGCACAGGAGGCAAAAAACCCGCAGCGCGATATGCCAAAAGGTATTTTAATATCATTGGCTATTTGTACCGGTTTATACATCCTGTTCTCTCACGTACTTACCGGTTTGGTATCTTACAAAGAGTTCCTTATCCAGGGTAAAGAAGCTTCTGTTAGTTATGCTATCAAAGCCGCAATGCCTGGTTATGGCTGGTTAGCTTCGTTTGTTACGGTATCTATCCTTGCAGGTTTCTCATCGGTTATCCTGGTGATGCTAATGGGCCAAACCCGCGTATTCTACACCATGAGCGTAGATGGGCTGATCCCTAAAGTATTCTCTAAATTACACCCTAAACACCGCACGCCTTATAAATCTCAATGGTTATTCTTCGTGTTCGTATCGCTGTTTGCAGGCTTTATTCCTGATAAATACGTAGGCGATATGGTAAGTATCGGTACCTTATTCGCGTTTGTACTGGTGTGTCTTGGTATCTTCATTCTGCGCCGTACCGACCCTGATCTGGTTCGCCCTTTCAAAACGCCATGGTATATGATAGTTTGCCCGCTGGGTGCTGCTATATGCTTGTGTATGATAGCAAGCGAAGGCTGGGAAAACTGGGCACGTTTAATTGTTTGGTTGCTGATAGGCTTTGTAATTTACTTTACCTACAGCATCAAACGTTCACACGTGCGCAAAGGCGTTGTAGAGCCGGCTAACGACCCTATCAACCCAAAATTCATGGATTAATTAAGCACTAAACCAATAAAACAAAAAAGGTTCTGTTAACGCAGAACCTTTTTTGTTTTCATCCCTTTTGTAGCTGATGAAAACCAATAAAACCCTGTGGGTGCTTGTTTTTATTTCGGTTATCAATTCCATGGGCTTTGGCATTATTGTGCCGCTGCTGTATTCGTATGGTAAAAAATTTGGCGTTACCGAGCAAACCATCGGGCTGCTTACTGCCGCATTTTCCATTGCGCAGTTCTTTGCTACGCCAGTGCTGGGCACCCTATCAGATAAATTTGGGCGCAAGCCCTTATTGGCCATTAGCCTAATAGGCACCTGCGCATCGTTCATCCTATTTGGTTTGGCTAACAGCATAATCTTGCTTTTCGCTGCGCGGATACTGGATGGTATCACCGGCGGCAACATCTCCGTGGCGCAGGCCATGGTATCTGACATATCATCGGCAAAAGACCGCGCCAAAAACTTTGGCATATTAGGTTCGGCATTTGGTTTTGGCTTTGTAATAGGGCCGGCAGTGGGCGGCCTGCTCAGCCAGCTTGGCGAGAAAGTGCCCTTCTTCTTTGCAGCAGTTATCGCCCTGGTTGGTGCTTTGCTCACCATCTTTTTGTTAGACGAAACCAATAAAAAGAAAGCGGGAAAAGGCGGCGGGCATAACTTCAATTTTGTATCGCTGATAACGGTGATGAAAAAACCGGTTATTGGCACTGCTGTACTTGTTGGCTTTTTGCTAACGATGGCGCAATTTACCATGATCATCGGTTTTCAAACCTTCACGGTAGATGTGCTGAAAATAAACCCCACTCAAATAGGATTGATGTACGCCGGTTTTGGCGTTACCGGGATACTGATGCAATTGGCCGTCCCGCTCATCAAAAAAATCATTTCATCGCAAGCACTGATACTTCTGCTGTCTACCCTGGTTTGTTTGGGGATGATGATATTAAGCGGTTTTGCAACCGGGCTGGTATTGTTTGCCTTCAGTATGGGTATCTACGGTTTGTTTAACGGCTTGCGCAACCCAATGCTTAATGCCATTATTGCCGACCATAACAACGACTCCGAAAAAGGGGAGGTGATGGGCATCAACCAGTCGTACGCCTCCATTGGGCAAACGCTGGGGCCAATTACGGCGGGGCTGGTTACCGCCATATCGGTACATAGTATTTTCTTTTTATCGTCGTTATATATTTTAATTGCATTTTTGTTCAGTATTCGCTTAAAGTCGAGGGAATAAAAACCGAACGCCCATGCCACACTTCGTTTTTAAAGAGATCTTATCGGTAACGATGATCCTCTTCGCCATTATTGATATATTGGGCGCTATCCCGGTAGTTATCCAGTTAAGGCAGCGGTCGGGCCATATCGAATCTGAAAAGGCGAGCATAGCCGTTTTAGTGCTGATGATAGCCTTTTTATTTGTGGGGGATGAACTGCTTGCCATTATCGGGCTGGATATTGCCTCGTTCGCCATAGCAGGCTCTATCGTGATATTCATAATCGCGCTGGAGATGGTTTTAGGGGTTGATTTTTTTAAGGAAGAAGTGCCCGAATCGGTATCCATCGTCCCGCTGGCATTCCCGCTCATAGCCGGTGCCGGCACCATGACCACGTTGCTCTCCCTCAAATCGCAATACCAAACGCAAAACATCATTGTAGGTATCATCGTAAATACCGTTTTTGTTTACCTGGTGCTAAAGAATGTACAATGGCTGGAAAAACTGTTCGGTAAAACCGGGCTGCATATACTTCGTAAGGCGTTTGGAGTGATATTATTGGCTATCGCGATAAAGTTGTTTAGGAGTAATAGCGGGTTGTAGGGACCTCCACACTCATGTCATTCCGACCGAGGAACGAGGGAGGAACTATCTCTTGAGCGACAGCGAAAAATCTTGTTGTTGACGCAAAGCTCGCGACTTTGCATGCCTAACATGCACGATTAACAAGATTCCTCGTCGCTGCGCTTCCCTCGGAATGACAAAGGAAAATTATCGTGTTGATTTTAAAACTCGCGATAGCAGAACATTTTTTGATAATTAGATAATAAATGTACAAATGATACTACTTGCACTTATTCTTATCCTTTCCGTTGCCATGTTCCTGGCTATGCTAATTGCCTCGGCGGTGAAAAAGATGCTGATCCGATCGCAAAACAAACACACCAACGGGATAAGCATCTTTACTTTTGTGTTTAGCTTTATTGTTATTTTTTGTGCGGCTTGTTTGTTGATTGCTTATTGCATGGGCTTGAATGGTAAGGGAAGTAGCCGCTTTTAAATTTTGAGGTGGCTTTTTCTATAGCGATGGGTTTGAAACCTGAACCGTTCGAACCGTTAAGAAACGTCATTCTGAACTTGTTTCAGAACCCCATCATAAAAGTGACCACTATCCGGAGCCGCTTTGCATGCCGGCTAACCTGCCGAGTGGGGTACCGAAACAAGTTCGGCATGACGCAATTTTTTATTGTTTCGAACACCCTTCGTTTCAAACCCATCGCTATAAGGATATTGTTCAGCTGCCGCGAATTTCCGACTCCTGACGGGCATTGGGTAAGCTTTCAGCTGACGCAAGCCCGAAGCTTGCCTTATGCCCACCACGAGATACGCTACGCTAATCTCGCGGTAATGGGAGGAACAAGACTTTTAAATAACGTAGATTTAGATACACAAACCCGACAAACTAACTTAACGTCATAGTGAAAAATAATTTGAACTTCTATAGACCGATTAATAATTTATCATTGTTAAATCGAGCCAAAGAAATCTATTCGAGCTTAAAATTAATTAGCGATTGTATAGTTGTCAGAGGTTGGTATTACTTAGATAGTTCTCCATTTGATATAAACGACTCGAATAATATTATCGCTAAAATTTTAAAGGATTTTAGTGATAATATTCAACGGTTCACTATCGCAAAAACAGTTGACTATAATGCGATACCTTTCGCCTCAAGCATTTACGCTGTTTTTTGTTCCGATAGATTTGATGACGGACCTATCATTCGAATAATTATTTCAAATAAAGAGTTGGAATTTGTTATTGTGAAATACAAGGAACTTTTAGCGAGTGATGAGCAGGTAGAAAAGTTAATCCAATATTTAGAATCCATTCAAGGATTTATTTTAGATAGAGACTTTTAATACTCCCGCTGCCGCGAGTTTCCAACTCGTAGGGTCAGCTTTCAACTGACGCAAACTGCAAGCTTGCCTTATTCCCACCACGAGATACGCTGCGCTGATCTCGCGGTAGCAGGGGGGCGAATACAACCTAAAGCCCCGCTTTATTGTATTTTACACCCCGGAGCGGGTGCCCTGTTTATAGAAATTTATTTTACAGGTATTAGGCTTCATAGGTGCCCCCTATAGCCACCGGGCTTGAATGCTATCTGCGTGGATTAAATAATACGCCCGGCACAAAGTAACTTGAAAATCATTAACTTAGTTCTGCCTTAAACTTAACTCATGACGGACTTTTTAGCCACGGCTATCGGAAGGTTTTTTTATCGGAACCAAGATGCAATCTTGATGGCAGTTTTCGTTTTTATTGTGGCCATCTCTGCCGTTGCGGCTTATTTTGCATCGAAGGGTTTGCTGCATAGCCTCAAAAGATCCGGCAATAAACACGCAACGTTTTGGAGCGTGCTAACCTTTATACTCAGCTTTTTTGCCACGCTCCTTATTATCTTAATGCTTATTGCTATGAATGTTGATTTTGGGAGATAGTTTAAACGTAATTTATACACCAACATATTTATGGGTATTCTTGCTATATGGATTTTCTTGTTTCCGCCTCTTGCCGGCACCGCCGCCTTTTTTGTGTCGAAAGCTACCCGCATACGTTTGGAAGCAGCAAGTAACAGTAATGCTAAACTTATTGGCGCTATTGCCTTTATAATCAGCTTTATACTCATATTTGCTGCAATTTCATTCCTGTTGTTCGCCAATGTTCAATTCCGGAGGTAAGGCCTGTTACCCCTCCTTATCAGCCACTCGGCAAACAACATATTTGGTACAAAGCCCATCCATGCGCCTATCAATATTAAACTAAATTACTTACCTTTCTAAATATCAAACACCTTATCCTTAAATCATGAAAGCCGATTTATTGTTTACAGCAAATTACAGTGTTACTATCAGCTTAATAGGCCTTGTTATCTACGCTGTAGCTGGCCTGGTGGAACGAAGGCTCAGAAAGTCGGGTAATAAACACCCGGTATTATGGGGCGCGCTTACATTTTTTGTAGGCTGTTTCCTTACGATGTTTGCTGTTATAACAATCATTCTTATGAATATCAAATTTAACAGATAATACGCTACAGGTACGCTAACATCAATTTACCATGAACCATATATTTTTGTCTGCCTCCCCAACTTTTTTATTCCTGAATATTGGTACGCCCGAATTATTGATAGTATTGGCCATCCTTTCCATTCCGGCTTACTTTGCATCCAGGGCCGTTTGGCGGGCGTTCCAACGTTCCGGCAGAAGCTACGCCATGTTTTGGAGTATATTAACTTTCATACTTTGCTTTTTTGCCACTTTGTTTGTAATAGGGGCCATTATCGCCGCCAGTTTTGGTTTTGGCAGGTAGCGTATGTTTGTGCTTGTTCTTCCTTATCAGCCACTCGGCAAACAGTAAATTCGGTACAAAACCCATCCAGGCATCTATCATGTACAAGGGCAGCGGGTCGATATTTACAAAGCCGGAGATAATGATCTTCCAAAGCCTTAAGGTTACTGCCGACAGCGTGAGTGCGTAGCTTCTTATCATGTACTCCTTGTGGCTTTTCACGTTTCCGGCTTTTATTTCAACAACGGCTTTATAGGTGAACCAAAACCAAAGGCAGTCTAAAATCACGAACGCGATTTTGGTAGGCAGCAAACCGTTTGCATAAATAGCCATGATCATGGCAGCCGGGAAGTTTATTAGCAAAATATCATAAGCATAAATGCGCCCCATTAGCCGGTGGATGCGTTTATGATTGCGCAGGATATCGCTGTTGAATTGTGTAAAGCCAGCCAGCAATGCAAATATTACGGAAAATACATGCGTGTAAAAAGCAATTTTCCAGGGGAGTATGTGCAGGTACTCCTGTTTAAACTGTAAAAAGCCAATATTATCCTTCATTGGATAATACTGTACAATACCCCTCAGCATTAAAAAAGTAGCCACACAAAGCAGCATATAAACTACCGTTGTTTTGAGGATGTATTTTACAGCTTCCAGAGGGTGGGTTTGGTTTAATTAAAAGGTAGCCTAAAATAATCTAATTTGAAGAAAATCATTTAGTCAGCTTTCATTTAATGGTTTGGGATAACCGAACGCCGGGGCAAAGCCTCCACGCTTGTCGCCCAACGTCATTGCGAGGTACGAAGCAATCTCTACGTAGGACAAGCCGCTTTGCATAACCGATCTGCTTATCGGGAGATTGCTTCGTACCTCGCAATGACGTGGTGATTTTGCGGCGTTAGAATACATTTTCTTTCTTGATTCTTGTCTCTTGACTCTTGACTCTTGATTTTTGTCTCTTGATTCTTGTCTCTTGACTCTTGATTCTTGTCTCTTAATTCTCGCTTCTACTCGCTCCTCAAACTCTTCACGGGGTTGGCCGATGCTGCTTTTATGGTTTGGATGCTGATGAGTATGGCAGTCACGATGGTGAGTGCCAGCACCGCTATGATGAAAGGCACAGGGGTAAGGCTGATCTTGTAAGCATAGCTATCCAGCCAATGTTGCATCAGGTAATAAGCCAGCGGACAAGCAACCACACCAGCGATAACTACCGTACCCAAAAAATCCTTCAAAAACAGCATCATTACATGGCTTACCGGCGAACCCAGCACCTTGCGGATGCCAATTTCTTTGGTGCGTTTTTGTACGCTGAGCGAAATAAGCCCCAACACCCCCAGCAGCACAATAATGATGGCCAGCCCCGTAGCAAGGTAAGCCGCTTGTTTAAGCTGCAATTCGGTTTTATACATTTTGGCGAGGGCATCATCCATAAAGTTGTACTCGAATGGTGCGCCGGGCATCACCTCCGCCCATTTCTTTTGCACGGCCTCCAGGCTGTTTTGGATATTGCCGGGGCGGAGTTTGATAGAAAAGAAACGGTAAAACGGCGTTTGGTTTACATTGTAAAAAGTAACCGGCTGCATTTTGGATTGCATAGAACCAAACTGGAAATCGGCAACCACGCCGCAGATGGATAGCGGGTCGCGGCTGCCCAGCGCACGGAATTGTTGGCCGATGGCCTCCTTCGCGTTAGCAAAACCAAGCAATTTGGACTGCATTTCGTTTATCACCACTTTGCCCGAATCTGCCTGCATATACTGGGGCATAAAAAACTGGCCTGCCTTTAATTTTAACCCGTAGGTGGCAGCATATTGGTTATCTGCCACCATTATTTGCGACGAAAACCCGGACGCAGAATCGGCATCCATCCTGGTTGCCCTAAAGCTGCCGCCATTGTTCCCGTCAGGGATCTCCCATGATAATGTTGCCGAACTCACCTGCGGCAACTGCGCCAAACGGTAACGGATGCCTTCCATTTTTTGCACACCGGGTTTGCTCCAGTCGCGCGGCAGTTGAGCGTAAACCACGTAATCCTTATCATAACCAAGGCTTTTGCTAAAGAACAGGGTAATTTGTTTGGAGACTACGATAGCACTTATAAGCACCAGAGCTGCCGTAGCAAACTGGAAAGCGATAAGCCCTTTGCGGAAGATGACGTTATCCTTCACCTGGTTTAGTTTCCCTTTTAAGGAATCTACTGATTTGAGGGACGATAACACCAGCGCCGGGTAAAGCCCCGCTATCAACCCGATCACCAAAGCCAAGGCAAAGGGCAACAGATAAAAGTAAAGCGGGAAAGAAAACAGCCCGTTGATATCTGCGGCCAGCATCTCCGTAAAATAGGGGCGGGCGAGAGCATAAATACCCAATGCAAATAGTGTTGCAATAAAAACCATCAGTACCGATTCGGTGAGGAACTGCCAGATGAGTTGCTTCCTCAATCCCCCCAAAACCTTGCGGATACCCATCTCTTTCATCCGTTGCGAGGAGCGGCTGATACAGATGTTGACAAAGTTGATAACCGCCATCAGCAGGATAAATAGTGCAATAAACGACAGCGTATAAAGCATTTTCTTAACAAGCCCGTTGCTTGCTTCTAAATAATAAGATTTTAGCGGCACCAGGTAGGGCGTAAGGTTATCTGCTATTTGTGGCGGCGCATTCTTTTTAATAAGGCTGCGCATAGGGCCATCAAGCGCTTCGGGTTTTACGCCGGGGCGCAGTTCTACCAAACCTACAATTGCGGTGTTGTTCCAGCTATCCAGGCTTCGGCCCATAAATTTTGCGGCCGCACCGGGCAAAAAGAAGGTACTGTTGCTTTGCTCGATAACGTTGGTCACCGAGTTTTTGCTCAGCTTATCCAGCACACCCTGTACCACAAAATCGTGCTTTTCGCCTTTAAAGTTTTCGATGTTGAGGGTTTCGCCTACTACATCGGTTTTGCCGAAATATTTGATGGCCCTGTCATCGGTTATCACTACCGAAAATGGGTCGTTAAGCGCGGTTTTGGCATTGCCATGCAGCAGTTTAAAGCCATAGGTGGTCAGGAAGGTACTGTCGCCCACCTGCAGGCTTTCCCTAAAATGCTTGTCGCCTTTTGATACATTCGAGCTTACACCATCCCAATGGTAATAATTGGCAACCAAGGTGGGGTACTCATCCTTTAAAGCCTTTGGCATAGGCGCCAATGCGGTAAGCACATAGCCCATGTTGGGGTCTTTCCATTTGCTTTGGATGATGTATTGGTTATCGGCGTTCTTTAAATCGGAGTTGATGCTGGCCTCGTGCCAAACATAGGCTGATACCAGCAAGGCAAAGGCAATGCCAACCGACAGCCCGAATATATTAATGAGCGAGAAAAGCTTATGCTTAATAATGTTGCGCCAGGCGATGATAAAGTAGTTGTGCAGCATAGGTGTGGGTTTTGTACACCTAATGTAGGCACGTAAAGGGCGATAAATGAAAAGATTAACAGTATTTAACAAATAGGCGCCAGCTATTTTAAAAATTGCTTACGGTATTTTAAGGGGCTTACCTTCATGCTGCTTTTAAAATTTTTATGAAACTGCGATACATCACCATAGCCGCTCTCGAAGGCTACAATAGCAATTGATTTATCTGTTTGAATAAGCTGTTGTATGGCGTAGTTCAATCTAAAATCGAGGACAGTTTCCATAAAGGTTTTGCGGGTAACCTTTTTAAAGTACTTGCAAAAGGCGTTGGTTGTCATGTTTGCAATGCCTGCCGCCTGCTGCAGCGAAACATTTCCCTTAAAATTCTCTACAATGTAGGCCCATACGGCATAAAACCGTTCCTGTTGTGCAGCCGTAATAAATGCGGTGCTTGTTTGGCTGTCTAACAATTCGTAATGGTTACTTATCGCCAGTGTTTGTAATATCTGCAAAAAACCTATCAATTTGTCGAAACTGCTGTCTTTTGCTATCATGTTTTCGAGCATTTTACTTACCAGTGTAGCGGTACTTCCTTTGAAACAAATGCCGCTGCTGCTGCGGTTTAATAGTTTTTGGATGGGGTGCATTTCGCTTTTCTCAAAAAACGAATCGCCTAAGAAGCCTTTATCAAATTGCAGTACAATTGCGCCGGGTTGCGTTTCCTCTTCGGGCTGTTCTATGAGCTTCCAGCAATGCGGTAAATTGGGGCCGAGCAATACCAGGTCGCCTTTGCTAAAATACCCCATGTGGTTACCTACGTAGCGCTTTCCTGTTCCGTGTGTAATGTAAGTAAGTTCCAGTTCCGGGTGGTAATGATAGGGCGCATCGTACGCCGCTTTCCCAAATTGCCTTAATAAAAAGGATTGTTTTTGCCCGTGTAAAATAGCTTCATAATAGGCTTTTTCCATGCATATATTAGTAATCGGCGTTCCGATTGGTGCATTTATAGATAATATAATCCATAAATATACCAATTGATGCATTTTTTTTCTGCTTTGTATTTGTTTGATTTGTTTTACCAATTAACAAAATGAAAGCTATAACAAACAAACTGCCCGCTTTAGATACGTTTAAAGAGTTAAGTGAAGAACAGATCAGCCAATTTACTGGGCAAGGCCATGCGTTGATTAAGGGTATTTTAACTGCCGAAGAGGTGGCAGCCTACCAGCCGGTTATTGCAAATGCGGTGAATAAGCTGAATACAGAGACGCGCGAACTGAAAGACCGTGATACTTATGGTAAAGCATTTTTGCAAATTATGAACTTATGGCGCGTTGATGAAGAAGCAAAACAATTTGTAATGGCCAGGCGCTTTGCTAAAATAGCTGCCGACTTGCTTGGGGTAAAAAATGTGCGGATCTTTCACGATCAGGCTTTATTTAAGGAGCCAGGCGGCGGACCTACACCATGGCACCAGGACCAATACTACTGGCCCGTAGATACTCATGATACCGTTACGATGTGGATGCCAATGGTTGATATTGACATTGAAATGGGAATGCTGACGTTTGCTTCGGGCTCACATGCAAAAGGCTCGGTATTTGATTTTGAAATTTCGGACGAATCTGACAGTGTTTTTGACAAGTATGTAGATGAACATGGTTACCGCACGGTGACACCCGATATAATGAAGGCGGGTGATGCTACCTTTCACAAGGGGTTTACTATTCACAAAGCACCGGGCAATTATTCTGGCAAGATGCGGGAAGTGATGACCATTATATATGTAGCCGACGGAGCCCGCGTGACCGAACCTAAAAATCAATGGCAGCAAAACGATCTTGAAAAATGGCTTATGGGTAAACCGGTTGGGTCGCTTATCGATTCGGAACTTAACCCAAAGGTGTTATAAGCGGGCAGCTTTATCCCCGATTATTCCATCGGCCCGTCTTTTGCAGCCGGGCCACACAACCTCGCCACAAACATGGTATCCGCTTTGTGCTCATAGCCTTTGAGTACCTGCATTTCTTCCAGCTTTAGGCCCAATTGTTTCACCATAAAATCTACTGCATCCTCGTTCTCGGCTTTGAAGGCAGAGCAGGTGATGTAGATAATTGGTTTGCCGGGTTTAAGGTGCTTTACTACGTTGGTGATGATACTTTGCTGCAGGCGTTTAAAAAAGTCGGTTTTATGGATATCAAACTGGCTGATCATCTCCGGGGTGCGGCCCCAGGTGCCGCTGCCACTGCATGGTGCATCCAGGATAATGCCATCGAACTCGTACTGGTATAAAAGCTGTTCGTTATTTTCGGTAAGGTCCATCAGCTTCTTTTGGTACTTGCGTAAACCGGCAAGCTGGAAGCGTTCATCTAAATTCGACAGGATGGATTCGCGGATATCTGATACCACCAGCTTTATATCGGGCTGCAGGCTATGCAACAAAAGCGATTTACCGCCCGACGCTGCGCAGGCATCCCACCAGCTATCCCATTTTTGCGGTTTAAAGTAATTGGCTGTTTGCTGCGAGGAGTGATCCTGCACCTCGTACCAATGCTGCTTTTGAAAAATAGTTTCCAGCCGGGTACCGTTTGGCAACGAGAGGCAGCCATTCCCTTCGTCCTTAAAAATAACACCCGCTTTGGTTAGTTCGGCCTTTACGGGCGCGTCCATGCCTTTGGCCATGCGGATATAAAGGTCGGGCTGCACAAAGAAAGATTTTAAGTAAGCCTCTTTATCAATGCCCTCAGATAGTTGCGACGTCCATGGAAAAACTTCCTCCAGCTTAAAATCGGGGTAGGCAGTTTTTACAATGGCTATTTTTTCATCGAGGCCAAAACCTACGCAGACGGCCCACTCGGGTTTAAAATGCTGTAAAAACGAGTTGGTTTGGGTGTTGCACAAAAACTCGGCAACCATCAGCCGGTCTTCGGTAGGGGTGTTGTAAAGCGCTTTGCCTAAGCGGAAGTAGTTGTATATCAACCGGCCTGCAACCTTACGGTCGGTAGAGCCCATTTGTTTGTTTTGCCTGTAAAAGCCGGGGAGGAACTTGCCTAAAGGGGTGTCTGCCGGGTAATCGCCCAATATGCGCTGAAAGGTTTTAAGCTGGTTTATGGCCTTCATTGCACGGGTTTAAGTTCAAAATTTTCGTAACGGAGGATATCCACATGCGTATTTATCCAACCCTGCCCGGGTTTCTTTTCAAAATGGAAGCTGTTGTGGATACCGGTAAAATCGTTTTGCTCTACACGGCGGTAGCTGTCATCATCGCGGGCAAGCATTTGCGCAAAATAAAGCCCCTCATCAAAGCCTTTTATAGCAAAATCTGTCGGGTCGGTGCGGTATGCTTTGCGGTAAAGGCGGATGAATGTATTGGCCTCCGGCGATTTGTAATCCACCTTATCGGTACTGGTAATATGTGTTTTTAACCGCTGCAACCGGGCCGCCTTTAAAAAGGCAAACTTTTCCCAGTTGGGGTGCCCAAACAGGGTTACAGGGAATTTCCGCGCTAAGGTATCAAGCGACTTTAGGGTCACCATTAAAAATGCCTGTTGCGTAGATGGCACTAAAAATACGTTCTCCACCTTATTATTCAGTTGTGCAACCAGCGGCGTAAGGTTGCCGCGCACTACGGTAAAGGGCACCACCTGTATTTTGCGTTTGCTAAGGCTATCAATAGTGCGTTTAAAAGGTCCGTTATAAAGCTTCTCATCGCTAAAACCGGAGTTGAGTATAAATACTTTCTTCGGGCGGAGTTTGTTAACAATATAAGTTGCCGCGCCTTTGGCGTGGTACTCCAGCGGGGGCGTCATGGTAACCAGGTTTTGGTTATTGAACAGCGTAGGAGAGGCCGGCGATAGGGGCGATACAATTGGCTTGCGCGAATATTGAAACATGCTTGCAAACAGCCGGATATCTTCGGGGAAGATAGGGCCGACGATGAGGTCGCCGTTTTTTATCTGCGGGTTTAGCCCCAGGCTGTGTATGGCGGCATCGTCCTTACTATCGTACACCTGCAGCTTAAAGTTTGCGCCCTGGCTGGCAACCGAATCAAGCGCCAGCTTAAAGCCCTGGTAGTACTCTACCGACATGTTCGCCTTCTTTAGGTCGGCAGAACTGTAGCTTTGCCCCGGTGCCAGTTTATCGAGGCTAAGGGGCAAAATAAGCGATACCACCGAAGCTTTCGCCTCCACCACTTTTGGTTTTTCGGCAGGTTTTTCGGGTTTTACAACCGGTTTTTCTGCTACGGGTTTTGTAGCAACGGGTACAGTCCGCACTTTAGGCGAGCATGCGCCCGCCACCAATGCAAAAACTAAAATAAACCACTTATTCCCACTCAATGGTGGCCGGTGGTTTCGAACTGATGTCATATACTACCCGGTTAATTCCTTTTACGTTGTTGATGATCTCGTTAGAGATCTTGGCCAGCAGGTTATACGGCAAATGGCACCAATCTGCCGTCATCCCGTCTAAGGATTCTACCGCGCGGAGGCAAATTACGTTCTCGTAAGTGCGCTCATCGCCCATAACACCTACCGATTGTACCGGTAAATAGATAGCGCCTGCCTGCCAAACCTTATCGTAAACACCGGCACTGCGCAAATTGTTGATATAAATCGCATCAGCCTGTTGTAAAATATCAACTTTCTCGGGCGTTATGTCGCCTAAGATCCTGATGGCCAGCCCCGGGCCCGGGAAAGGGTGGCGGCCAAGTATATTTGGGTCGATGCCTAAAGCAGCACCTACGCGGCGCACTTCATCCTTAAACAGTGTGTTTAATGGCTCAACAACCTTTAGTTTCATAAAATCGGGCAGGCCGCCAACGTTGTGGTGCGATTTGATGGTAGCCGATGGTCCCTTAACCGAAACCGATTCGATCACATCCGGGTAAATGGTGCCCTGGCCAAGCCAGCTTACGCCCTGTACCTCGTGCGCGGCATCATCAAACACCTCGATGAATACGCGGCCAATGGCCTTGCGTTTCTTCTCCGGGTCGGTTAGCCCTGCCAGTGCATCGTAAAAACGTTGCTTGGCATCAATGCCTTTTATATTGAGCCCCATGTGTTGGTACGAATCCAATACGGATTGGTATTCGTCCTTACGCAGCAAGCCGTTATCTACAAATATACAGTGCAGGTTGGTGCCGATGGCCTGGTGCAGCAATACCGCCGCAACCGATGAATCTACACCGCCAGAGAGGCCTAACACTACTTTATCGTTGCCAAGTTTTGCTTTCAGTTCGGCAATAGTAGTTTCTATGAACGAATCGGGGGTCCAATCCTGGCTGCATCCGCAAATGTCCACCAAAAAGTTCTGCAGTAATTGCTTGCCGTCTATACTGTGCGTAACCTCAGGGTGAAACTGGATGCCGTAAGTTTGGGTACCCGTTACCTGGTACGCCGCAACTTTTACGCTATCTGTACTGGCAATGATCTCGAAATCGCCGCCAATGGTAGCAATGGTATCCGCATGCGACATCCAAACCTGCGATCCTTTTGGTACATCTCTAAACAATGGGTTATCTTGTTTAATATAGTCGAGGTTAGCACGGCCGTATTCTCTGGTGCTGGAGGCTAAAACCTCACCGCCATGGAAATGGGCAATGTATTGTGCACCATAGCAAACGCCCAAAATAGGCAGTGTTTTGTGGTGTTTTACAAACTCGAAATGGGGTGCATCTTCCTGGCGTACAGAGTACGGGCTACCCGAAAGGATGATACCTTGTACGCTTTCGTCAATTTCAGGAACTTTGTTAAAGGGGTGTATCTCGCAGTAGATGTTGAGTTCCCTGACACGGCGCGCGATAAGCTGGGTAAACTGCGAACCGAAGTCAAGAATGAGGATTTTTTCTTGCATGGGCAAAGATAGGGAATTGATTTGAGATGTGAGAAATGAGATGTGAGATTTGAGAGGATTTGCAAATCGGAATGGAGGATTTTATTAGAGTTAACTATCTTAGCCAGTCAAAAGCTTCCCCTTTGGGGAGCTGTGGGGCATGAGATTAGCAACTTTTAACGACATTCCGGCTTTACAGCAACTGATAGCCCTCTCGGTGCGAGGCTTAAGCAAAAGCTATTATACCCCTGCGCAGATAGAAAGCGCCATTAAATACATTTTCGGCGTGGACAGCCAGTTACTGGTGGATGGTACCTATTACCTCACCGAAAAGGACGGCGTAATTACCGGCTGCGGCGGCTGGAGCAAACGCAACACCCTCTACGGCGGCGACCAGCATAAAGCTGTGGAAGACCCCTTGCTTGATCCCGCAAAAGACGCCGCACGGATCCGGGCATTCTTTGTGCACCCCGGTTATGCCCGGCAGGGGATAGGCCGCCAATTAATCAATACTTGCGAAGCCGCTGCGCAAGCCAACGGTTTTACTACGATGGAACTTGGCGCAACCTTGCCCGGCGTGCCGCTTTACGAGGCACTGGGTTATACAGCGGTTGAACGTATTGATGCGCCTTTGCCTGATGGCGAGGTGCTGGGGATTGTGAGGATGAGGAAGGTGCTGGTGTAATTAATTTCTTTTGCCACCAACTTGTTTGGTATTGTGTTGATAGGTAATTAGTTTTAACTCGGTTATGTTTTTCGAGTCGGTATCAGCGGTTATAAAAGGCATATCAAAAGCTATTGCCGACGCTATAATCACCGCATCTGGCAATTTTAGATTGTATTTTCTTTTTATTTCGATGTATTTTTCCTTTACCAAGGAACTCATAGAGATTATAGAACAATCATCTAATAGTTCTACAATTTGCTCTTCCTCTTTTTGAGTTATGCTTTTGTATCCAAGTAATTCTAACTCGGTGATAAATGAAACGTAAATATCCTTGCCTTGCAGAAAATTCGCTAACTCTTCACTGCCATCGAAAAGATGCAAAATGATATTGGTATCAACTAATATCTCTTTGCCACTCATCCCTCATTTTTTTTTGAATAGCCATAGCATCTTCTTTCAATGGTATAATTCCATTGTATTTTTTTGCGTTAAATCCGCCTTTAGATTTTTGCTTGTAAAGAATATTATCGATCTCATCGATTTCCTCTTTCGTGGCACCTTCTTTCAACACTAAAACCATAACTACATTGTTTTAAACAAATTTAACGAAAAAAATCAATTCGCAATATAGGCTACTCACCCATCCCAGCCGGCACAGAATGCAGGGCAACCCTGTTTCCTTCCGTATCTATAAATACGGCCATGTAGCCATATTCCGGCGATATTTCTGTTTTGGGTACGATGATCTTTCCGCCTGCTGCTTCGATCTTATCTAACGTGATCTGTACATCGGGGTTGGCATTCAGGTAAACAACCGGGCCGCTTTCGGTAGATGGTTTATAAAAATCGCCGCTTTTGCAAATGGCACCGCCTACGTTCTCCATGGGGTTTTCGATAGGGAACATCCGCATCTCGAAGCCGGGCATTTCCATCGGAATCATCTCGATATCAAAAATAGTTTCGTAAAATTTTTGAGCACGGCTGATATCCTCTGCGGGTATCTCGAACCAGCTAATTGCGTTTTTAAAGATCATGGCGAAGGTTGGTTTTGTTGGAATAAATTTAAGGGTTTAATCTCCAATAATGCAAACATAAGTAGCTGAATATAATTCTAATCACCACTCACTATCAAAAACTCACCCCTATCCTTAAAGCATTATCTACCTTACCACCCTGGTTAAAGGCCATGCCATACATCACCCTGATGCCCGTATTGGTTTGCAGCCCGAAGCCGATTTCGGTATAATGCTTCAGTGTTGGGGTGTACAGGTAATTTACATCAAATATCTCCTGCAATTTAAGCTTGCGTATTAATGGTATTTTGTTGGTGATAAAACCCGAGAAGTTATGCTCCAGGTGGCCTTCTAAGTACTTATCACCAGTGCTGTAGCGGTAATAATCCAACAGCAGGAAATGGTTGATGCCCGAGTTGTAAAACAATACCCGGTTGCCCGAAAAATGTTTGTAATCGGTATAAAACAAACTATTGGCATTAAAGAATTTGCCGGCACCCACATAAAAACTGGTTTTGCCATAAAAGCCAAGGGATATATCTGACTTAGATATGTCTGCAGATAATAAGGTGTAATCCACATCCGAACCCAATACATTTTTGATACCCTTGGTTACATTAAAGCCGATAGTAGGGTATTTGGAGGGCAGGTAACGCTTGCCATTGGGGTAGGTTTCGTACTTGTCGCTAAAATCATAAGAGGTACGCAGGCTTAACTTAAACGACTGGTTCTGCGGAAACAGTGGCGCATCTATGGATGGGGTTAATGGATTATTAGATGTAAACTCGTTCCCTTTCGGGTGGAAGAGGCTATAGTTTGCGGTGTTTGGCAGCCATTTCCTTTCGGCCCATTCTACCGTCCCGCTGGCCAGCCAGCCGCCGGTTATACGGGTTGATAAGCTAACCGATGCGTATTGCTTTTGGTATAGTTTTTCAAAATTTTCGCGGTTAAGCAAACTGTAAGCCGTATTCATAAAGCGGGTAATTGGCTGCCGGTTGTTCATATCCACCACGTCCGAACCTCCTGCAATGTTCAGCGTAAAAGGCCCTGCGGGCATGGTTACGCCGCCACTTCCGTAAAACAGCTTGTTGTCAAAACCGTAACCCGCCTTGCCGTAAACAGAGAAATATTTATTGTTAACGCTGTCGATCTGTTTGGTGTACGAGCCTCCGTAATCAAGCGCGAAACCCTGCACGGTATTGTAAAACACCGAGCCTATTACCGAATTCAGGTTATAATACTCGTGCTTGTAGCGGTTGCGGTGTTGGTAGCCGCTTACCAGCAATTTATCAAAGCTTACTTTGTTGTTCTCTTTATCCAGCGAATCGAGGTAAGGTTTCGATTCGCGCTTGGCAGCAAGTACTGCCTTTTTGGTGTAGTCGGTTTTTTCCTCGAGGGTTAAGGGTATAGGGCGTTGCTGCTCCCAAAAAGCGGAGTCTTTTTTGTTTACGCCTTTGGTAATGCGCAGCACTTCAGCAAATTGCTTTTTATCAAGGGTGGGGTTAATGTTGTAATCCTTGTATATCGATATAAAATACCCGCCAATGCGGAAACCGAATAAGCCGCCGGTAAACTCAAACTTAATGGAGCTCGGCATCCAAACATCGTTGTTCACCGGCACAAACTCCTGGTTTACATTCAGCGTGTCTACAAAATTAATGTTCGATTTTTTGGTGATAGATAAGCCAAGGCTTTGCAGGCGCCAGCTATCCTCCAATATATAAATATAGCCGCTGAAGCATGGGTCGTAACTACGGCGGGGGGTAACCTTTATTTTGTTGATGGTTTCGCCGTTCTCTATAGAGATACCCATCCATTGGTATTTGTAATAAAACAACGCATTATCCGCAATGGGCGATACCAGCGGCCGGTTGCTCAAACCTTCCCATATCTGGGTGTTCTCATAAAAATTCACCCGGAGGTCTGATGCCCGGTTAAAGCTGAATGCCCGGTTACTGCCCGATACTTTGGAGGAGATGATCTCCTCGTGAATGTTATCCGGCTTCATAAAACTCAGCTTGCTTTGCGACTCGGACAAGTAAACTATACCCCTGCGGTTGCTATCCAGCCCGGCCTCGCGGGTAGCTTTTTGCACATCAAACATCAAAAACTTTTTGGGTGCTGCTAATAGCTTTTGCAGCCCTTTTATATACACCTCGCAGGTGTAAGCATTTACCGCGTTGAGGTAGCCCTTGCGCTTTTTAATGGCCTTGCGGATGATGGCGTATGCCGGGTCCTCCGCACCCGCACGAACCGTAACTTCTTTTATCTGGTAGTCTTCGTTCTTTAAAACAACGTCGGTTTTTTGATTGATTTTAAGGTCTACCTTACGGCTTTCCTGGCGGTAACCGATAGCTTTAAACTGAACATCGTAAACCCCCGACTTGAGGTTGATGCTGTATTCGCCCTCGCTGTTGGCAGATGTGCCTTTGGTTGTGTTTTTTATGTACACGGTTGCAAAGGGAATGGGCTTGCCATCTTCGGCAGTTATTTTACCGCTGATAGTTGCCTCCTGGGCTGATAATTTAAGGGCGAAAAACGATAAGAAAATATAAAGGAAAAGGTGTTTCATGAGGCAGGTTAAAGTTTTTTACGAAGATGTGCGTAAATAATTAAACATGTTAGATGCCTAATGTTAATTATTGTTAAAGCAAAAGGCATATTTAAGTTTTAAGTTAAATATGCCTTTTAGGGGGCTGGCGGTGGGAGCACCGCAGGCAAATTAAAATACAATCAAAACGTCAAGCCGAATTTATTTCGGCACCCCACACGGCAGGTTGCCAAAAAGCAAATCGGCTTTGCATTGTGGCTTGCATGATGGGGTGTTGAAACAAGTTCCATTAGACTTGTATCAAAATTAATAACAGTTTATTGTTGATAAT
>NZ_CAMLOV010000098.1 GCF_946481715.1 uncultured Mucilaginibacter sp. | reverse complement strand
ATCCAAACAGCAGCGGGCAAACAAAATGCCGGTGGTTCTTTTGGTTGAGGATAACGATGATTTCCGTTTTTATTTAAAGGACAATTTAAAAGACATATTTTTTTTAATAGAAGCTTCAAACGGGAGGGAAGGCTGGCAAAAAGCCCTTTCGCAACATCCGGATATAATTGTAAGTGATATCAGTATGCCTGAGATGACCGGGATAGAATTGTGCCAAAAATTAAAAAATGATAAGCGCACATCGCACATACCCGTTGTTTTGCTAACAGCCTTAACGGCTGAGGCAGAACAAGTAAAAGGTTTGGAAATTGGTGCGAATGACTACATGACGAAGCCATTTAATTTCGAAATACTTCTATCAAAAATCAAAAACATCCTAACATTGCGGGATACCTATAAGCGCACATACAAGAAACAAATGGATGTGCAATTGCAGGAAACCCCTTTACAAAGCGAAGATGAAAAACTGTTGAGGAGTATAGTAGAATATATCGAACTTAACATTGTAAACGATAGCCTTTCGGTAGAAGAATTAAGCCGCCAAATGAATATGAGCCGCGGATCGCTCTATAATAAGGTATTGATGCTTACAGGCAAATCGCCTGTTGAATTTATCCGTTCTATAAGGCTTAAAAAAGCGGTGTATTTGCTCGAGAATAGCCAGATGACCATCAGCCAGATTTGCTATGAAGTAGGCTTTAACACCCCCAAATATTTTACAAAACTATTTAAGGAAGAGTATAATACACTTCCTTCTGCTTATGTCAGTTCTGTTCGCCAAAAGAAATTATCCGAAGCCGAAGGTAGAGAATGATCGCTGCTAATCGTGTTCGCTATAAATGCTCATCCAAATGAGTAACAAGGGCTAGCTCATTACAATCTTCGGTTTGAGGTACCGCCAGGTGCCTCAATTTTTAGGTGCCAATTATTGGCCCATAGTCCAACGACGCCCCTTCCCGGAAACCTGCCGATTGCAGTATTATTAAAATTTCCTCTACCGGTATAATGCAAAAAGCCGGCTGATTGTATATTAACATACTCATTTATAGGTTATTGTATTGGTTTGCACATTTGGTCTATATTTTTGCTCAACTCTACCACCCCTTCCCTTTTAAGTAATCATAGTTTCATGCTTTGGAATACGGGCTATAAGTTATTTGCTTAAGAAATTGCTTATCAACTATGTTCCACCAATAACCAATTGGACCAACAGTTAAATTTTTTTTTGAATCAGTAGCATGCGTTTGGCAGCACCCGAAGTTTCTTACTGCCTGTTTGGGCGGTATTTTCATTTGAAAAACTAACAGCGAAGTAGTTGCAAATGATAGTTCTTGAGTATTTGTTTATCAAAAAAGATAGGATAACAGAAATAGAAAATAATTATGAATGAAATAAAACCAATTAATTACTAACCAACCAACCAACAATGAACCAATTATCAAACCTTAAAATCCCTTTATAAGATGGATAAAAATTTACAAAAGAGAGTGAAACACCGAATTTCATTAATTATTATGGGCCTGTTCCTTTATTTTTCAGCCCAGGCACAAACCTTAAATATCACTGGGAAAGTAACAAGTGCCGACAATGACCAACCCATGCCGGGAGTAAACGTTAAGCTTAAGGGAACAACTACCGGAGCTGTAACAGGTGTAGATGGTAAATACTCAATAGCCGCATCGCCGGGAAACGTGCTCGTTTTTAGCTTTTTAGGGTATTCTACCCAAGAGGTGAGTGTTAAACTTGCAAGTGCAATAGATGTTAAGCTAAATTCTACCTCCAGTAATTTAAATGAAGTGGTTGTAACCGGTTACGCCCGCACAAAAAGAAAAGATGTTACCGGTTCGATAAGTTCAGTATCAGGCGACGAGCTCCGCAAAACCCAACCAACTACTTTTGACCAAGCCCTGCAGGGCAAGGTTGCCGGCGTTGTGGTCCAGCAGGTATCGGGTCAGCCCGGTGGTGGCGTATCTATCCAGATACGTGGTGTGTCGTCAATTAGCGGCTCCAATTCGCCACTGTACGTTATAGATGGCGTTATTATTCCACCGGTAAACGACCCGGGCAGTGGTTCCAACCCATTAAATAGCATCAACCCTGCCGAAATTGAATCGATAGATGTATTGAAGGATGCCTCGGCAACGGCCATATACGGTTCGCAGGCAACCAATGGCGTGGTTGTTATTACTACAAAAAGGGGCAAAGCCGGGCCACCTCGGATAACTTATGATTTCTATGCGGGTTACCAGGAAATAGCCAAGCGACTTCCGACAATAGATTTGCAACAGCTCGCCACATTCATTAATGCCCGGGCGGCTGTCTGGGGCTTCGATTCGAGGCCCGAATTTGCCAACCCGCAATATTTAGGTAAAGGTACCGACTGGCAAAAAGAACTATTCCGGAAAGCTCCGATGATGAATCACACACTTACGGTAAGCGGCGGGGATGCCAGGACTCAATATTTACTATCAACCTCGTATTTCAATCAGCAGGGGATAGCCCTTGGGTCTGATTTTACCAGGTACTCGGTACGGTTGAACCTGGACAATAAAACCACTAACTGGCTAAAAATAGGCACAAGCCTTCAGTTGGCCCACGTTGATGAAAATGTATCTTCAACTAACGGTAATGTAATTAGGGCCGCATTAGATAATACCCCCGATATCCCTGTAACAAACGCGGATGGCTCCTGGGGTGCTGTTACCAACACCAGCGGTTGGGTGCAACCTTCTGCCAACCCGGTAGCGTTGGCCTCTATTCTCAAAAACCTAAAAAAGCGGAATCAGATATTCGGTAACGTCTACGCCGAAATAAGATTCGCCGAAGGTTTATCGCTGCGGAATGAACTATCCGGTAATTTTGATTTTAGTACCGAAAATCATTTTTCGCCATCTTACGTTTTTGGTAAAGGCACTCCCAGCCCTAACAGCGGTTCTTCAGCCGCCAGCCAAAACTTTTATACCGTAATACGCAATTTTTTAACGTACAACCATAATTTCGGGAAATTTAAATTCGATGCTTTAGCTGGGCACGAAGCGCAGGAAAGCTCGTTCGAAAATGTTGGTGGCGGGCGAAGGAATTTTGCTTCGAACAACGTGCAGGGCATTAGTGCCGGGGACCCAACCACGGCCACAAACGGAGGCGATAATTCATATTCAAACCCTCCGGGGGGCGGTGCACAGGAATCCTGGTTCGGCCGTGTTAATTTTTCATGGGATGACAAATACCTGCTCACCGGCAATATACGGAACGATGGTTCTGCAAATTTCCCAAGCGCAGATCGTTGGGTAACTACCTATTCGGGTGGTTTTGCCTGGAAAATTAATAAAGAGGTGTTTTTAAAGGATGTAAAAGCTATAGATGAATTGAAGTTGAGGCTTGGTTATGGGCTTACCAACAACCAGGGCATACCGGGCAATACCTTTGTAACCCAACTTACATCGGTGTCTAACAGCCTCTCGGGTACAGCGCAATTTCAGAGCAATTTGGCAAACCCGGACGTGAAGTGGGAAAAAACAAATTATTACAGCGCAGGGATTGACGGGACATTTTTTAACGGGCGGTTAAATTTTTCATTTGATGTTTACGACCGCGAAACACACGGGCTTTTATTAAAGGTGCCGCTTCCGTTATATACGGGTACTGCTGCAGGTTACTCGCCGGGAACCATGGTGGCACCCTATGCGAATGTGGGTTCGGTGTACAATAGAGGGTTCGACTTCCAAATCAGTTCTACCAATATCAGCACTAAAAACTTCAATTGGAAAACCAGCGTTACCCTGTCGCGGAATAAAAACAAAGTGCTTGATTTAGGTTCCGGTGGAAGCCAGGCTAACTTAAGCACGACATTTGGCAACGATGTAATCCAAACCACCCGGGTGGGCCAGGCCATTGGTGAATTTTATGGTTATATATTCGACGGGATTTATTCAAAGCCAGAGGATTTTGTAACACATGCCCGCCCTGCTAACTCAACCGGCGTTCCCTATCCAATTTCATCGTCGGGCGGTGGTATCTGGTACGGCGACCGTATGTTCAAGGATTTGAATGGCGATGGTATTATCGATTCAAGAAACGAGACCTTTTTGGGTTCCCCGCTACCGAAATTCCAGTATGGTATCAATAACACCTTTAACTACAAAAATTTTGATTTGAATATCTTCTTCGCCGGCAGTTATGGCAATAAAGTGTTCAACCAGGTGTGGGTATCGCAAACCGATTCGCAGAACAATACCAGCTATTATACAGATGTATTAGGTTATGCCAGATTGGCTTTGGTAGATCCTAATGTCCCTGCATCCGATATTAACAATGTGTACGTTACCAACCCAAATACAACGGTTGTAGGATTGAGGCAAGACAATACCAACGGCAATAATCGCCCTAATGATTTGTTTATCCAGGATGCTTCATTCCTGCGTTGCAAAAATATCACGTTAGGTTATCGGGTGTCAGAAAATATTTTATCAAAAATATCTATAAGTTCTTTTAGGGTATTTGCTACTGTATCCAATGCCTTCGTAATTACAAATTATAAGGGTACGGATCCTGAAATTGGCTCATGGAACCCACTTCAGGCAGGATGGGATGGCGGTTATTACTCGCAGCCGAGGGTATTTACTTTTGGTGCAAACATAACCTTAAAATAAGTACGATCACCGATGTTAAAATATATGTTTATGAAACCAACTAACAAAATCATTATCATCCTGCTATTTGCAGCAGCAATTGCCGGATGTAAAAAGAGTTTCCTGGACCGTCCGTCCAACTCGCAGATAAGTTCTAATAATTTTTACAAAACTACCTCCGATTTACGGCTGGCTACCGCGAGCCTATACGCCGGCGGGCAGTGGTGGCGATGGAACAGAAACGGTATGCTACCGCTTGGCGACGTATTGGCCGGCACTGGTAGTTTTGGGTATAGCAACGATTTGGTACAGCTTTTTACACGCACCATTACCGCGCAAAATAGTTATGTAACAGAAGGTTGGACTGGCTTATACAGCATTATTGCGCAATGTAATACGGTTATTATTGCCATTGAGAAACAGGCTCCCCCGTCTATCCCGCTGGCCGACAAAAATGCCGCCATAGCAGAGGCAAAATTTATGCGTGCTGTAGCTTATTATCATTTGGCCGTGTATTGGGGCGCTGTGCCCATTGTAGAAGATAATAGTAAACTAATAGAGAATCCACTGCTTCCACGTAATATTATTACGGACGTTTATAAATTCGCTGTTAACGACCTCACATACGCAACTCAATACCTTCCTAAAACAGATGAGAAAGGCCGGGTAACTACATGGTCTGCGCAGGGGATGCTGGGCAAATTATACTTGACAATGGCGGGTGTAGGCAAAAGCGGTAGCCGCGACCAGGCCTTGCTTGACAGTGCTAAAAAGTATGCGGGCAATGTGTGTAAAAGTAGCGGATTGTCGTTGCTTCCCAACTATGCCGACCTTTTCAAGGCGCAAAACAACGATAACCAGGAATCATTATTTGCACTTCAATGGGCTGCGGGTGCAACCTATGGAAATGGCAACGATCTGCAAACCTGGTATGCGCCAACCAGCGAGGTGCTTCCTTCAAAAAACGGCGGATGGCAATCATTAGCGCCAACTTACGATTTATACCGGATGTATTCGGCTAAGGATACCGTACGGCGCAAAGCTACTATTATGCTCAACGGAGATTTTTATCCCGAATTGAATCAAGCCGCTGGCGGTTATAAGGCGAACGGTACGGGAATGAAGAAACACATTATTGGAAACGAAAAAGATAATAATGCGCCAACGATGGATCTTTGGTCGTCCGTTGAACACAATTCATATCTCAGATTGGCCGACGTGTATTTAATATATGCCGAAGCTATTTTGGGTAACAACACTACCACCAGTGATGCTAACGCACTAACGTATTTTAACAAAGTGCGGGTAAGGGCCGGCGTGGACCCTGTGACGGTGCTGGACCCCACTACACTGCGTATTGAAAGAAGGGTTGAGCTTGCTTATGAAGGGCACTATTGGATGGACCTTGTTAGGTACTCTTATTACGACCCGAATAATGCTGTGAAGTTACTTAATGATCAGGATGCCACTCACGGCCGAATCGGGTTTAGTTATGATCCTACAACGAAAACAGCTACAAGGGATACTGTTGCCCCACCATCTGCGTTGCCGGCCACCATCAGTTCATTTACGTTGCCAATTCCGGCATCAGAGTTGGTTAGCGACCCCAAATTGGCACAGCCACCAGTACCTTACTATTAATTAAACATTTTAAATATATTGTTATGAAAAAGAAATTATCTATCGGCTTGTTTTTTTTGCCGGTTCTGTTGCTGATAGCAGCTTTACTGGTTACTTGTAAAAAAAATACCGACAATAATGGTAATCCACCGGTAATTACGGCTGTTAGGAGTTATGTGGCATCGCCGAATGATACGGTTTTACATAGTGCTGTGGCAAATGGTCAATGGGTGGTAATAACCGGGCAGAATTTGCAAAATGCAACTCAAATAAATTTTGATGGTGTACCGGCTGCGTTCAATACCGCATTATTTGCGCCTAACAGCGCGGTGGTAAAAATACCCGACATAAAGTTTTCACAAATTGATACCGCTAAGCTTTATACCATAGAGTATGCTACAGCCGGCGGTTCTACAACATTCTCGTTTAAATTAGGCCCGGCTGCACCAACTGTTATAGCTATTTCTAATGTGTTTGCAGCCGCCGGCGATTCTGTTTACTTATATGGTACAAATTTAGTTTTGGTTCAAAGCTTCACTTATGCGGGTACTAAAATCAATTCGTTTAAATCAAACCTTGACGGCACTTCGCTTGGTTTTCTTATGCCGCCGCTAACGCCAACCGATCAGATATCGGTAGTAACCAAGAGCGGTACAGTTAATTTAAAAATAGTAGCAACGCCAACCATTACCCGTATTTCCAATGAAAATGCGTACCCGGACGATTCGGTTTATGTTTATGGAACTTATCTTAAAAACATTGAATCGCTAACTTTTGCCGGCACGGCCGTTCCTTTTTATACATCGTCAAGTGATGGAACTTCGGTAGGTTTCGCTCTGCCTACGCTATCGCAAAGCGGGCCGGTAACCATTACTACCAAGTTTGGTACAGCAACCACTGTGTATAATGTTAATATTATTGATTTTTCAACATCAGGTGGTTTCCCAAATGGGAATTGGTTATCAAACTTTGAAAATGGTTCCAATTGGAAATATTATGGCGGTGGCCAATTATCAGCCGGAGCTGGTGGAGGATGGATACCCTATGTTTCTGACTTTCCATCTAATACCGGAACCTTTATGAAGCTGGCAACAAATAAATTAACTCCTGGTGAAGGAAATTCATATTCCAGTTATGCAATATTACTCAACTCGACACAGTGGGTACCGAAAACCAATCTTAATGATCCGGTTGATAATTGGGCATTTAAATTTGAAGTAAATGTAAAGAAACCCTGGAATGGCGGCACCTTTATTATCCAGAGTTCTGTTGGCGACTATGCAGCCCTATGGCAACCATGGCAGGTATCTGCAACCCAAACAGCAGCGTACAAAACAAATGGTTGGATAACTGTAACTATCCCCTTATCGTCGTTTCGTAGAAGTGATCCTACGCTCGGCCAGGGCAGGGGTGTACCGATAGCCAAAATTACCGATTTGGTTGGGGCGAGCGGAAGTAGTGAGTGTACAATGTACATACATAATTTCAGCACTTCACCAACTGCAACCGACTTTTATGGCGCCTTCGATAACCTAAGAGTTGTGAAAATTAAATAAGCAAAAATCCCACGGCAACATATTGCCGTGGGGCTTTTTAACTAACGAAAATTTACTTTTTCGCTAAAACAAAATATATATGAAAATGATGATAAGAAAAATAAAGACGGTGTACGCGATGGTGGGGATATGTATCGCAATCATGGTTGCGATCTCCTGTAAAAAAAACGACAAAGTAACCCCGCAACTTACGCTTGGTAATCTAATAGACACTATACCGGAAGGTGGTGGTACAGAGGCCTTGGCCTTTACTTCAAATGCCGCATGGAGTGTTGATACCAACGGTATCAAATGGTTACATTTAAGCCAAACATCGGGCAATGGTGACGTAACTGTTAATTTAACGGCCGCAGCAAATAAAACGGGTGCCACCCGTTCTGTGGTTTTAGTTTTAAATTCAACCAATGGCCAGAGTAGGCGCATCACTGTAATGCAGGAAGCCATGATTTATCCATCATACAATACGTCGCCAAAAACACCTGATGCAACCGGTATGGGTAGCACTGCTTCGCAGCTGGCTGCAAAAATGACCATGGGATGGAACATTTATAACACTTTGGATGCGCCCGGATGGGAAACTGGATGGGGAAACCCGAAAGTTACCCAGCAGCTGGTTGATCTGGTAAAATCAACCGGTATGAATGCCATAAGGATTCCTTGCACCTGGAGTAACCACATAATAAATAACCAAACTTCACAAGTAGACCCACTTTGGCTCGACCGCGTAAAAGAAGTTGTGCAATATTGCATTAACGACAATATGTATGTGATACTTAATACCCACCACGAGGGTTATATTGACTGCACACTTACAGGTGCTAAACAGGATAGTGTTAATGCCAAGCATAAGGCAATTTGGCAGCAGATAGCTACAGCGATGCGGGATTTTGACGAGCATTTGATACTTGCCAGTACCAATGAACCCAATGCGAATGATGTACCAACAACCAATACCTTAATGCGTTTTCACCAGTCATTTGTTGATGCAGTGCGCGGTACCGGTGGTAAAAACACTTATCGTGCAATAGTTATTCAGTCGCCTTCTACGTCGCTTGATTTGCTTACTTCTTATCTCGACCCGGCTAATGTGTATAAAACGTCGTCACTACCTACCGACCCTACGCCTCATAAAATGATGGTAGAGTTTCACTTTTATAGCCCGCCGCAATTTTGCATATTAGGTGGCTACGGTAGCACCACACCTATGGACGCAAGCTGGGGAAAAGAATTGTATTTCTGGGGAAAAGACTTTCATACAACCAACCCGCTCTTCCTGGACCGCAACTGCGTAGCCCAAACAGAAGAAGCTTATATGGATAACGCATTTAAAGCCGTTAAAACAAAATTTTCTGATAAGGGTATTCCAGTAGTTATGGGAGAATTTGACATACAGTATCACGCTCAGAGATTAACCGGGCACCCGGCTGATTCGATATTAGCATTAAAATCGGGTTGGCATTACTATGCATATATTACAAAGCAAGCCAAAGCACATGGTGTGGTGCCATTTTTATGGGCCAGCGGTATATTTCAGCGGCCAAATAACGGTGTGCCTGCATATATAGGAGACCAGAACGCATTAGATTCGCTGAAAAAGGGCGCAGGGTTTTAAGCAAACCAATAATTAATATAAAACCTTTCGTTGAATTCACCCGGTGAGGGTGGCGAAAAAGATTCATCTGAACAAAATTTTGTTCAGATGAATCTTCATGTAGTGATTAGAGAAAATGAAAATAATGCATTCTTATAAAACATTCGTATTTCTTATTACAGTATTATCTTTTTTCTCCTGTAAAAAAACAAGCAACGCAGCACCGCGATTAACAGTTAATCGATCTGCTATAACATTCGCGCCCGAAGGCGGAACACAGGATTTATTGCTGGCATCTAATGCCGATTGGAATATTATCAACCCGGCTTCTTCCTGGTTAAAATTGAGCGTTGCATCGGGAAGCCGCGGTAGCGCGGTAATTCATTTAACAACGCTATCTGAAAATAGCACGGGATCAAGCCGCTCCGGGTTTTTATTAATTAATTCTTCAAATGGACAGGTAAGAAGGGTAACGGTATCTCAGGATGCCACCATCTATCCCACTTATAATACTTCACCCAAACCCCCTGATGCCACAGGTATGAGCAGCAATGCTGCTCAGCTTGCGGCTAAAATCAGGTTGGGGTGGAATATCGGGAATACCTTTGAGGCCCCGGGCGGAGAAACAGGTTGGGGCAGCCCGGTTATTACAGAGGATTACATAAAATTTGTAAAGCAACAAGGATTTAACGCTATTCGCATTCCCTGCGCGTGGAATTGGACGCATTTGAGCAACCAGGCAACCCAACAAGTAGATCCCAACTGGCTCAAAAGGGTAAAAGAGGTAGTTGGATATTGCGTAAAAAACGATATGTACGTTTTGCTCAACATTCACTGGGATGGCGGTTGGTTAGATGGCAACATTAATGCCATCAAGCAGGATTCCGTTAATGCTAAACAAAAGGCCTTGTGGGAGCAAATTGCAACCACCATGCGCGATTTTGACGAACACCTTATGTTTGCCGGCTCCAACGAGCCGCCTGCCGACAATTCAGAGAAAATGATGATACTTGCTACATATCATCAAACATTTGTTAACGCAGTGCGGTCCACAGGCGGAAAGAATAGTTATAGGGTATTGGTAGTTCAGGGGCCATCAACAGACATCGACAAAACCGATGAGCTGATGACCGGGCTGCCGCAGGATCAGGCTGCGGGGCGGATGATGGTTGAGGTGCATTATTACACTCCATATCAATTTTGTTTGATGGACGGCGATGCAGATTGGGGCAAAATGTTTTACTATTGGGGGGCGGGGCATCATTCTACAACAGAACCCGGACGCAATTCCAGCTGGGGCGAAGAGAGTTATGTAAATACCACCTTCAATAAGATGAAAACAAAATTCGCCGACAAGGGGATTCCGGTTTTGTTGGGCGAATATGGAGCGTACAGGCGTAACGGTAGCAACCACATTCCTTTAAATTTGGCAACACACAACTATGCTGTGGATTACTGGCTGACCTATGTGACAAAGCAAGCAAAAGCCAACGGGATGCTGCCATTTTTTTGGGACACGGGCGGAGCCTTGGACAGGCGAAATTACTCGGTGAAAGATCAGCGTACAATTACCGCCCTTAATGCTGGCACTCACTAAAATATTACGCAGAAAAATTACAGTTATTTAATAATAAGAAAATGCCGCCCCTTTCAATCGTCACAGCCGCCCCGCGCGGGGATTTTTCCAGGAAATTTTTTACCGGCCGCGCTTATGTTAAATGCAGGAAACGCTTACCGATTAAGTTCTCAAAATAATGGATAATAGTGGAATAAGTTTTTTCGGCACAGGTGTCGCCGGACGCGTTCATATCATAATTTTCGAACTTTCAGAAATGCGGCAAATTACTACGCACCACTATACTATCACACCTGTTATTGATATTGGACCTCATTTCTTTTCTTACGCCAAAAGATTGATCTCGTTCTTACGGAACTTTAAGCAGTTGTGGTTTTATTTCAGTAAATATTCCTTAAAGATCGAAATTGTAATATTAAATGGTAAAATAGCTTAATAAGTGGATAATTACATCTTACCATAAATAATAAAAGCTACGTTCTTTGAGCAACAATTATTATACCGGTTCCTGCATATATGAAACAAAAAGCGCAAAAACACTTTGTTCCCGGTGATTTTAATAGCATCGTTTTTTTTATGAGGATTTGCCCGCAATCCCGACACCATACTTATACCGATATTGATAATCCGGATTTAAAAATTATTGTGAAACTATTTATAACACTTCCTACAATTAAACGGGATTTACGCATGCGAAGATTCCTGACGGTATTGATGTTAGGCCTTTTAATCCCCTCGGCTGCGTTAGAAGCGCAGCAAGCCAATCATTTTATTGGCGCGATGGTTTTTATACGGCATTAAATTACTCGTCAGAAAATTACACTGTAAGCCTGCCGGATGCAGCAAAAATTTTAATTGGAGAGAAGACACTAAAACCCACTGGTGTGTTGGTGTGGACGGAATAATTTATTAAGAATTAACAAACAAATGAAAAAAATAATTTGGGTATTGGTGGTATCGCAATTCGTTTTTTTGGCGAATGTTAACGGCCAAAGAACAATCAGTGTGGATTTAAAAAAAGCCTCGGGTAAACTTAATACCATGTTTAACGCCTGCGTAGGCGCAGGCCGGGCAAATGAAGGACTGCGTGCCGATTGGCAACAACAGTTAGAATACGTAAGGAAACAATGTGGCTTTAAATATATCCGCATGCATGGACTACTAACCGATGATATGGCTGTATATACCGAAGACTCGAAAGGCGTTCCTCAGTATAATTATATGTATGTAGATGCGCTTTTTGATTTTCTGCATAAAATTGGCATGAAGCCATTTGTGGAGCTGGGCTTTATGCCTAATGCCCTGGCAAGCGGCAACCAAACAATTTTTTGGTGGCGCGGCAACGTTACCCCGCCAAAAGATTATAACAAGTGGCAGGCACTTATAAGTAATCTTGTGCAACATTTTACAGAGCGGTATGGTGCCGAAGAGGTAAAAACCTGGTATTTTGAAGTTTGGAATGAGCCAAATTTATCCCCCGGATTTTGGACAGGTACGCAGGAGGATTATTTTAAACTGTACGATTACTCTGCGAAGGCAGTTAAAGGCGTAAACCCTGCATATAAGGTAGGCGGGCCAGCTACTGCAGGTGCGGCATGGGTTCCGGAGATGATAGCTCATTGCAGCAAAAATAACATCCCGATCGACTTCGTCAGTACCCATTCTTATGGGGTAAATCAGGGCTTTTTGGATGAGTATGGCAATTCGGGTACGGTATTAAGCAAAGATTCGCTGTCGGTAAGTGGCGACGTGTTGAATTCCCGTAAACAAATTGCCCAATCTGCCATACCTGGTTTGGAACTGCATTATACCGAATGGAGTGCATCCTACACACCGGCCGATCCTGTGCACGACAGCTATCACGAAGCAGCCTACATTTTAGAGAAAATAAAACAAGTAGGGAATGCGGCCAACTCCATGTCGTACTGGGTTTTTACAGACGTATTTGAAGAGCCAGGCCCGCGGTACACGCCTTTTCATGGTGGCTTTGGTTTGCTCAATATTCAGGGTATAAACAAGCCGGCTTTTTATTCTTATAAATTTATGAATAAACTCGGACGAACGGAGTTAGCCAATACCGACACCCGTTCATGGGCTTGCAAAGATGATAAAGGGGGTATCCAGCTATTATTGTGGGATTATACCTATACCTTACCAGATTCGGTGAACAACCAGGCTTATTATATTAAAGACCTGCCTGCCAAATCAAAAGGCAAAGTAATAATAAACTTATCGCATGTGCCTGCGGGGAAGTACACTATGCAAATTTATAAAGTAGGTTACAGAGTGAACGATGCGTATACAGGCTATGTGGATATGGGCCGGCCAAAGCAGCTAAACAGGCAGCAAGTTGAAAAATTGAAAGAACAAAACGGCTCTCCTGTTGCAATACGGCAAATTGAAATAAAACCAAATGCTAAGTATTCCAGCGAAATTGATATAAGGGAAAACGATGTCATCCTGGTAAACCTGATCAAACGATAACAAATGAATATATTGATATTAAAGCTGAAGATAATGATGAAGAGATGCTGCCATATACTTTTTTTTATTCTGCTGACAGCAGGAATGGCCAATGCACAGCAAACTTTGAATGATAGCTACCAAAAAGAAAAGATCCGTACCCTGATTAGCCAGATGACTTTACAGGAAAAAGTGAGCTTGTTGCACGCGAATTCCAAGTTTTATGTATCCGGCATAAAGAAGTTAGGTATTCCCGAATGGGCGTTGAGCGACGGGCCGCATGGCGTACGTGCTGAAATTAACAGGCACGATTGGGCTTATGCGGGCTGGACTACTGACTCGGCAACCTGCTTTCCTCCGGGAACTGCCCTTGCTGCAACCTGGAACCCTCAACTGGCCTTAAAGCAGGGCCTGGTGTTGGGCGAGGAAGCCCGGTTTAGGAAAAAAGATGTTTTACTAGGGCCGGGGATTAACATTATCCGTTCGCCACTTTGTGGCCGCAACTTCGAATACATGAGTGAAGACCCTTTCCTTATTTCGAGGATGGCCGTTGCTTACATCAAAGCCCTTCAGTCCAAAGATGTGGCTGTGAGTGTGAAACATTGGTTAGCCAATAACCAGGAAACGCATCGCGATTCTGTTGATGTATACATGAGCGAAAGGGCCTTGCGGGAGATCTATTTGCCGGGTTTCAAAGCGTCTGTTACTGAAGGCGGTGCTTATACCGTAATGGCTGCTTACAATAAGTTCAGGGGCGACTGGTGTTCGGAAAACGAATATCTCAACAGGCAGATCCTTCGGAAAGAATTTGGATTTAAAGGCGTGTTAATGACCGATTGGGCTGCGGCGCATACTACTGTGAAGGCAGCGTTAACCGGCCTTGACCTGGAAATGGGTACCGATAAAAAAGATTACAACGAATGGTATTTTGCCGATCCGTTAATAAAGGCTGTTGAACAGGGAGAGGTACCATTATCGGTGGTTGACGAAAAAGTAGCAAATGTGCTGCGCGTAATGCTCAAAACGAAGATGTTTGATGAAAGTAACCGCGAAAAGGGGAAAATGAATACGCCCGAGCATCAAAAGGCAGCCTACAACTCAGCAACCGAAGCCGCAGTACTGCTTCAAAACAAAGGGAACTCCCTTCCTATCAATTTTAACAAAATAAAATCGGTTGCTATCATTGGTGATAATGCCACGCGGGAGCAATGCGGGGCTGGGCTTAGCTCAGAGATAAAAGCATTGTATGAAGTAACGCCTTTAGAGGCAATTAAGCAAAAGTTCGGTGCTAACGTGAAAATAAATTTTGCCCAGGGATATGAAAAACAATCTGCGTTTAAAGAAGGTAGCAACAAGGGGCAGGCCAATTCAGATCATGTTGATTGGAAGTTGATTCAGGAGGCTGTAAAAGTTGCCAGGGAATCAGACGTTGTTATCATTTTCGGTGGTTTGAACCACGATTTTGATACGGAATCTTTCGATAAACAAAGTATGGACCTGCCTTATGGCCAGGACGTTTTGATCCAGGAGGTGGCAAAAGCAAATCCGAGCACGGTTGTGGTAATGATAGCCGGTTCTCCTGTAAAATTAGCAGGCATTGTTAATCGGGTACCTGCTATTTTATGGTCGTGGTATGGCGGTATGGAAGCCGGAAATGCGGTGGCGGATATTTTAAGCGGCAAGGTGAACCCATCCGGTAAATTGCCTTTTACAATACCTGTCGCGCTGGATCAGTCGCCTGCCCATGCGTTGGGCAATTTCCCCGGAAAAGATTTGAAAGTAAATTACGAGGAGGATGTTTTAGTAGGGTATCGCTGGTTTGATACTAAGAAGATCCAGCCCCAGTTTCCTTTCGGATACGGGCTCTCTTATGCAGATTTTGCACTTAGTAATTTTTCAACAGACAAGAATATCTACAAAAAGGATGGTATCATTCACGCAAAATTTGTGGTTAAAAATATAGGTGCGCGTTATGGCGCCGAGGTTGTGCAGTTGTATGTAAGTGATCCTGTCAGTTCAGTTTTGCGCCCCGAAAAGGAATTGAAGGCTTTCAAAAAAGTTTTTCTGCAGCCGGGCGAAACTAAAACAGTTGAACTGGATGTAAAGGTTGCGGACCTGGCTTTTTATGACGAAGCAAAAAAATCATGGAAAGTTGAAGCCGGTGAATTTCTTCTTCATTTAGGTAATTCATCACGCAATATCTCAAAAACAGTGAAAATTTCAGTTAAATAAAAATAGGGTAAGGGTTAATGGGAAATCTGAACGAGAAACACAGCCATCCTGAATACCTTACACAAAGAATAATTCTAATTATGAAAATAAGGATACAAAAGCTTTTAATATTTTCAACGCTGTTGCTTGCCGCTTCGTCGGTTAAAGCTCAAACACTATATGTCGGCGCCAATTATCATCCACATGATGATAAAGACCAGGAAAAAATAAAAAAGGATATTGCCTTAATGAAGGCTGCCGGATTCAAGGCAGTTAGGATGGGCCACCTGGCCTGGGACAGTTATGAACCCTCTGAAGGTAAGTTTGATTTTCAATGGTTTGATGCTGTGATGGATATGATGAATAAGGCAGGGATAAAGGTAATACTTGATATCGCTATTCGCCCTGCACCTGTTTGGCTGCACCATAAGTACCCCTCAATTGATGTTACCAGCCCGGGCGGCGTTGCGCAATATCCAAACCATCGCTACATGGATGATTTAGGCGACCCGATGTATCAAAAATATGCTGTACGCTTTGCGGATACACTAACAAAGCATTATGCTAAACACCCGGCGCTTTTAGCTTTTGGTGTTGATAACGAATCTGGCGATGGCCCTATTTCCTATTCAGAAACGGTGCGGAAAAGATTCGTTGTTTGGCTGGTGAAGAAGTATTCGAACCTTGATAATTTTAACAAAGCCTGGGCGACACAACGTTGGTCTCGCAGGATCAACGATTTTGATGAAGTGGGACTACCCGTAGCGGGCGAAAAGAATGGCGCGCCGGAGAAAATATTGGATTTCAGGCGTTTTATTTCAGATGAGGTCAACCAGATTTTATTTAAAGTGCTCAATAAGGTTAATACAAATGCCCCCGGGGTACTTACAAACACCAATGCCTGGTATTACAGCGCCTTAAAATATTTTGACTATTCACAGATCGCTTATTCAGGCAAAATGACCCGTGAAGGAGCGGGCTTTTATCCCGGTAACTCTTTACTAACGAATTGGGGCGTGATGAATGCCTTGTTTGGTATCTCCCGTATTCAGTTTGAAAGTACAAACCCTTTTTGGTGTAGTGAATTTACAACCATGACGGCGGTGCCTAATTCAATCAGGAAATCGGCGTATGCTACGTTGATGTATGGCAATCAGATGGTTTGCGGTTGGACCTGGCAAAGTATGTGGTCGGGCGAGGAACAATACCTGGAGGGGATGCTTGACTGGGACGGCGTCCCCAATCGTAAATATGATGAATACAAAAAGATGGCTACCGAGTTTAAAAAGATCGAAAAATTCTTCCCTTACAAAGCCAGCCCGGAAGTTGGCTTAGCATTCTCCTTTCCCAGCCAGATAGCCAGCAGCGCTTTCCCCGAGGCGCAGGACCAACAGTTACAGAGCTGCTGGAACTTGTTTTATAGCCGTAATATGGATGCCAATGTTGTTGAGATCAGCAAAAGCTCATTAAAGTACAAGTTACTCTTTGTGCCCGGCGTAACGGTAATGGATGAAACAACGGCCAGCAAAATCCGCGAGTTTGTAAAAAACGGCGGCACAGTTGTTATGACAAGTAATTCTGCTGTGGTTGACGAAACCGGGAAAGTATTTGCGTCTACCCGCCCTGGGCGATTGGACGATGTTTTTGGCATAAGGGTAGCAAGTTACGAGGAGACAGAAAATTTGAATGAAGTATCAAGAAAATCTTATAGGGGAAAAAAATTAGATGTTAACTATAAGGGCACATCTATAAGTGCAGAATCGGCAAGGTTTGATGTTATAGACCCCAAAGGTGCCCAGGTTTTAGCCAGCATCACTAGTTTGGACAAGGACTACCCAATTATAACTTCTAATAAATATGGTAAAGGCAGGGCAATTTATGTAGGGTTACCCGCAGGTAGCAATGTATTGAACCCATTGCTCGACGAACTGATCGATGAACTTGGGATTAAGAAAGGGCCTTTGGCACCCAATGGTGTGATGGCCCGGCAAATTGACAAGAATCATTTTTTATACCTGAATGTGACCGGTGAACCGAAGGAAATTCCAATGAATGGAAAATCAAAGAGTATTCTTTTTGATAAAAGCTATACAGGCAATTTTACTATCGCGCCGTACGAGCCGGAGTTTATAGAAGTGAAATAACTCTTTTTATATATTGAACAACCGGGAAACTAAATAGAAGCCCGGTGATTTTTAAGCAACATTAAATGCAGAAAATTAAGTACTCGATGACAATAGCAGTCTTATTAGCCGTATTGGTATGGCCTGCTGTTGGTAACGCACAAACTAATTTATATGTTTCTGTTAGCGGTAATGACGGCAACCCGGGTACCAAGAGCAAACCATTTGCTTCCATAAGCGCTGCGTTGAGCGCGGCGAGGAAGATTTCGGGAGCTGTTTTCATCAGGCTTTACGGCGGCACCTATTATTTGAACGAACCTGTAGTATTTACTTCGGCCGACTCAAGGAAAGATAATGAACCGTTGACTGTGACCAATGTAGACCACCAAAAGGTTATTGTAAGCGGCGGGGCTATCTTGGGCGGACTAAATTGGACAGTACCCAAAAATGGAATCCGGCAATCTAAGATTGCCCGGGACGTTGTTTTTGATGAGCTGCTTGTAAACGGAAAATTGCAGCAGATGGCCCGCTACCCTAACTACGACCCTTCGGCCGAGATTCTCGGTGGTACCGCGGCTGATGCAGTAAGTAAAGAACGCGCTGCGAGGTGGAAGTCGCCCGAGGGCGGGTATGTGCATGCATTGCACAGTGCCAAGTGGGGCGATTTTCATTACATCATTACAGGTAAAGACACCAGCGGTCAGCCTGTACTGCAAGGTGGCTGGCAAAATAACCGGCGTTCGGGCATGCACGAAAAATATCGTTACGCAGAGAATATATTTGAAGAACTTGATACGGCCAACGAATGGTTTTACGATAAAAAAACCAAGGTATTATATTATTATCCACCTGTGGGCCTTGATTTAAAAACTGCAAAGTTTGAGGTGCCACAGCTGGCCCATTTATTTGAATTCAGAGGCACGGAAGAAAAGCCGGTTAAAAACATTACCATCTCCGGGCTTACATTAACAGAGACGGTACGCACCTTTATGGAAAACAAGGAGCCGTTGCTGCGCAGCGACTGGACAATTTACCGAGGCGGAGCGGTGTTTTACGAGGGGGCGGTACATTGCCGGCTCGAAAAATGCATACTAACAAATTTGGGGAGCAACGCGGTTTTTTTTAGCAACTTCAACCGCAGCTGTGAAGTTTCCGGCTGCAGGATCTCCGAGATTGGCGCAAGCGGCATTTGTTTCGTAGGCGACCCGGGGGCGGTACGCTCACCCAGTTTTAAATATAACGAGTATATTTCACCGGCACAAATAGACGTTACACCTGGCCCTAAAACAAACAATTACCCTAAAGATTGTAAAGTTTATGATAACCTGATGTTTAATCTCGGGTATGTAGAAAAACAATCGGCCGGGGTAGAACTATCCATGTGTAGTGATATTTTGGTAAGCCACAATACCATTTATGATGTGCCCCGCGCGGGCATCAACGTAAGTGAAGGTACCTGGGGAGGTCATGTAATCGAATATAACGATATCTTTAATACCGTAAAGGAAACAGGTGATCACGGCTCTTTCAATTCCTGGGGGCGCGACCGTTACTGGCAAGCGGATAAAAGAAAGCTTGATTCGATAGTTGCCGAAAACCCAGGCCTGGCACTCCTTGATGTTGTGAAACCGATCATCCTGCGTAACAACAGGTTCCGCTGCGACCACGGTTGGGATATTGACCTTGACGACGGATCCAGCAACTACTATATTTATAATAACTTGTGTTTAAACGGGGGCATTAAGCTGCGGGAAGGTGTAAAACGTATTGTTGAAAACAATATCATGGTTAATAATACCTTTCACCCACATGTTTGGTTTAAAAATAGCGGGGATGTATTTCGCCATAATATTGTTGGGACGGCATACCAGCCTATCGGTATATCCGACTGGGGGCTGGAAATTGATTATAACGCCTTTCCGGATTCCCTTTCACTGGCCGAAGCCCGTTCTCGCGGAACAGACGGCCATTCTGCGTACGGTACTTTAACCTTTGAAAATACTGAAAAAGGAGATTTTCGGGTAAAAAAAGGTGTTGCCGCTTTGTCGGTCGGCTTCAAAAACTTCGCAATGGGTAGCTTCGGTGTTGTTTCAGTAAGGCTGAAGAGGGTCGCCAAAAAACCATTTTTTCCGATGGTGGTAGTTGCCAATAATTTAACTAAAGATGAACCAATAGACTTTATGGGTGCTAGGGTAAAAAACCTGGCCACCGCCGGCGAGCAATCCGCAACAGGCATGGACCGGATAAGAGGTGTATTAGTCCTCTCAGTTACCCCCGGATCGGCCGCAGCGGCATTCCTCCAGGCCAATGATGTAATACTGGCTTTTAATCGCAAACAGGTCGACATTTTTAAAGACCTGCAGGAAGCCCGGAATGCGGTTACCGGGAAAAATACCGAAATAGTGATCTTTCGTAACCAGCAGCAACTGAAGCGAAAGATTGAAGTAAAGATGTAATAATTTATAAATTTATGAATAGAAATTTTTTTTGGGGAATTGTT
>NZ_CAMLOV010000097.1 GCF_946481715.1 uncultured Mucilaginibacter sp. | reverse complement strand
ACACTAACCAAGCACCATTTTTACCGCCATTTATTTTTTACCGGACAACAGTGAACTTGTTTCGGCACCCCACACGGCAGGTAGCAGCCATGCAAAGCGGCTCATTATTGTGGTCACTTTTATGATGGGGTTCTGAAACAAGTTCAGAATGACGTTTCTGAATGTTTCGAACACTCAAGGTTTCAAACCCATCGCTATGTAATAGGCCGCTGCAAAGCTCTTAACCAAACATTGACATCTCAAATCTCGCATCTCACATCTCAAATCTGCGCTTCGCGCAAAAACCTTATCTTTGCCGCCATGGGCATACCCTTTAAAGATTTTAAATTTAACCGGCAGATATTAAACGCTATTGCCGATGCCGGTTATACCGAAGCTACGCCTATACAGGAAAAAGCTATCCCGCCGATAATGAACGGGCAGGATGTAATGGGCATAGCACAAACCGGCACGGGCAAAACCGCCGCCTACGTACTGCCAATATTAATGAAGCTGAAATACGCACAGGGCGATAGCCCGCGTGCCCTCATTGTTTCGCCAACGCGCGAGTTGGCCATGCAGATAGAGGAGAACATTAAAGCCTTTGCCGCCAATACCGACCTTCGGGTTGTGGTTCTCTATGGCGGGCTTGGCCCAAAAACGCAGATAGAGCAGATAAACAAAGGCATTGATATTATTGTGGCCACGCCGGGCCGCTTGCTGGATATTTATTTAGCAGGGCATATTGTTACCAAAACATTACAGGTACTGGTGCTGGATGAGGCGGACAAGATGATGGATATGGGCTTTATGCCGCAAATAAACCGCATTTTAGAAGTAGTGCCGGTTAAGCGGCAAAACCTGCTGTTCTCGGCTACCATGTCTGATAAGATCCAGGAACTGTCGCATAACTTTTTGGAGTTCCCTACCGTGATAGAGGTAACGCCGCAGGCCACCGCGGCCGAAACGGTTAGCCAGCAGCTGTACCACGTACCCAACAATAAAACCAAGATAAACCTGCTGAAGGCTTTGATGGATAAAGAGGGCGATATTAAAAAGCTGATGGTGTTTTGCAAAACACGTGTGGCTGCGGAGGATGTGTACAAGTTCCTGCTGCGCAAATACGGCGAAACCGGCGTAAAAGTACTGCATGCCAATAAGGGGCAAAATACCCGCATCAATTCCATCAATTCCTTTAAAAACGATTTGGTAAAAATACTGGTAGCTACGGATGTGGCTTCGCGCGGTATTGATGTGAGCGATGTAAGCCATGTGATAAATTACGATGTACCGGTGGTGATAGAAGATTATGTGCACCGCATTGGCCGTACGGGCAGGGCGTATAACTCGGGCGTAGCCATTACCTTTGCGGTACCATCGGAGGAATATTACGTAAACAAGATCCAAAAGCTCATCAGGCAAACTATCCCTGTATTTGCTATCCCGGAGGGTGTTTTTATAGAAGAAACCCCTTACGAGGAACGCCAGGAGCAGGCCAAAGAGATCGACCTGCAAAAACGCAAGGAAGACCCTGATTTTAAGGGGGCCTTCCACGAGAAGAAATCATTGGCGCAGATAAAGAAATTCGAAGCGGCCAAAGCAAAGAAAAACCCTAATCACCCAACCAATAAAAAACCCATCAAAAAGTATGGAAGCCAAAACCGATCCGGCAAAAAGCGCTGATCAGCCACGTAAATTCAGGGTAAGCCCTTTAAACTTCGCCACGGCCGGCTTTTTTATATTAGCGGGCTATATTTTCATCAACGGCGCTAAAATTACCGGCAGCCCTTACGAGCACTGGAGCGGTACCATCACCTGGATATTTATACTGTTTGGCGTGGTTGTGTCATTGCTGGATATAATTTTCCGTAATTTCTTTGCCGAAACCAAAAAACTGTGGATTGTAGAGCTAAGCTTTATAACTTTGGTGGCGATAATATTTTTAATTGTTAAATAGAACTTAATGAAGACCGCTGAAATAAAGCTGACTGTACAACTCGACGATAATAACATCCCCGAAAAGATCCTTTGGGAATCAACCGACTCAAAAGAAAAAGAAGCTTTGCCTGTGCAGGCGTTCATGCTGTCGTTATGGGATCAGGGTTATAAAAACACCTTAAAGATAGATCTTTGGACCAAAGATATGCCCGTGGACGAGATGAAGCGTTTCTTTTACGAAACCCTGCAAACCATGGGCGACACCTTTTTGCGCGCCACCGGCGAAAAGAACATTGTAGAAGACCTGCGCGATTACTGCGCCCACTTTGCCGATAAAATGGATATCAAAAAATAGTAAAATGCGCCTGCCTTCACTCTTATCACTAATCGGTTTTATTGTACTTATTGCCGCAACCTACTGCCCCATGCTAAGCGCTTTCGGGCTGGTTACCATGAATGTTTATAAAATGAACCAACCCTTTGGCCTGCTGCTGTTGCTGGTGGGGATAATTGGTATATTATGTACATTTTTTAACCAAACTAAAGTAACAAGGTTTACGGCCTTTATGTCGCTGGCGCTTGTTGCTTTGCTTTTACTGGCCGCCTTCCTCAAAGTAAAAACCAGTTTCAGCTTTATACCATTTAAAGGCATCGCTGCTTTCTTAACCAGCAAGATCAGGTTTCGCTGGGGTTGGATAGTGCTTTTTGCAGGGCCAATATTGGCGGTAATAGGGGCATTGTTCTCTAAAAAACCGTTAAGCATCCCGGTAAAGCAGGCTTAAGTACTCCCTGTGTGTTTAAAACTATTTTCGTTATATTAAATTTAGTTAACGATTGATTTTTTTAAACATATTTGTACCACATTAACTATATTCTATCTAAATGTTAAAGCTTTCCTTTCGCAACCAGGTATTAGCGGGTTTCGCTGTTTCTATAGTATTGGTATTATTTGTGGGTGTACTTTCTTTTAGAAGTATAAAACAGTTAGAGGAAGATACCGTATGGGTAAACCATACCCAACAGGTTATAAAAATTACTAATAACCTACAGCAGTTATTAACTGACGGCGAAACGGGGATGCGCGGCTATGGTGCTACCGCTAACAAGGCTTTTTTAGGCCCATACAACGGTGCAATCCCGCGCATTAACGAAAATTTAACCCAACTAAGCAATTTAACAAAGGATAACCCCACGCAGGTTAAAAGGATAGATTCGCTAAAATCCCTGGTGGCACGCCAAATGGCCGTGTTGAAATTAAATATTGAGACACGCGATGCTAAAGGGCTCGAATACATGGTTGCTAATAGCATGTTCCTGGCCGGTAAAGGCAATATGGATAGTATCCGTGATATTAACAGCCGCGTAATAGAGACCGAGAACGATTTGCTGGCCAAGCGTAAACTGGCATCAGATGAGGCTTCAGAACGGGCCATCATCGTAATCGTTATCGGCTCCATGATATTCCTCATTATAGTTGCCCTGATGTTTAAATTTATACAGGGAACATTTGAGAGGCAAAAAAGAATAGAAGAGGAAGTAAAAATAGCCAACATCGAGTTGGGAAAAGTACTGGCCGAGAACGAAGCCAAAAACTGGCTGCTTACCGGTACCGGCATCCTTAATGATAAAATACAGGGCCAGCAAAGTGAGAAAGAACTGGCAGAAAATATCCTGGCCGAAGTAAGCAAATATACAGGCGCACTTACGGGTACCCTTTATTTGTATAACGAGGTTGAAGAACAGCTGGACCTATATGCGTCTTACGCCTATAACGACCCTGCATCCATTAAGAAACATATCCGCATCTCCGAAGGCTGGATAGGGCAGGCCGCCAAAGACGAGCGCGCCGCCGTAGTAAAAGGCAAGCTAAACGATAAGCTGGAATTAGGCTCCTCCATCGTAAGCGAAGAGATAATTGAAACCTTCATCGTACCATTCTTCTTCGATAAGAAATTGAAAGGCGTAATGGAAATTGGTTTCCGTGGCGAATTAAAAGAACATATAAAAAATTATATCCTGCTCGTTGCCAATGATATTGGTATTGCTGTAAATACTGCACAGGCCCGCACCATTATGCACGACCTGTTTGAAGAAACCCAGCAACAGGCCGAAGAACTGGAAGCACAGCAGGAAGAAATGCGTGTTACCAACGAAGAGCTGATGAACAAAACAGAAATGTTGCAGGCATCAGAAGAAGAGTTGCGCGTACAGCAGGAAGAGCTGCGTACCATAAATGCCGAACTGGAGGAGAAAGCCAGCCTGCTGGAAGAAAAGAACCAGGCCATTGAAGAAGCCCGCCAAACTGTTACACAGAAAGCTAACGAACTGGAAGTCACCGGTAAATATAAATCCGAGTTTTTGGCCAATATGAGCCACGAACTGCGCACACCTTTGAATAGTATTTTGGTACTTGCCCGGATATTAAAAGATAACAAACCACTAAACCTTTCAGAAGACCAGATAAAATACGCCAGCGTAATTTTCAATGCCGGCAACGACCTGCTTACGCTGATCAACGATATCCTCGACCTGTCGAAAATAGAATCGGGCAAGCTTGATATGCAAAACGAGGACGTCCGTGTATCCGAGATATTGGGCGATGTACAATCGCTTTTTGCCGAAATGGCAATGAACAAAAACATCACGTTTAAAACCAGCTCGGTTGATGTACCGGCAACCATTTATACCGATAAGCAACGGGTGGAACAGGTGATAAAAAACCTGTTATCAAATGCGTTTAAATTTACGCCCGAAGGTGGCAGTATTACGGTTACGGCAAAGCCGGGCATATTGCCCAAAACCGTTAGCTTTAGCATAAAAGATACCGGCATTGGTATCCCGGCCGATAAGCAAAAGATAATCTTCGAGGCATTTCAGCAGGCAGATGGCTCTACCAGTCGCAAATATGGCGGTACCGGGCTGGGGTTATCCATCAGCCGCGAGCTTACCAGCTTGCTTGGCGGGCAAATTACTTTAAAAAGCTCGCCCGGCGAAGGAAGCGAGTTTACACTCACCCTGCCATTTGAAATTAGCCGCGTTGCAGAAGAGCAGCCACTGCCAACCGTGGAAGCCTTTACGCCTTCCGCAAGCTTCCTGAAAAAGGTTGTGAAAGAACCGGCAAGCCTGCGCGAACCAACAGTGGTAATTGTAGAAGACGACAAAAACTTTGCAAACATTTTGCAGGATTATGCACGCGACCACGGCTACCGCGCTATTATGGTAGATGAAGGTACCGGTGCATTTGAAATTATTAAAGAAAAACAGCCCGATGCGGTGATATTGGATATTATGCTGCCGGGAAAAGACGGCTGGCAGATACTAAAAGAACTGAAGAACGACCAGGAAACCATAAGTATCCCGGTGCACCTTATGTCAGCCGGCGAGGCTGCTGCAAACCGGGTGCGCAAGGAAGGTGCTATAAGCTTCCTTAAAAAACCTGTTGATACCGAAACGCTGGATAAATTGTTTACCGATATTATGGTAAGCAGCGGTACCCGCTTTAAACAAATATTGCTGGTAGAAGACCACAGGGCCCAAAGCCAGGCCCTGCGCGATCTGATGCAAAGCCAGGGGATAACTGTAGACCAGGCCTATGATGGCGAATCGGCCTACCGGATGCTGCACGAAAACGAATACCAGTGCGTGATACTGGACCTTAACCTGCCCGATATATCGGGGCTGGACCTGCTGGATAAGATAAAAGCGGTAGATAAATTTGCATCGCTGCCGGTAATTATAAACACCGCTATGGAGCTTGATAAAACATCGGTAAACAGGCTGATGCATTATGCCAACGCCATGGTGGTGAAAACAAGCAAATCATCCGACAGGCTGATAGACGAAGTGAACCTGTTCCTTAATAAAATAAGCGAGTCAGCGGGCACACCGCAACCATCCGCCCCTATATCGCCAAAGAAAACGGTAACAGCCAATAAAGATTTCCTGAAGGGCAAAAAGGTGTTGGTAGTGGATGACGATATGCGGAATATTTTTGCCCTGAGCAGCGCTTTAGAAAGTTACGACCTGCAGGTGGTGATAGCCAACGACGGCGAAGAGGCAATTGCCAAACTGGAGGAGATTACGGACATTGATATTGTGCTGATGGATATTATGATGCCAAAAATGGACGGCTATGAGGCTACCAGGTACATACGCAAGCAAAACAAATGGGCCAAACTGCCTGTTATCGCGTTAACCGCAAAAGCAATGAAAGACGACCGCGAAAAATGCATAGCAGCCGGTGCTAACGATTACATAACCAAACCGGTTGATATGGACCGCCTTATTTCGTTAATGCAACTGTGGTTGGATAGCTGATATGAGAGAAGTTTTAGGTAAGGATATTGATTTAACACCTGCGCAACTCACCGAGCTTATTGATCTTGTAAAAAAGATCCATGGCTTCGATTTTAGCGATTATACCAAGGCATCCTTTAAACGCAGGCTTGCACGTATAATGATGTTAAAGAAGCTTAGCTTTTACGACCTGAAACACACCCTTGTAAACGATCCGGCGTTTTTTCAGGAGTTTTTAGAAGAAATTACGGTGAATGTTACCGAGATGTTTCGCGACCCGGCTTTTTATAAAGCTTTAAACAGCCAGGTAATACCCTACTTATCCACCTATCAGCACACCAAAATATGGTGTGCGGGCTGTTCGTCCGGCGAGGAAGTTTATTCGCTGGCTATTTTGCTGAAAGAGGCGGGGCTTAGCGCAAAATCGTTTATATACGGTACCGATATTAATACCGAAGTATTAAAGGAGGCGCGCAAGGGCATATACAGCCTGCGTAAAATAAAAAGCTACGCCGAAAATTACTTGTTTACCGGCCTGCCGGGTTCCATAACCGATCATTTTACCATTATGTACGATGCTGCGGCGATACACAGCGAACTGAAGCAGAATACTTTATTTTCGGTACACAACCTAATATCCGATACTATTTTTAATGAGTTTCAGATGATAAGTTGCCGCAATGTTTTTATTTACTTTGAAACTAAACTGCAGGAACAAATCTTAAACCTTTTTTATAAAAGCCTTTGCCCGCTTGGTTACCTTTGCTTAGGCAATAAAGAGACCATCCGCAGCGATAGCTTCCGTAAAAAGTTTAAGGTGATCAATCAAAAAGAAAACATATACCAAAAAATTGGCTCTTGACCCCAACCTGTTAAAGCGATTTCAGCAATCGAAAGTACTGCTTTTTGGTGGTTCTGCGGGTTCGTTTAAATTGTTGTTCAGGCTGGTGAAATTGCTTCCGCACGATTTTAATAAAACGGTCATTATCGTAATACACCGGAAAAAGAACTTTTTTAGCGAAATAGAAAAACTATTTGCCGAAAATAGCCGTATGTTGCTTAGGGAAATTAGTGATAAGGACCCGGTGGAGGGTAACGCCATATATATAGCACCCGCCAATTACCATACGCTGATAGAGAAAGAAGGTTATTTTAGCCTTGACGTTTCGGAAGCGGTATGGTATTCAAAGCCGTCCATAGACGTAACTTTTGAAAGTGCGGCTTATGCGTATGGCAAAGATTGCACCGCAGTTTTATTATCGGGGGCAAACCAGGATGGTGCCGAAGGCTTGCTGAAATTGAGGCAAAGCGGAGCATTAACAATTGCCCAAAGCCCCGAAGATGCCGAGATGGCAGAAATGCCCAACGCAGCTATACATATTGATGCTGCTGAATACATATTATACAATACCGAGATATTTGAGCTGATACAAAATACTATTTATTAATACCCCTAAATAAATGGCCCCCATTAATATCCTGATCGTAGACGACAGGGAAGAAAATATTGTAGCGCTGGAAGCGTTGCTTAGCCGAAACGACATCCGTTTGTTTACCACAACATCGCCAAACGACGCCTTAAAAATAGCCTGGGAAAATCATATTTCCATAGCACTGGTAGATGTGCAAATGCCCGAAATAAACGGCTTTGAATTGGTAGAGATGCTAAAATCGAACCCGCGCACAAAAGATATCATGGTGATATTTGTGACGGCGATTTCTAAAGAAAGTAAATATGCCGTAAAGGGTTTTGGTGCCGGGGCGGTTGATTACTTGTATAAACCGCTCGATCCGTACATCACCTCTGCCAAAGTAGATGCATTTATACAGCTTGCACGCTACCAGCAAGAAATAAAGGGAAAAAATATCGAACTGGAGGAATACTCCATTGTAGTAAGAAACAGTGCCGATATTATCACCTCGGTAGACGCTGCTACCTTCCGCATAAAAACCATCAACCCTGCCGTTGAGAAAATATTAGGCTACCGGCAAGCGGAAGTATTGGGGAAAAGTATTGTAGATTTTGCCATTGAAGCCGACCGCGTGGGATTTAAAAAGAAGCTTGGTGAAGTCATTAGGGAAAACCGGCAATTTTCGTCGTTCGAATTTCAGTTTAACACCTTTGATAAAAGCAGTGTGTGGGTTGATTGCAGGATATCCTATCGTAACAAAGTGCTGTTTATGAACATTAGCGATTGTACCCCGCAAAAAAGCTACGAGCAACAGCTCATTAAATCGAAAGAAGCGGCGGAGTACGGCAAGAAAGTAAAAGAAACTTTTTTGGCCAATATGAGCCACGAACTGCGCACTCCGGTTAACGGTATAATAGGGCTTAGCAACCTGTTGCGCAAAACCGGCGTTACCGAAAAACAGGCCGGCTTGCTGGATATGCTCGAAACTTCGTCGCGCTCGTTATTGGGCGTAATAAACGATGTGCTGGATATTTCAAAAATAGAGGCCGGGAAGTTTAATATAGTGCGGTCGCCAAGCAGCGTGCGCAATATCATCCAATCGGTACACGGCTTGCTACAGTTTAGCGCCGACGAAAAAGATATTGAGTTTAAGCTGGAAATTGATGACGATGTCCCCGAAGCTTTACTGATTGATTCCTTGCGGATAAACCAGATACTGATGAACCTGCTTAGCAACGCTATTAAGTTTACAGATAGGGGCATGGTAAAACTTACGGTATCGGTACTGCAAAAGACCGATGATAAAATAAAGTTGAAGTTTAGCGTGGAGGATACCGGTATAGGTATCCCTACCGACAGGCTTTCGAAGATATTTGATTCATTTGAACAAGCCGAAGAAAATACAGCCACCAAATACGGCGGTACCGGGCTTGGCTTGGCTATTGTAAAAAAACTGGTAGAGCTAAAAGGCGGCGAACTTACCGTAAGTAGCCAGTTGGGCAAGGGGAGCGTGTTTTGCGTTATCAATTGGTTTGAAATTGCGAAAATGCCCCAGCATAAGGCCGTAAAGCCGGTTAAAAGCCTGCCGCCATTTGTAGGGCTTAGTGTATTAGTGGCCGAAGACAATATGATAAACCAGTTTATGCTGGTGAAAATGCTGAAAGACTGGAACGTGACCGTAATGGTAGCCGATAATGGCAATAGTACGCTGGAAAAATTTAGAGAGGGCGATTACGGCCTGATACTGATGGATACCCATATGCCCGGCTTGAATGGTTACCAAACAGCAAGGTCCATCCGGATGGATTTTGATGAGCCTAAACGGAGCGTGCCTATTATATCCCTTTCGGCAGCAGCTTACGAACACGAGCATAAAGAAGCCATATCTGCCGGGATGAACGATGTTTTACCAAAACCATTTGAACCGCACGAATTGCACAGCAAAATAACACAGCTAATAAACGGCGGCAGGTTAAAAAGGTAGTTTAGTTTGCCCTATGCCCAGCACACGGGCCTCATGCTCCAATAGCCATTGTTTGCGCCAAAGCCCGCCGGCATAGCCGGTGAGGCTGCCATCGCTGCCAATAACACGGTGACAGGGTACCACAATCCATAAATTATTTTTGCCGTTGGCAGATGCAATGGCACGTATGGCCAGCGGGCTGTTCATCAGTTGCGATTGCTGCCCGTAGGTAATAGTTTTGCCATAGGGGATAGCAAGCAATTGCTGCCAAACCTGCTGCTGGAAACCGGTGCCGGGCTGGTTTATCAGTAGGTCGAATTCTTTACGTGTACCTTCAAAATATTCATCCAGTTGTTTTATGGCGAGGTTAATGGCTGGCGAAGGCGATGGCGTTTCCTGGCATTCCTCATCCCGTATGCTGATAGAGGTGATAAATTCCTCAACTGCCCTGATGCGCACAAACCCAACCGGTGTTTTGTGGAAAGCTTCGCACATACTACTTATAAATTTTCAGCTTTAAGCAGGGCTTTGTAATAAACCTTGCCCATGTTTTTGGTGATAAACTTGCGCGGCATAAAACTCATAAATACATTGCCCACGCGGTTTAAAAACCCCGGGATATGCACATGCTTGCGGGCTATAAAAGCATCCAGCCCTTCGGTAGCGGCTTGTGCAACGGGCATCAGCCAGCTTTTAAGGTCGTTAAAGTTTTTGCCTTCGGTCATTTCGGTGGCAATACCGCCGGGGGCATAAACCGTAAGCGAAAGCGCCGGATTTTTTATCTCTACCGACAACGCATTGGCGAAAGCCATAATAAAAGCTTTGGTAGCCGAGTAAACCGCCTGGTACGGCACCGGGAAAAACGCAGCCATGCTGGATACGATCATCACGCCGCCTTCCGCCCGGGCGTTTTCAAAATGGCTAACTAAACGGCTGGTCATGTACACCACGCTGTTTACATTGGTTTTCATGATGTTTTCAGTTTGCTCCCAGGGCAAGTCGGCGTGGCGGCCAAAGTAGGTTATGCCGGCATTTAAAATAGCGCCATACAGCTTGCCGTCGGCGAGGCTGGCATCTATCATCCGCTCTACATCCTCGTGTATGGAAAGGTCGGCGACTATCACTTTAACTTTTATGCCTATAGTGCTTTCAAGTTCGGCTTTAAGTTGGTCGAGCTTATCCTTTCGGCGGGCAGCTATAATGAGGTTGGCTTTATATTTTGTGGCGAGTTGCCTGGCCATTTCCTGCCCCAGCCCGGAGGATGCGCCGGTAACCAGTACCCATTTATCAGCTAATTCGAGTTTCTTCATGGTGAACGGTAAAACTAAGAAATATTGATGGATTTGACGATGGAGGCGGGTCGCAATATGCCGCGCAAAAAAACTTCGAAAATCCTACAGAATACCACAGAAAAACACCGAAAAATGTCGGGAAAAGTGATAAAAAATGATAAAAATACGCTGTTTTTCGCACGTAAAAATGCCCGTTCACTAAGCTCACCGGCGCTGCATAAACCCTGTTTTATAAAATAAGTAAGAATAAGGTCTGGGTTTGCGATCTTTGCGTTTCTTTCTTTGCAGCCTGTTTCAAGTGTTCCACCTTTATTTTTTTTTGGTGAATTATACATTTATCTTAACATTTTGATTTGCAAGTATTTGTGATGATTATTTAAAGTTCTGGGGTGTTCCAAAGTGTTCCACAAAAAACTACAACTATCTGATAATGAATGATAATTGAAAAATAGGTGTTCCATTTACAAAGTGGAACACCCTGCATTTGCTATATTTGCCACCAATGAGGCTTTTTAACGAGACATATAGCTTGCTAAAGAAAGAGATCATCCTGGAATGGCGCTCAAAATACGCGTTCAATGGTGTGCTGCTGTACATCGTATCAACGGTATTCATTTGCTATATCTCCTTCAACCTCAACCCGGGTTTTAAAAGCAGCACCGGCTACCCCATTGTATGGAATATCCTGTTTTGGATAATCATGCTGTTCGCCTCGGTAAACGCCATAGCCAAAAGCTTTATGCAGGAGAGCAAAGGCCGCTTGCTGTACTATTATACCATAGCGCACCCGCACGCTATTATCTTATCCAAGACCATATATAATACCCTTTTAATGGGTTTGTTAAGCGTATTGGCTTTAATCGTTTATATGCTGTTTTTCCCAAATACAGTAGGCGACATGCTGTTTTACTTCATCACCGTGCTATTAGGCAGCATTAGTTTTTCAACTGTTTTTACCATGATATCTGCCATCGCATCAAAGGCAGGCAACAACGGTACGCTGATGGCAATCCTCAGTTTCCCGGTAATAGTGCCGGTAATATTGTTGCTCATCAAAATAAGCAAAGCCGCTATGGATGGGCTGGATAGGGGGCTTAGCATGGGCAATATAGGCGTACTGCTTGCCATCAACGTAATTGTTATAGCTACTTCGCTTATTCTGTTCCCTTATTTGTGGAGAGATTAACGCCGCTTGTATCTTTTTAATTACCAACTACATTTTTCATCTCTGCTTCATAAATTATATCTTTATTAGCGTCCTCTAAAAAATTTGAAAAGTACTATGCGCCGCTGGTGGTTTATAATGATTTGTGTATGGTTACCCGTTACGGCAGCAGCCCAGTATGGCGTTATTACCGGGAAGATCACCAATGCCGGCTCTAAAAGCCCGGTGGCAAGGGCAAGCGTGTTCTTAAGCAATGCCAGTTATGGTACAGCATCCTTAGATGATGGGAGCTTTAGCCTGCGAGGTGTTAAACCGGGGCAGTATAACCTGGTGGTCACTACCCTAGGTTATGAGGAATATTCTAAACAGGTATTGGTTACCGCCAAACCAATAGAGATGGCGATAGAACTTACGCCTAAGGTGATGATGATGCGCGCAGTAACGATCACAAGCAATGCAGACTGGAAAAAGAACTACGAGCTATTTAAGAAGGATTTTATCGGCACATCCGAAAATTCCAGGCAATGCAAGGTAATAAACCCGCATGTGCTCGATTTAAATTACATCCGTAAGAGGCAAACGCTGGAAGCATCATCCGACGAATTTTTGGTGGTAGAGAACAAAGCGTTAGGCTACCGCACCAAATTTTTACTGAACAGCTTCAGCAGCGATAATATATCCCATACCATATCCTATTCGGGTAAAGCGCTGTTTGAAGAATTGCCGGGTAGCGAATCGGAAAAGAAAAAATGGAAAGCAAAACGCGAAGAATCTTATTACGGCTCGGCACAGCATTTTTACAGATCTCTTTATAAGAACAAGCTTGACGATGATGGTTTTGTGATATATAACTATACCCGTATCCTCAACCCCAACCGTTACCAGGAGGCTTTTATCCAAAAGAAAATAAAACAGTTTGATATGCTGAACCGCGATTCGGCCATGTATTGGATAGACCAGCAAAACGTACCAAAATGGGCAAAGGAGAACTTAATAAAACCACCCCTTAAAGCTGCCGATGTATTGCGCGTTACTGGCCAGGAAGGTATTTATGCAATCACTTTCCCGGCCTATTTGTATGTGGTTTACACTAAAAAGCACGAAGAGGCAGTTTTTAGGGACATTTACCGCCCGTTGGATATGGAGAACTTTGAAACAAGCGTTATAAGCCTAAATGATAAGCGTTATGCCATTTTTGATATGAACGGCATTGTGATAGCCGAAAGCCCCCTTAACGAAGGCACCTGGAGCAAGGCAAAGCTATCTAACATGCTGCCCGTGGATTACGAGCCGGGTGACTGAACCGGGATTAATTGGATTTTTACGATTCCTCGGATTTCTTTTGATTTGCACACTAAACGCCACTGCGAAGTCAATCTAAAAAATTGTAAAAATCCACTTAATCCAAGTTCAAGATTACAACCATTTATATCCTGTATTATCACAATAGCAATTATCGGTACACCCGCTGTTCATCAACAAACAAATAATTACCTTTGCCGCATAATATGAAATTCATTTATCAAACTTGGTGGAAGGTAATAGCAGTGCTGCTGGTGTTATCTACATTTATTACCGGATTGTTGTTCAACGTGCCCCGGCTGCCCATTATTCACGAGACTATTCGCAACCTGTATTTCCATGTGCCTATGTGGATGGGAATGCTTACTGTGTTTATGGTTTCGGTATATTACAGCATCAAATACCTGCGTACCGGCAAAGAGGAATACGATTTGGCGGCTGTAGAATGTGTAAACACCGGACTTGTATTTTACACCCTCGGTTTACTTACGGGCATGCTTTGGGCTAAGTACACTTGGGGCGAATTTTGGAGCGGCGACTCCAAACAAAACAGCGCGGCCATTGCCTTTTTGCTATATTGCGCTTACTTGGTACTGCGTAACTCGATGGATGAGGAACAAAAACGCGCAAAAATTTCGGCCATTTACAACATCTTCGCTTTCCCGGTGATGATTGTTTTAATATTTGTTTTACCAAGGATGACAGCATCGCTGCACCCAGGCAGCGGTGGCAACCCCGCATTTGGCAAGTACGATCTGGATAACGGCATGAAGCTTGCCTTTTACCCCGCCATGCTGGGCTGGAGCTTTGTTGCCCTTTGGATTGCCACCCTCCGCTACCGCATACGTTTAATTGAAAATAGAAAGAATGCCATTAATTAATATGAAGAAACTTACATTTTTAATGCTTTTGCTTTGCAGCTTTTCGGTTGCTTTTGCTCAACAAGCCCAGCAGGTAGAGATGGCCGACACCCTCCGCAGCTCCGGTAAAATATACGTAGTGATATTAACTATCTGTATCATTTTTGTTGGGTTGGCCATTTATTTGTTCAGTATGGATCGCCGCCTCAAAAAAATAGAGAAGGAAAATTAAACTAATACCCCCTTTAAACTGTTTAAACTTTGATTTCAGATTTCTTTACATTTTAAACAGATACTGTTTCTTAAAAATTTGCATTATTCGCAAAAAAAGAACCAACTTTGCGCAGTTTTTTGAGAGATTAATTTTTTATCCAATCCTAAATTATGAATATTAATAATCCGACTGCAAATCAGGATACCCACTTTTTTGGTGATGTATGTAAAAATTTTGATTTTGCGGCGCAATTTACCCAGCACGATGCCGGTTTATTAGACCAGATAAAATCGTGTAACAGCGTTTACCGATTCCGTTTCCCTATCCGCAGGGGCAATGGTTTCGAAGTTATTGATGCCTGGCGCGTGGAGCACTCGCACCACCAAAGCCCAACCAAAGGCGGTATCCGCTACAGCGAAATGGTGAACGAGGATGAAGTAATGGCGCTTGCAGCCCTCATGACCTACAAATGCGCCATCGTAAATGTACCCTTCGGCGGTGCTAAAGGCGGCATAAAAATAAACCCTAAAAGTTATACAGTAAGCGAATTGGAAAATATTACCCGCCGCTATACTGTTGAGCTTATCAAAAAGAACTTTATTGGCCCAAGCATTGATGTGCCTGCACCTGATTACGGCAGTGGCGAACGCGAAATGAGCTGGATTGCCGATACCTACGCCACCATGAACCCCGGCCAACTGGATGCCATGGGCGCTGTAACAGGTAAGCCCATTGCCTTGCATGGTATTGCAGGCAGGAGGGAAGCTACCGGCCGCGGTGTTGCCATTGCCATCCGCGAATGCGTTGGTGTTGCCGAGGATATGCAAAAACTTGGTTTAACAACCGGTTTAAGCGGTAAAAAGATAATTGTACAGGGACTTGGTAACGTGGGTTACTATTCGGCAAAATTCCTTTCGGAATTTGGGGCATTGATAGTTGGCCTTTGCGAGTTTGAAGGCGCTATTTATAACGAGGATGGCTTGGATGTGGAGGCTGTATTCCAGCACCGTAAAGCAACCGGTTCGATATTAGGATATGCAGGTGCCAAAAAGGAGTTTAAAAACACCATGGACGGCATGGAGCAGCCTTGTGATATATTAGTACCCGCTGCTTTGGAGAACCAAATAACTGCGCAAAATGTAGGCAGCATTAAAGCAAAAATTATTGCCGAAGGTGCAAACGGCCCAACTTCGCCGGAAGCAGAGGCAGCGTTTTACAAAAATGGTGGTATGATCATCCCGGATATGTATGCCAATGCCGGCGGTGTTACAGTGTCGTATTTTGAGTGGTTGAAAAACCTTAGCCACGTAGCGTTCGGCCGTATTAACCGCAGGTTCGAGGAAAACTCGAACTTAAACCTGGTGAACATGGTAGAAGGTATCACTGGCACGGCTTTAACGCCAATGCAGCGTTCAACCATTATCAAAGGTGCGTCGGAATTAGAATTGGTAAACTCTGGTTTGGAAGATACCATGATCCGGTCTTATCACGAGATCCGCGAGATATACAAGAACAACCCTAAGGTAGAAACCCTGCGCAATGCAGCAATGGTAGGCGCTATCAACAAAATAGCGGTATCGTACCAAAACCTTGGTGTTTGGCCGTGATGCTTTTGTTTTAAAGTTTCAAAGGCTGAGAGGTTGGAATGTTGGGAGCATTCCAGCCTTTTTTGTTTTTACTCAACTGTAAGCTTATAAGGCATAACTGTTACTTGTTCGTCTCAAAGAATGCTCTTTTTCTTGCGGGCTTATTAAAAAATATTGATAAATTGATCAACCCAAAATACCCAGCAGTTGAGCCAACAACTAAGTAAACCAGAAGCGTTCCGAAAACAATTTACATGGACGTTAAACAGCAAATTCGGTTGCTGGTCGTGCTTGATAAAAGTTCCCGCGATTTTGGTTTTGGGTTATTATATCTTCTTTTACCCTTTGATAGAATACGACCGGACTTTGGTTGCATGGTATATCCCTGTTGGAGCAGGGGCTACTGTTGGCTTGTTGTTAGCTGGGTTCTTCGCAAAACGGATGAAGGATTTTTTGCCGATAGCACTTTTTGCCGCATTTTTTTTCAGCGCCGTTTTGTTTTTTCTTAACGGTGTTTTTTCTTACGGGAAGACGGTAGAATTTAAACTAACCATAATCGCCAAGTACCCGCATTACGGTAAATATGGCCCCAATGCCGCGGTTAAATTCCATGATAAGGACTACTCGGTTAAAGCCATAGGCGATGAGGAATTGGCGCAGGCATCTTATGCCGTGATAACGGTTGATAAGGGGCTGTTTGGTTATTACATTATTCGGGCAGAAAGATTGGTGAAAGAATAACCTTGTTCTCTTACCTATCCTTATTTAACCTTAACGAATGTTAACAGATTCCATCGGTTGCTATTAGGTCAATTACTTTTACCTTAAGCAACCAAAATCATGAAAAAGAAACTCTGCATCGTTTTATTTTTAACAACCATTTTACTTGCCGGTATTATTGTACTGCAACTTTACTGGAGCTTCACCGCCTATAAACTCAATAAAGAAAAATTCGACGGCGATATCAACATTGCCATGCAGCGCGCACTCGATAGCTGCAAAAAAGATTATTTTGATTCCATAAGGGTGGTAATGGTGAAGCGCCTTTCGGCACCCGGGATTAAAATAAAATTTGACACCGTACCCAGTGCAGATACAGCCCACCTGGTGATGTTGATATCCGTGGCCAACAAGTACACCAATTTTGGCGATCAGCCCTACAATACTGCTATACCGAATTATAATTTTTATAAAAAAAGGCTCCGTACCAATGCAAGCATTCCGGAGGTGCTTACAGAGATTTCTTTTTACCAGCCTTCGCTAATGGAAAAACTGATGATGCTGTTTGGGATGGAGGACACCATGGGGGAGTTTCTGGATGTAATTGCATACCGTAGGTCACACCCGGGTATGAGCACTGCCACACTGAATAAACGCTTAGATGCAATTAAATCACTGCCGGCAAGAGGCACCTATGAGATTCCGCCAAATTACCGACCGGCCGACAGTATAAAGTTTCATCATTATTTTGAAGAAGCCTTACAGCAAATGCATCCTAAAATGCGCCGGATCGATTTTGATTTGGATATATCTGATAAACACATCCCGGCAGGTAATTTCGACCCGCACCTGATAAACCAATTGCGCTATAGTGAAACAGATGAATTCGCTTACAAATACCACGGCTTTTTATTTTTGCAGCATACCGATAAAAATACATTGTACGTAAGGGCAAAATTCGACCGCGCTCAAATTGGTATCCTAAGCGAGATGGTTGTCATACTGGGGGCTTCAGGCGCTCTCATTGTTTTTACCATACTTTGTTTTTTTTATATCATCCGCACCATTAACCAGCAAAGAAAGCTAACGGAGTTAAAAGATGATTTCATCAACAATATGACGCACGAACTGAAAACGCCAATAGCCACCATCACCGTTGCGATAGAAGGCCTTCAGAAGTTTAACGGCTTAAACGACCCCGAGAAGACGCAGCGCTATCTGAAAACATCGCGCAATGAGTTAAGCCGGCTGGACGGATTGGTAAGTAAAGTATTAAATGTAGCAGCGTTTGAGAGTAAAGAAGTTACTTTGTCGAAAGAACGAATACCGATTGATGAACTGATGAACGATGTAATAGAAGCTGAAAAGCAAAAAACGCCAAAGCAGGTAAATATAAGCTATGCAAACCGCGACGGCATCCGGGAAATTGAAGCCGATAAACTGCACCTGCGCAATGTGATGCTTAATTTGATAGATAACGCTATTAAGTACTCGACAGACCCCGTAGACATTAAAATAACGCTCACAAAAAACAAAAAGAACGCGGTATTTGCCATACAAGACAATGGTATGGGTATACCCAAAGCGCATATTAAGCATGTGTTTGATAAATTCCATCGGGTACCTGCGGGCAATGTGCACAACGTAAAAGGAACCGGCTTGGGACTTAATTATGTAAAGTATATTGTGGAAGCGCACGGCGGCAGGGTTGCCCTGGCCAGCGAGGTAAATAAAGGCAGCGAGTTTACGGTATCTATCCCGATAAAAAATGGATAAAATAAAAGTGTTATTAGCCGAGGACGAATTAGCCCTTGCCCACATTGTACGCGAGAGTTTGGAAGAGGCAGGCTTTGATGTAGTGCTGTGCGCCAACGGCGAGCAGGCGCTGCAAACCTACCGCCAGCGCAAACCTGATATTTTAGCGCTGGATGTTATGATGCCAAAGATGGACGGGTTTGAAGTTGCGCGCAAAATTCGCGAGGTGGATAAAACTACGCCCATCATCTTCCTCACGGCAAAATCGCAGCCAAAAGATGTGGTGGCAGGTTTTGAAAGCGGTGCTAATGACTATTTAAAAAAGCCCTTTAGTGTGGAAGAATTGATTGTAAGGATTAGGGTACTGCTGAGCGATAACCGTTTGCTTGCCCGCAAACTACCGGATAGGCCCAATAACGAACATTACAAGATAAGCAGCCTTAATTTTAACCCGTCAAAAAATACCCTGCGGTTGGGCATTAATACCTGGCAATTGACCGCCCGCGAAAGCGATATATTAAAACTGCTATGCAAAAGCCAACACGTGGTATTACCCCGCAAAACACTGCTTGACACCGTTTGGGGCGACGACAGCTTTTTTAACGCCCGCAGCCTGGATGTTTTTATAACCAAACTGCGGCGCCACCTTGCTGTCGACCCCGACATCCAGATCATCAATATCCGCGGGGTGGGGTATAAGCTGGTGTGGTAGGGGAAGTGTTGTAAGGTTAAAAGTTGAAAGGTTGGAAAGTTCTTGCATTCCAACCTTTCAGCTTTACAACGTTTATAAATTCGCTATGAACGGTGATTTCCGCACAAATTCGTCACTGCTCAGCTCCTGTATCATCCATGCGCCTAAACTGGATGCACTAATGAAGTCGCCGGGGCAATCAAGCAGGCTGCTGACAACCTCGGGCATGTCGTCGGTTTGCTGTACCATTGGGAGCCGTACCAGCGTCCAGTCGAGCTTACTGACGGCGAGTACTTCATATTCAACCTGTTTATCTGCCGTGGTTTTGGGGTAATTTTGGTACATCCATTCGGTACCGAATTTTGTTTTTGGGCCTTTGCTGTCGAAGGGCGTATCTACATTTAAACCGGTGGTGCTGATATACCGGCGGATTCCTAACGCTGCCATGGCCTTTAAAATTTTAGTGCTAACATCGCTGAATACAGGTGCCTCACCCACAGGCTGGCCAATAGTACTAATTACAGCGGTACAGCCATCCAGGAGTGCAAGCAGCACATCATAATCCCGCGCATCGCCTTTTACAATTTTGATGAGCGGATTATCTATTTGCAGGCTCTCCGGCTTGCGGTGCAGGAATTTAATTTGGATATTTTGCTTAAGTAATTGTTTAATAAGGTATTTACCAGCTTTGCCAGTACCGCCAATTACAGCGACTTTTTTATGTGGTTGCATAATAATGCTCTTTATAAAAATGGATATAGAAATTTAATAATATGCCGTTGGGCATAAGTGGTACAGCGCCATTAATGCGTTGTAAAGAGGTGGGATATTTATAAAAAGATTTTAATGAGATAAAGGTATGGTTTTATTTCTCGCAAAGGCGCTAAGCCGCAAAGGTTTTAAATGGATTTTTGCGTTAGGGGTAGAAGCGGATACCGGCCTTGTGGTTAAGGCTTGTGCAGTATGAGCGGATAACCCGGGCCGCAGGCAACGCCATTATAATCAACCTGAAACGACTTTAAGGAATTGAAATAATTTTTAGGATTTAAAACAAACTATAAGATGGGGCATTCCCTTCTAACCCTTCTAACCCTTCTAACCCTTCTAACCCTTCTAACCCTTCTAACCCTTCTAAC
>NZ_CAMLOV010000096.1 GCF_946481715.1 uncultured Mucilaginibacter sp. | reverse complement strand
ATGGCTATGTAAAATAAAGGGTTGTCGGTAATGTCGCGGTAATGCAACCCGTGTGCAATAAGATAAAGCTTTTCGCTGCTTAACCATATGGCTATAATTAGCCCCGTTAGGAAACTCAACGTGCCCATGGCGCCAAAAAAGTGCATAGGGCGTTTGCCGAATTTGCCTACGAAGAATATCGATAACAGATCAAGAAAACCGTTTACAAAGCGGCTCATGCCAAATTTGGTTTTGCCATATTTACGTGCGCGGTGCTCAACTACCTGTTCGCCAATTTTGGTAAAGCCTGCCCATTTGGCCAATACAGGTATATAGCGATGCATTTCGCCGTAAACTTCTATGTTTTTTACCACCGCTTTGCGGTAAGCCTTTAGCCCGCAGTTAAAATCGTGCAGGTTGGGGATGCCGCTCATTTTGCGGGTGGCGGCGTTAAATAGCTTGGTTGGCAGGGTTTTGCTCAGCGGGTCGTAGCGCTTTGCCTTCCAGCCCGATACCAGGTCGTAGTTATCTTCCGTAATTCTTCGGTAAAGCCCGGGTATTTCGTCGGGGCTATCCTGCAGGTCGGCATCCATGGTAATAATAACATCCCCTTTTGTTGCCTCAAAACCGATGTTTAGCGCGGCAGATTTGCCATAATTACGGCGGAATTTAATACCCCTGATGTGCGGGTTACCCTCCTTCAGCTTCAGGATCATATCCCACGATCCATCCCTGCTGCCGTCGTCAACTAAAATTATCTCGTAAGTATAACGGTTATCGTGCATTACTTTGCTTATCCACGAGGTAAGCTCAGGCAACGATTCTACTTCATCATACAGCGGTACTACAACTGATATATCCATTTATTAGGAAAAGAAAAAATACACGCCGGCACAAACAGGCCAAACGGCATTAGCGCAAAAATATAAAAAATAGGCATGGGTTTAACGCCCATATGCAGATAATAGCGTACCCGTTTCTAAAAAAGCAATATATTAGCCTTTAAATCATACACCTGCAAATGAAGAATTTTCAAAAAGCACTCTTGCTGCTCCTGGCCGTTTATACTTACACGGCAAAAGCCCAAAACACAGATAAACCTGCATCAAAATACGACCAGCATAAAGTATTTAACCCGCTGTTTTACCCCGAGAAAGGGAATGTATACCGCTCTGCTTCGGGCGCGCCGGGGGCCAAATACTGGCAAAACCACGCCGATTATAAAATTGATGTAACGCTTGATACCCTTAAGCACCGCATAAGCGGCAGCGTAACCATCACCTATACCAATAACAGCCCGGATGCATTAAACTTTTTATGGCTGCAAGCCGACCAAAACATTTACCGCGAAGACTCGCGCGGGCAGGCAACAAGCGTTGTAGCCGGCGGCCGCTTTGCCAACACTGGCTTTACAAAAGGCTACGAAATAAAGGGCATAAGCCTGTTAAATAAAGGCAAGGCCGAGAAAGCTAATTTTATTGTGAACGATACGCGTATGCAATTACGCCTTAAGGATACTTTAAGGGCAAACGGCGCCAAACTGCAAATAAAAATAGACTACGCTTACGATATTGCAGAGTATGGCACCGACCGTACCGGCCGTTTAAAAACACCACAGGGCTGGGTTTACGATATTGCGCAATGGTACCCGCGTATGGAAGTTTATGACGATGTAAGCGGCTGGAATACTATCCCTTATTTAGGTTCATCGGAGTTTTACCTGGAGTACGGTAATTTTGATTATACCATTACTGCACCCGCAAGCCTCGTACTGGTAGGCTCGGGCGAATTGGTAAACCCAACCGAAGTGCTTACCCCAACCGCCTTAAAACGCCTTGCGCTTGCCAAAGCCAGCGATAAAACCGTAATGATAAAAGATTCGGCAGAAGTTGTTGGCGGCAATGCTTATGTAAAAAAGCCAACGCTTACCTGGCACTTCTTCTGTAAAAATGCAAGGGATGTAGCCTGGGCTGCCTCAAAGGCCTTTGTATGGAATGCCGCGCGCATCAACCTCTCCAACGGTAAAAAAGCCTTGGCGCAATCTGTATACCCTATAGCAAGCGGTGGCGAGGGCGCTTATGGCCGCTCTACCGAATATGTAAAAGCTGCTATTGAACTATACTCGGGCAAATGGTTTGAATATACTTACCCCGTAGCTACCAACGTAGGCGGGCCGGTAAGCGGTATGGAATACCCCGGCATTGTATTTTGCAGCCACGAAAGCCAGGGCGGCGGTTTGTGGGACGTTACCAACCACGAGTTTGGCCACAACTGGTTCCCGATGATCGTAGGCTCTAACGAGCGCAAATATGCCTGGATGGACGAAGGCTTTAACACCTTTATTAATAAGGTAGATACCAAAGAGTTTAACAAAGGGGAATACTATACCAAAGATGATGTGCAAGGCGGCGCGCCCTATATATTTAGCGACAAGGCCGACGCGATAATGAATACCCCCGACGTGATCCAAACCGACTACCTGGGCAACGCTGCGTACGAAAAACCTGCGCAGGGGCTGATGATACTTCGCGAGCAAATATTGGGCGAAGAGCGGTTTGATTATGCTTTCCGTACGTACATAAAACGCTGGGCATTTAAACACCCTACGCCATGGGATTTTTTCCATAGCATGGATAATGCAGCAGGGGAGGACCTGAGCTGGTTTTGGCACGAATGGTTTATGACCACCTGGAAACTTGACCAGGGCGTAAAGGAAATAAACTACAAGGATAGCGATGCCACAAAAGGATCGTTGATAACGATAGAGAACCTGGAAGAGATGGCCATGCCGGTTACCGCCTTTATTATGGAAGAGAACGGCAAAAGCGGAACGGTAAAATTACCTGCGGAGGTTTGGGAGCGTGGCGACACCTGGACCTTCCCATATAAATCAACCTCAAAAATAGCCTATGTTATTTTAGACCCCGACCATGTGCTTCCGGACGTAAACCCCGATAACAATTCGCTAAGCGGCCAGCTGGTTGCAAAAGGCACTACTGCAAATAATGTGATAAACGCTTATATAAGTGCCGTAGGCGGCGAAGGCAAATTGAAGGATGTGAAAGACCTGACGGTTAAATCGGACGGGACCTTCCAGGGCGTAGAAGTTAAAATGACGGCCAAGTACAAAACCCCGGATAAGTTCAACCTAAACATCATTGCGCCTTCGTATAATAACTTTGTATTATCTTCCATCATTATTAACGGCGATAGCGTACGCACCAAACAGTTTAACAATGATGTAAAGGTTGCGAAGGAAGAAGTTCCGCGCTTACGCAACCGCTACCTGCTTTTCCCCGAGCTGGAATATGGCAAAACGGGTTATAAACTGGAATTGGCACCAATGATGCAGGTTGTTAACGGGCAACTGGCGTACCTGGTTACCATTACCAACCCCGAAGGCATCCGTGTAAAACACTATTACGACCCTAAAACCGGTTTTAAATTAAAACGCATTACCGATGTGGCCAATGCTTCTCCAACCGAGTACAGCGACTACAAGGGTATTGCCACCGGCATAAAAATACCATTCTCCGAAAAAACATTCGTTGGAGGTATCCAGGCCGATTTTAAAGTGACCGATGCGGTGGTGAACAGTAATGTGAGTGGTGAGGATTTTAAATAGCTGTAAGTAACCAGAAGTCGAAGCGGCCGGGTTGTAAAAAGATCCGGCCGTTTTGCATATAAAATGATTTTTATATATTTAATGCTGATTTAACCAGCCCCTTGTTAGATGAAAAAACTCCTGCTGCTATTTGCCTGTTCGTTGTTCACCATAGTTTCTAGTGCTCAAAAAAGGGACACCATTGCCTTCTATATGGACAAATATGGCGCTGAGGCAGATAGCGTGAGCAAGGCTGTTGCCATACGCACTATATGCACTACCGAAGAAGTAGGCGTGTATTTGGTGAAGGATTTTTACATGAGCGGCAAGCCAAAACTTATTTGCAAGTCCCTTTCGGATAAGAATCTTTATGCCCAGGGTAGTTGTGTGCAGTTCTATCCAAACGGAAAGAAAAAAAGCATAACCAACTATGAGAAGGGGCAACTGATTGGTGATGATATGCAACTTTATCCGAATGGAAAACCTTATACCATGGTGAAACATGTGATAGCTGGTACACCAACACAATACGCATTCGAAACTAAAATCTCTTTGATAGAATGCCGCGACTCTATAGGAAACCTACTGGCCCAGGATGGTAAAGGCACCTGGATAAAATTTGATGAAGATTTTAGCAAAGTTTGCGAAGGGCATATTGAAAATGGCCTGGAAGAAGGCGAATGGACCGGCACCGATAGTACAGGGGTTTTGCGTAAGGGGATATTTAATAAAGGGGAGTTTGTATCCGGTGACCTGCCGATGATTATCAGCAACCGTGTTTATACGTCCGGTTTAGAAACCCCTCCATCGTTCAACATAAAGAACGCTGACTTTAACTACTATTTGGCGAGGAGTATCAGATATCCGAAAGAAGCGTTTGAGAAAAAGATCCAGGGGCGAATCATATTGACGTTTATTGTTGAAAAAGATGGCTCATTATCTGATATCAAGGTTTTAAGAGGCTTACCCGGCGGACTTTCCGAAGAGGCTTTGCGGGCCTTAAAATTATCACCCAAATGGTTTCCCGGGAAAAAATATGGCTTAGCTGTCCGTACTCAGTTTAGTGTGCCTGTTGCTTTCGCAATTGCAAATGATTGACGGGATAGGGGTATTAAACCAACCCCAACACCTTACTCGTCCTAGCCCGTGTAGCATCAGCTAATGCCTCATCTTTGGCAAGCGATTGCCCGTAGGATGGTATCATTTGCTTTAGCTTGGCCTGCCACTCCGGTGATTTTGCCTTGTCTTTAAAGCAGCGCTCAATCAGTTCTACCATAATAGGTACCGATGTTGATGCCCCCGGCGATGCACCCAATAAGGCGGAAATGCTGCCATCGGCAGAGGTTACCACTTCGGTGCCAAACTGCAATACGCCTGTATGATTTGCATCTTTTTTTATTACCTGTACGCGCTGGCCTGCAACCTCCAATTCCCAGTCTTTTGCTTCGGCCGCCGGGAAATATTCCTGCAAGGCTTTCAGCCGGTCGGCTGGTGATTGCAGCACTTGGCCAATCAGGTATTTTGTCAAATCCCAGTTATCGCGCCCAACAGCTAACAACGGCAGCAAATTGTTTAGCTTGATGGAGCCAAACAAATCCAGCAGCGAGCCTTTTTTGAGGAAACGGGTAGAGAAACCGGCATAAGGGCCAAAAAGCAAAGCTTTCTTGCCATCTATCATCCTGGTATCCAAATGCGGTACCGACATTGGTGGCGCACCAACAGATGCTTTGCCATATACTTTTGAATTGTGCCTTGCCACAACCGCCGGGTTATTACACACCAGCCATTGCCCACTCACCGGGAAACCGCCAAAGCCTTTGCTCTCAGCAATACCCGACTTTTGCAGCAGGGGCAAAGCACCACCGCCCGCGCCAACAAACACAAATTTGGCGTTCAATTTGCGTTTTTGCCCGCTTGCTTTATCGGCTACTTTAATGCACCAGGTGTTATCTTTATTGCGTTTAATATCGGCAACGTCGTGGTTAGGCCAAAGGCTAACTTTAGGTTGCGCTATCAGCCAGTTAAACAGTTTGCGGGTAAGGGCGCCAAAATTAACATCTGTACCAATATCCATAAAGCTGCCGGCTACTGTCTGGCTGTCTTCGCGCCCTTCCATTACCAGTGGCATCCATTTTTTTAGCTGCTCGTGGTTCTCAGAATACTCCATGTCCTTAAAAAAGTGATGCTTGGCCATGGCTTCGTAACGCTTTTTAAGGTAATCAACATTATCAGCCCCCCAAACAAAACTAATGTGAGGTGTTTTGCTGATGAAAGTTTGAGGCTGGCCAACAAATTTGTTTTCTACCAGGTGTGCCCAAAACTCTTTGGTTATTTCAAACTGCTCGGCAATTTGCACGGCTTTTTCCGCAGAAACGCTGCCATCTTTTTTTTGTGGGGTGTAATTCAGCTCGCAAAAAGCAGAGTGGCCGGTGCCGGCGTTATTCATGGCATCAGAGCTTTCGGCGGCAATAGTATCCAGCCGTTCAAATATTTCTATCGAAAGATCGGGCTGCAGCTCTTTAAGCATTACCCCAAGTGTGGCACTCATGATACCTGCGCCAACCAAAACCACATCAACCGTTGTATTTGAAACCTTGCTACTATTACTCATGATACTATTGAATGCTAAAGGTACATTCAAATAAAATTGTTTGCCCGATGAAACCTTTGTTGTAAACTAATAATGATAAAATTTTTACACTTTAAAGCAAAACGTCGAAGCATTTGCCGGGAGGGAGGTGTAAAACCATAAATCGGGCAATTTTAATAAATTTTGCTGAAAAATACCGCCATAAAAACGTTTAAACAAATAATTTAATATCACACCGTTGGGGTGAGCAATTCAATGTACTACCAAGACCCACACAAAATAATGGCTCAACTGTATATATAGGTATAACCGTCGATTATGAAACGTTCTACACTTTTAGTCCCAGCAATTGCCTTAATTATTTTTACCGCCTGCAACGGCAACAAGCCCAAGCCTGTATCTGATACCGTATCAAAAACAACCGTTGTGGTAAACAATAAAAATGACAGCGTCATAAACAACCCAAATAAAAATTATGGTAACGCCACCATAGCCGAGCCATGCATTAAATGCCTGATAGCTGTTGTGCAAGCCGACGACAATTATAAAAAGGCAATTTTGACAGAAAAGGATGTGAAATACATCGTAAATTATGTTAAAACAACCGAGCCGCAGGATACCGTTAGCAACGTTAAAGCAACCAACGCTTTACGGGTAGACGTTATAGATAAATTGCCAAAACCGCACAAAATATCATCCTATATATATGATAACAAATCCGCGAAGCTTTATTTTGTAGCGGCTAACACCAAAACAGAAGTAAAAACCGATACTAACGCCCTCAAAAAAATAAGAAACAGTTGCTATTGGGGAGTTGCATCGGGCCGTTAATACTTTTCAGCATAAAAAATTCCAGCCATACTGCTTAATCGTTATGCATGCATAGTGATTTCTTGTTCTTAACATTGCTTTTGATAAAATTTACTTATCTACAACTATAGATTTGATAGAGATTTAATTGAATTAGGAATTTATAAAGGTATTTATTGTAAATTTTTATAATTTTTATAAAAAACACTATGATATTTATAAAAATGCATTAAATTCGCGATGTAGAATATAATAAAAGCTTAACAGAACTATAATTTAAACTTAAAATTACAAATTTCATTAAAAATGGCAACTAAACTCGAGTACATCTGGCTTGACGGGTACAAACCAACACAAAGCTTACGTAGTAAAACAAAAATTGTTAAATCTTTCAGCGGTAAGGTTGAAGATTTGGATAACTGGAGCTTTGACGGTTCATCTACCGAGCAGGCACCGGGTGGTTCATCTGATTGCGTTTTGAAACCGGTATTTACATGTCCTGATCCGCAACGCAAAGATGCATACCTGGTTATGTGCGAAGTATTGGATTCTAAAGGCGAAGCACATGAGTCTAACGGCCGCGCGCTTATCCAGGATGATGATAACGATTTCTGGTTTGGTTTTGAGCAGGAATACTTCCTGTGGGATCCTGCAACTAACAAACCGCTTGGTTTCCCGGCTGGTGGCTACCCTGGCCCGCAAGGCCCTTACTATTGCTCGGTAGGTGCTAACAACGCTTACGGCCGCGATATTGTTGAAGAGCACTTAGATGCTTGTTTAGATGCTGGCTTAAACGTTGAAGGTATCAACGCTGAGGTTGCTGCAGGCCAATGGGAATTCCAAATATTTGCTAAAGGCGCTAAAGAAGCAGGTGACCAAATTTGGGTTGCACGTTATTTATTAGAGCGTATAGGCGAAGCACATGGTGTATCTATCAACTGGCATTGCAAACCGTTAGGTACTTTAGACTGGAACGGTAGCGGTATGCACGCTAATTTCTCTAACACAACTTTACGTACTGCAAACAGCAAAGAAACTTTCACTGCTATCTGCGAGGCTTTCCGCCCTGCGGTTGCTGAGTGTGTTGCTGTATATGGTGCTGATAACCATCTGCGTTTAACTGGTAAGCACGAAACTGCTTCCATCAACGATTTCAGCTACGGCGTATCAGATCGTGGTGCTTCTATCCGTATCCCGCTTTACACAGTTGATCACGACTGGAGTGGTTACCTGGAAGACCGTCGCCCTAACTCGGCTGCCGATCCGTACAAAGTTGCTGCGGTTATCATCAAAACAGTTAAATCTGCAAAATTGTAATACCCCTTTTAATTAACTGATCTTATAGGATCCTCCGGTTTAACTACCGGGGGATTTTTTTTGCCCTAAGTATTTTAGGTAATCGCCCGCTTCTATTCGCGGTAAACCCAAAACCGGCAAGTTGTACACATATACCCAGGCATCAACCTGTTTTATCTCCGTTTCGACCGGTAAAATTACCCTTGTGTATAAATTGGGTTGTTCCTCATCGGGGCCGACACCCTCGTAGGCATCTATTTGGAATAACATCTCCAGGTTTTCTATACTGTACAAACTGCCAAAAACATAACCAGCCTTGTTATCGGCTACAAATGCCGGGTACTCGCCAACGTCGTATAAAAATCCACGTATCTTTCCGGCGCTATAAAACCGGGAGTGCTGCCTTAAATATTTGGCAAATTGACTATTGCTTTGCAGCAAAGTTCCGTATACAAACAAAAACACATCGGGCATAGTTAAATATACTCGTAAATATATGTCCTTCATAAAATTTATCTTGCTTAAATTGGCATTTTTATACTAAGCCGCATGAACCAGGAACAGGTAATAGCCTACATCAAAGAAAACAACATCTCAAAAGTTAAATTTGCCTTTGCCGACATCGATGGCGTTTTACGCGGTAAAGTGATCAGTACCAAAAAATTCCTCGACGGGCTAAAAACCGGCTACGGGTTTTGCGATGTGGTTTTTGGGTGGGATAGCAGCGATGTTTGTTATGATAATGTACAGCTAACAGGCTGGCATACCGGCTACCCCGACAAACTTTGCTATATCGACCTTTCTACCTTTCGTAATGTGCCCTGGCAGGATAATATCCCGTTTTTTTTGGCAGATTACAGCGGGCCGCATGGCAATACCGTACCGGCCGATCCGCGCAGTTTATTAAAAAATATAGTTGCCGAATGCAAAGCGATGGGTTACCATGCCGAGTTTGCGCAAGAGTTTGAGTGGTTCAATTTTAAAGAGACGCCGCAAAGTTTACAAAGCAAAGGCTTTGCCAATATGGAACCATTAACGCCCGGCATGTTTGGCTATTCTGTACTCCGCACCTCGCAAAACAGCGATTTTTATTACGATCTGTTTAATTTGCTTACCCAATTTAATATCCCGATCGAAGGCCTCCATACCGAAACAGGGCCAGGTGTTTACGAAGCTGCTATTGAGCATTGCGGAACATTGGAAGCCGCTGATAAGGCTGTCCTTTTTAAAACCGCAGTAAAGGAGATAGCCAGCAAGCACGGCATCACCGCAACCTTTATGGCCAAGTGGAACCAAAATTTGCCGGGTTGCAGTGGCCACATACACCAAAGCCTGTGGAGCGAAGATCAAAGCGAAAACCTGTTTTACGACGGCACCGAAGAAAACAAAATGAGCGAACTGCATAAACAATACCTGGCCGGCCAGCTGTACTGTATGCCGCATTTATTGCCCATGTACGCGCCAACCATCAATAGTTATAAACGCCTTGTAGAAGGTGCCTGGGCGCCAACAACTATCACCTGGGGCGTGGATAACCGCACTACGGCACTCCGCGTTATAAATACTTCTATAGCCTACACCCGTTTAGAAACCCGCATCCCCGGCTCGGATACCAACCCATATTTAGCCATTGCTGCTGCATTAGCTTCGGGCTTATACGGTATCAAAAACAAGCTTAAACTCAATATTGCCCCAACCGTAGGCAACGGCTACCAGGATAAAAGCAACGGAAGCCTGCACGCCAACCTGTATGATGCCGCCACCGCCATGCAAAACTCATCCATCGCAAAAGAACTCCTCGGATCTGATTTTGTGGAGCACTTCACTCAAACCCGCTTGTGGGAACATCGGCAATATTCTAAAAGCGTGAGTGATTGGGAGCTGAAGAGGTATTTCGAGGTCATTTGATTTGTTTTTTAACCGCAGAGAGCGCAGAGTTGTACGCAGAGTTACACAGAGATTTATATGTCGGAAAATGAGTTAACAGGTAAGATTATTGGAGCTGCAATAGAGGTTCATAATGCATTAGGCCCCGGGCTTGCTTGAGAGTGCTTATAAAGAATGTTTGTTTTATAAGCTATTTAAGAATGGATTGATTGTTGAAAAAGAGAAGCCAATGCCTCTTGTGTTTGAAGAAGTGAAGTTAGATTGTGGCTATCGAATGGATCTACTTGTGGAACACCAAATAGTAGTTGAAGTTAAAAGCGTCGAACAACTTAATGATGTACACATGGCGCAAACGCTTACTTATATGAAGCTTGGTAATTATAGATTGGGTCTTTTAATAAACTTTAACGTTATCAAGTTAAAAGATGGGATTAAACGCGTTATCAATAGCACTCCCTCGCCAATTGCAAGGTCTCTGTGAACCTCTGCGAATACTCAGCGCTCTCTGCGGTTTAAAAACCCCAACACAAATTTTTTGTTACTAAAATGATAAAAATGCATAACTATGCAAACCAATTACAACCATCTGTGGACTTTTCTATCATTATAAAAAAAGCGTGGGAAGGCTATGATGCCTCAAAAACCATTAGGAGCATTGAAGATATCAGCGCTATGGTATCTACCAACCACGTGTATCGCATTACCTTTGATGATGAGGATATCATCATTGCCAAGCTATCCTTATTCGGCAAGTTCGAACATTTTAAAGAAGATCACCGCATCATTCACTCGCTAAGCAATAACTTGCTTTACCCGTTTGAGAACTTGCTTGCGAAATCGTTATTAAAAAATAACCGTGTTTATATCTACCATTATAAACATGGCAAAGAAGATGCCTGGGTGGTGTTTTATAACCCTACGCGTATCCTCAACAGGCTGCCAAAACGATTGGACGATAACCTCATTAAAAAACTCGGGCAGCAATTGGGTAAGTTTCATAAAGCTTGCAGCAGGGTGAAGAATGTACTGCCGAAATCATCAAAAACCCTGCGTACCGATATTTATGCGCTGCAGCAACAATTAGACAAAAACGAACGCGATTTCGGTTCGGCCATGCAGGTAGATTTTTTAAAGTACCACTGCGACCTTTTTTTGCGTAACCGTTCTAAATATAACATGGCCTCCTTCGATATTATCCCGGTTTTTATCGACTGGAACATCGGAAACTTTTCGGTCACGCCAAATTATGAACTATATTCACGCTGGGATTACGATTGGTTTAGGATGAGCTACCGCGTGCTGGATTTTTACTTCTTCAGCAGGGTAGTATCTGATGTGGGCGACCGTACCGTTTTCAGCTATGTAATAGGGCCGATGATGGAGGATAGGTTTATCACGTTCCTGAAAGAATACCATAAAGTTTACCCGCTTAGTGCCGATGAGATACGTTTTATGAAAGAAGCGTACCGCTTTTTCATCCTGAATTATGTAATTAAGGATGGCAAGCACTTTTTTAACGAGCAGTACGCTAAAAAGCTACAGGCGGAGGCATTTGATGTTTACCTGCCATCGGTTGACCGCGACTTTGATGCAGAGAAAATAATAGAGGCACTGAAGTTGAAATAAGTTAGAAAAGTTGGAATAAGTTAAAAAGGTTAAAAAAGTTATATAATCGAATTAAAACCTTTTAACCTCTACAACTTTTATAACTTTCTACAGCCGCTATCAACCTTTCTCCAACTTGTATCAATTGCGCTCGACGGGAGCCGGCTTTTTCTCGATTTTTATAATTTCTTATAACATTTACAACAGATGAAACGCATCGACGATTTCCGCGAGATAATAGATAATTATGAGGTAGTGTTTTTTGATGCGTTTGGCGTTATTAAAAACTATGGTGGGCTGGTGCCGGGCATAGAACGTACTTTCGATTACCTGGAAGAATGGGGCAAGGAATATTATATCGTTACCAATGATGCATCGCGCAGCCCGGTGCAGTTGGCGGAATCGTACCATAAAAAGGGGCTAACAGCCATCACCGCCGACAGGATCATATCTTCGGGCATGCTTACCAAGGAATTCCTCGACCTTAAGGTTGACGATGGCATAGTGGCCTATTTGGGTACCGAAGATTCTGCCCATTATATTGAAAGCGAAGGGCTACACACTATGCCGGTTAGCGCTATTACAGCTGAGAATTTTGATAAGGTAAACGCTCTTGTGTTTTTAGATGACGAAGGCTTTGATTGGTGCAACGACCTTAACAAAACCGTAAACCTGCTGCGCCGCCGTGCCATTCCGGCAATTGTAGCCAATACAGATTTTGCCTACCCCGTAACCGTAAACGAAATTGCCGTAGCAATAGGGGGGATAGCAGCAATGGTAGAGAATATTGTTGGCAAAAAATTTATCCGTTTTGGCAAGCCCGATTCGCAGATGTTTATGTTTGCTTATGACCTGATACGCGAGTACCGCCCTATTAGCAAGCCGGAGATAGTGATGGTGGGTGATACTTTGCAAACAGATATCCTTGGCGGAAATAAATTTGGGCTGGATACCGTTTTGGTACTATCTGGTAATACACTGCCTGCCGACGCCCAAAACCGCATAACATCTACAGGTATTGTGCCCACTTATATTTGCGACTCGGCAGTAATAAAATAGATTGTAATGAAAGTAGTAAAGTTCGTTTTAGTATTGATAATAACATTTGGCTTAACACAAGCCGGTTTTGGGCAATCTGAAACCTTCACAAACCCACTATTGCCCTCGGGTGCCGACCCATGGGTAATATACCACAAAGGCTATTATTACTATACCAATTCGCTACAGAATAAACTGAATATATGGAAGGTGAAGAACCTGGCCAACCTCGCATCTGCCGAAAAGAAAACCGTTTGGGTGCCGCCGCCAAACACGCAATACTCCAGGGAACTGTGGGCACCCGAATTACATTACCTAAATAATAAGTGGTATATGTATTTTGCTGCAGATGATGGCAACAACAACAATCACCGCCTGTACGTATTGGAAAACTCAGCAGCCGACCCTTTAACTGGCACATGGGTTTTTAAAGGCAAAGTGGGCGATGCTACCAACAAATGGGCAATAGATGGCTCTGTATTTACGCATAAAGGCCAGCTGTATATGATTTGGGCCGGCTGGGAAGGCGATGAAAACGGGCAGCAGGATATTTACATTGCTAAAATGAAGAACCCTTATACTATTGATGGGCCGAGGGTTAAAATCTCCAGCCCGCTTTACAATTGGGAGAAAAACGGCGACTTGCACGATGCCAACAACCCACCGCATGTGAATGTGAACGAAGGCCCGGAGATATTGAAGCACGGCAATAAGTTATTTCTGGTATATTCTGCCAGTGGGTGCTGGACAGATTTTTACGCACTCGGGATGCTTACCGCACCGGCAAACGCAGACTTACTCGACCCAAAGTCGTGGAAAAAATCGCCGGAGCCGGTGTTTAAAAAGTCGGAAGAAAATGGGGTTTATGCCCCCGGGCATAATTCGTTTTTTAAATCGCCCGATGGTACCGAGGATTGGATAATTTACCACGCCAATTCAAAACCGGGGCAAGGCTGTGGTGGGTTTCGGTCGCCGCGCATGCAAAAATTCGGCTGGAATAAGGATGGGACACCGAACTTTGGCATCCCGGTAAAAGAAAATACACCGTTGCCCATACCATCGCAACATAAATAATGCAACCAATTATTATAAATATTATGCAAAACACCTTAAAAAAACCGACTTTCGCACTGGCAATTGCGGGCAGTATCTTCATGGCTGCCTGTAACCAATCTGCCCCAAAAAGCAACACCATGACAGACAGCACTACTACCGCCGCTACCGTACAATTGCCGCCCGCAACCGGGTTTGAAAGAACCATAGACGGGAAAAAAACCGAGCTTTTTATCTTGAAAAATAAAAATGGCGCAGAGGCCGCAATAACCAACTACGGCGCACACTTAGTAAGCCTGTTGGTGCCGGATAAAGATGGCAAAATGACTGATGTAGTTTTAGGTTTTAATGATATCGAAGGGTTCCAAAAATCGGCGGGCTCTTACTACGGCGCAACTATTGGCCGCTATGGCAACCGTCTGGGCAAGGCCAAATTCACGCTGGAAGGCAAAGAATATAAATTGTTTGCTAATAATGGGCCAAATACCCTGCACGGCGGCAAAAAAGGTTTTGACAGTATGGTATGGGATGCCAAACAAACCGATAGCGCAACTGTAGAATTAAGCTATCTTTCTAAAGATATGGAAGAAGGTTATCCCGGCAATTTAAAGGTAAAGGTTGTTTATACCCTTACCGATGACAACGCCATTAAAGTAAGCTACGAGGCTACTACTGATAAAACTACTGTAGTTAACTTAACCAACCATGCTTATTTCAATCTGAATGGCCAGGGTACAGGCAGTATTTTAGATCATTCGGTAAAAATTGACGCGGATGCTTACACACCGGTAGACAGCACATTGATCCCAACCGGAAAAATTGAGCCTGTTAAGGGTACACCGTTCGATTTCACAACGCCTGCAACCATAGGCTCAAGAATAGCGGAGGATAACATTCAGCTGAAAGATGGCAAGGGATACGACCACAATTACGTTTTAAACAAACACGATATCAGCACACCTATTGCTACTGTTATTGGCGATAAAAGCGGTATTAAAATGGAAGTATTTACCGAGGAGCCGGGTTTGCAGTTTTACACCGGTAATTTTATGAATGGCTCTAACACCCTAAAAGGCGGCGCAAAGGATGAATACCGCAATGCTTTCGCTATGGAAACACAGCATTACCCTGATTCCCCAAACCAGCCAACATTTCCAACAACTACATTAAAACCGGGTGCTGTTTATAAAACGGTAACGATATATAAGTTTTCTAAATAAACAGCCGCGAATTTATAACACGAATTTTCACTGATTTAGGCGAATGCCACGAATAAGAGAAAGGATTTTCAGCAATGAAAATCCTTTCCTCATTTATAGCAGTTACTTCTGACCTTTTCTGATTGGTGAAATTAGCTTTAATACGAGAAAATTAGTGTTAACCCGATTCGTGGAATTAGCGTCATTAAATCTTTGAGATTCGTGTAATTCGCTTTTTTTCGTGAAATTCGTGTTCATTGTTTTTATTCGTAGCACTTGTTATTAGATAATCACGGCAGAAGAATCACTTACCTGCGCCTGGCGGTAACCGATAGGTGTAACCTGCGTTGCTTTTACTGTATGCCCGAAGAGGGGCTACACTGGCTAAGCCGCGCAGAACTTATGACCTATGAGGAAATGCTGCGCGCTTGCGAATTGCTGGTAAAAATGGGCATAGAGAAGATCCGCATTACCGGCGGGGAGCCATTTGTGCGCAAGGATATTATGCAGCTGCTTACAGCGCTTTCTAAACTTGATGGGTTAAAAGAGTTAAGCCTGACCACCAACGGCGTTTTAACCGCCCCGCACGTTGCTGAATTAAAGGCGATTGGCGTCCGCTCTGTTAACCTAAGCCTTGATACCCTGGATGCCGGCCGCTTTTTTGCCATAACCCGCCGCGATGAATTTGCCAATGTAATGGAAACGATGGAGGAATTACTGAAGCACGGCATGGAGGTGAAGATAAATGCTGTAGTAATGGCCGGTAAGAACACACAGGATATCATCCCGCTGGTAGAGCTAACCAGGGAGATGCCTGTAAGCGTGCGGTTTATAGAAGAAATGCCTTTTAATGGCGATGGGCATAGTTACAGCGGTATAACATGGGATTATGTGCGGATATTCGATGAGATAAGAACTGTTTACCCCGATATCCAAAAAATTGCCGACCCACTATATTCAACCTCTTATAATTATCAAATCCCGGGGCATTTAGGCAGCATCGGCATTATTGCTGCATATTCGCGTACATTTTGCGGCACTTGCAACCGTATCCGCGTTACGCCGCAAGGCACGCTTAAAAACTGCCTTTACGATGATGGCGTGCTAAATATAAAAGACCTGATGCGCGAGGGTAAAAGCAATACTGCTATTGTTGATGCGCTGCGCAATGCCTTTAATAGCCGCGAAAAAGATGGCTGGGCTGCCGAGCAAAAGCGTAAAGAGAACCCAAACTTCCACGAATCCATGGCGACGATTGGCGGTTAAATACCACAGGATATGACAACGGTAGAACAAGCCGAAAAAATAGTACTTGCCCAACTGAAAGATTACGGTACCGAAACCGTACCTTTTGAGCTGGCACTTGGCTTTGTATTGGCAGAAGATATTAAAGCCGACCGCGACCTGCCGCCCTTTAACCGGGTAACCATGGACGGTATTGCTATAAATTATAAAGCGATTGAGCAGGGTATCAATACTTTTCATATCAAAGCTACGCAGGCGGCAGGGGATGAGCCCATCGGAATAGAGGATACCAACCTCTGCGTGGAGATTATGACCGGGGCGGCTTTGCATGACTCGCTCGATACCATTATTCGCTACGAAGACCTGGAGATCAGGAACGGGTTAGCGGCGCTAACGGTCTCCAATATAAAAAAAGGGCAAAACATCCATTTTAAAGGAAAAGATAAGCAGCGGGGAGATGTAGTTGCTGCGGCTGGTCAAAAAGTAACACCGGCTATCATCAGCCTGGCAGCATCAGTTGGCAAAGCCGATTTATTGGTGAAGAAATTGCCCAGGGTAGTTATTATATCCTCGGGCGATGAATTGGTGGATGTGGCCGATACGCCAAATGCTTACCAGATAAGGCGGTCGAACAATTATACCATTAAAGCGGTACTAAGCAATCACAGCATCCGGGCCGATATGCTGCATATTCCCGATGATCCGGAGGTAACTCAAACTAAAATACGCCAGTGCCTGCAAAACTATGATGTGCTATTGCTGAGCGGGGGTATCAGCATGGGCAAATTTGATTATATACCGCAAGCGCTGGAAGCTTTGCAGGTTGCCAAGCTTTTCCACAAAGTAGCACAACGCCCAGGTAAGCCATTTTGGTTTGGCAGGCATGCGGAGGGGGCTTTGGTATTTGCTTTTCCCGGCAACCCGGTAGCAACGTTTATGTGCCTGCACAGGTACTTTTTGCTTTGGTTGGATGCCACGCTCGGCCTGCAGCCGAAACCGCCTGTATACGCCGTTTTAGATAGCGATTTTAACTTTGTGCCGGCATTGCAGTACTTTTTGCAGGTAAGGCTTAATTTTAACAAGCAAGGCCAACTAATAGCAACGCCAATAGAAGGCAATGGCTCGGGTGATTTTGCTAACTTAGCAGATACTGACGCTTTTATGGAACTGCCATTAGAACAAAACGAATTTAAAAAAGGCGAGGTGTATAAGATATATTATTTCACCGCTTTCAGGAGGTGATTTCACCGATGAGGGCTCGTAATCGGTGTAATCAACTATATTCCTCGGTGTAATCAAAAAATATAATCGGTGTAATCAAAAAATATAATCGGTGTAATCAAAAAAATATAATCGGTGGAATCAAAGCTAAGTCATTTAGATAAACAGGATAACCCTACTATGGTAGATGTATCTGCAAAGCAGCCAACACACCGTACCGCAACTGCACAAAGTATTGTAGTACTGCCGGACGAAGTTTTGCAGTATTTGGTTGATGGAGAATTGCAAACAAAAAAGGGTGCTGTATTCCAAACCGCCATCATCGCCGGTATTATGGCAGCCAAAAAAACAGGCGACCTGATACCACTGTGCCATCCGCTTGGTATGGATAACTGCCAGGTTTATATCCGGTTAAACGAGCCTAATGAAGTTGTTATTGAATGCACAGCAAGCATCACCGCAAAAACCGGCATTGAGATGGAGGCACTTGTAGGAGCGTCCATCGCTGCCTTAACTGTGTACGACATGTGCAAGGCCATGAGCCATGATATTGTGGTAAAAGAAACCAAACTCATCTCAAAAACAGGAGGTAAGCGTGACTTTAAAAGATCATAAAAAACATACCGCCATAGCCCGCCCCGAAAATGGCAATTTCGGGCGCAACGAATGGGCGATCATCGGTGGCCCGTGCACGGTTATAAAAGCACTGGCAGACCGCATCATTGCTGCCTTATCTATCCTGTACCAATGCGCCTACGCCGATACCTCGCATAACGATGATGTTATACAGCGCCCTGGCAGGCTAACAAGTGGCGCGGCGCTGGAGTATACCGACCAGCTTAACTTTTGTCAGCTAAACTATAAAGCGCCCTTAACGGCATTTAAGCAACGCCAGCTTTTTGCAGAAATGGACTTAGTGCTGGTAAATGGCAATCACCAGCAGGCGAAAGCACAGGTGTTAATTATCGATATCAACAAAAAAGCCTCATTACAAAAAAGAATAGCGCAGCTTACGAATGTGCAGATAATATTGCTGGCAGATAACGCTGATGAAGTTTTCGATTTTGTGAAAGAAGCGGTGCCTAACTGGCAACAGTTGCCCACCTTTAAATTACACGATGAGACAGCCCCGGTTATCGGGTTCTTTAAAACTAAGTTACTTCAAGCTAAACCGGTATTAAACGGCCTGGTGTTGGCCGGCGGCAAAAGCGCCCGTATGGGTGTTGATAAAGGTGCCATCCATTGGTATGGCAAAGAACAGCGCTATTATGTGGCCGATATGTTAAAGGGTTTTTGCAGCGAAGTTTTTATTTCCTGCCGCGATGAAGAACAGGAAAGAGAGATTGACGAAAACTATAACACCCTCACAGATACCTTTACCGGATTAGGGCCTTATGGTGCTATAATATCTGCATTCCGCCAAAACCCGGAAGCAGCCTGGCTGGTGATAGCCTGCGATATGCCCCTCGTTGACGACGCTTTACTGCAACACCTCAGCGGAAACCGCAACACAAAAAACATCGCCACAGCGTACCATAGCGAAGTAACTGGTTTCCCCGAGCCATTGATAACTATTTGGGAGCCAAAATCTTATCCGGCTTTACTTCAATTTTTAGCACAGGGGTATTCCTGTCCGCGTAAAGTACTCATCAATTCGGATATTAACCTTTTACAGGTGCCCGATGCCGAAGCATTAAGTAATGTGAATACACCCGAAGAAATGGATAGGGTAAAGCGCATCATTCACCATAAACTTGCTCAAACCGATGCACCATGACCTGCAACGCTACAGTTGTCAGCTTGCTTTGCCCGGCTTTGGCGAAGATGCACAGCAGCGTTTAAAAGCCGCCAGGGTGCTTATAATAGGTGCAGGCGGGTTAGGATGCCCCGCTGCCCAATACCTTGCATCCAGCGGCGTAGGTACTTTAGGCATTGCCGATTTTGATACTATATCCATCAGCAACCTGCACCGACAGATATTATACGACCCGGGGGATGTTGGCAAAAACAAAGCACTTATTGCCTGCGAACGCCTGTTGCGGCAAAACCCCGAAATTGAACTGGTGCCGCATACTGACAAAATAACTTCCGATAATGTATTGCAAGTAATTGAGGACTATGATATTATAGTTGATGGGACAGATAATTTTGAAAGCCGGTACCTCATTAATGATGCCTGTGTTTTAAGCGGCAAGCCTTTGGTGTACGGCGCCATTTACCAATACGAAGGCCAGGTTGCCGTTTGGAGCCTGCAGAACGACAATGGCAGCCGCAGCCCCAATTACCGCGACCTCTACCCGCAGGTTGATGCTACGCAAATACCAAATTGCTCGGTAGGCGGGGTAATCCCTACGCTGGCAGGCATCATAGGCAGTATGCAGGCCAACGAGGTACTCAAATACATCACACAAACCGGCGAACTGCTTGCGGGGAGGGTATTAATTTTTGATGCCCAAAGCATGCAAAGCCGTATCATCAAAATAGGTAATACCAGCAAAACGAATATATCCGAGTTGCAGCCCACAATTGAAGCCTCCACCATCACTCAGGGTGAACTGCAAAACGGAATGGATAACGGCACGATGCAACTGGTAGATGTACGCACTATACAGGAACGCGACTTGCACGACATCGGCGGAGAACACATCCCGCTTGATGAACTGGAGGAAAATATTGAATTGCTAAATGCTGATAAAACAGTAGTATTTTACTGTGCAACCGGTAAACGTAGCGCCGAGGCCGTGAAGCTGATTAGTAAATTAAAGCCTGGTACCAATGCGCTGTCGTTAGAGGGCGGAATAGGTTAGTAGCTACCCTTCAATATAATCGGTGGAATCCCAACTACGGATGCGCTGCCACCCACACCTCGCCATCCTCAAATACCTCTTTCTTCCA